>NC_012914.1:6477500-6542500 GCF_000023585.1 Paenibacillus sp. JDR-2 | reverse complement strand
TAAACGGCGGCCGTAACTATAACGGTCCTAAGGTAGCGAAATTCCTTGTCAGGTAAATTCTGACCCGCACGAATGGCGTAACGACTTGGGCGCTGTCTCAACGAGAGATCCGGTGAAATTTTAATACCTGTGAAGATGCAGGTTACCCGCGACAAGACGGAAAGACCCCATGGAGCTTTACTGCAGCTTGATATTGGACTTTGGTACGATCTGTACAGGATAGGTGGGAGCCTGAGAAGCATGAGCGCCAGCTTGTGTGGAGGCGACGTTGGGATACCACCCTGATCGTATCGAAGTTCTAACCTGGAACCATGAAACTGGTTCGGGGACCGTGTCAGGTGGGCAGTTTGACTGGGGCGGTCGCCTCCTAAAATGTAACGGAGGCGCCCAAAGGTTCCCTCAGAATGGTTGGAAATCATTCGGAGAGTGCAAAGGCATAAGGGAGCTTGACTGCGAGACCAACAAGTCGAGCAGGGACGAAAGTCGGGCTTAGTGATCCGGTGGTACCGAATGGAAGGGCCATCGCTCAACGGATAAAAGCTACCCTGGGGATAACAGGCTTATCTCCCCCAAGAGTCCACATCGACGGGGAGGTTTGGCACCTCGATGTCGGCTCATCGCATCCTGGGGCTGAAGTAGGTCCCAAGGGTTGGGCTGTTCGCCCATTAAAGCGGTACGCGAGCTGGGTTCAGAACGTCGTGAGACAGTTCGGTCCCTATCTGTCGCGGGCGCAGGAAATTTGAGAGGAGCTGTCCTTAGTACGAGAGGACCGGGATGGACGTACCGCTGGTGTACCAGTTGTTCCGCCAGGAGCACCGCTGGGTAGCCAAGTACGGACGGGATAAGCGCTGAAAGCATCTAAGCGTGAAGCCCCCCTCAAGATGAGATTTCCCAACTAGTAAGACCCCTTGAAGACGACGAGGTTGATAGGTTCGGGGTGGAAGCACAGCAATGTGTGGAGCTGACGAATACTAATCGGTCGAGGGCTTATCCTAAAACAACCCCCAAAAAGTGAAGTTAAGCGTTGCAGCTTATTCCGATTACTTTTCGGGGACCCCGGTGTAACAATCGGAACACTTAAGGAATTCAAACTTTCGCATCCAGTTTTCAAGGCGCAAATCCCGAAACGTTTCTGCAAGAAACGTACTTCGAAAGCAACGCCTTACGTTTGGTGGCGATGGCGGAGGGGAACCACGCGTTCCCATACCGAACACGACCGTTAAGCCCTCCAGCGCCGATGGTACTTGGACCGCAGGGTCCTGGGAGAGTAGGACGTCGCCAAGCAATGAAGAGCCTGTCGCATTACGCGACAGGTTTTTTGTTTCCGCATAGTTATCAACGATTCATCCACAACCTGAACAGCTGATCCACATTGGGATTAAGCTGCTTTTTTGTTTTGATATCCACATGTGAATAGTCACTCAATTACAACTTATCTGTATTTTGTAGATGAAGTTGTGCATAAATCGTCAAATCCCCTTATTTTATGCGCGTTTGCGGTCTGGATAACTGAATAACTCCGTGGATAGACAACACCCGCCTGCCAGAGATGTTTCCCTTTTCTCCTTATCCTGTTTATAAACTCCCCACAACGGTTTAATAACAATATAGAGCCTTTTGCTTGCTCGAGCATTTTGCATAGCGTTTATGCACAAATGTGAGTAGTCAGTGGATGAACGGCTCGTAGGACAGCTGCAGCTGTGTGTTAATGGGACGGACTGTGTATAAATCGCATCCATCCGCACCATGCTAGATAATGGCGATAGTATGATTGTTAAATTATCAGAAAATTGAAATTCCATGTATTGACCTTTCCTGATTTTTGCGTATAATAAAGTTAAAGTCAAAGAAAGTCAAAGTCAGTTGGGGCAGCATTTCCACAAATGCATCCACAGCTCATGTCGCCAGGAGGTTGGTAAATTTGCGTAACATTTCCGATCTCATCGAGCAGTACTTGAAGCAGATGTTGCAGGAAAGCCCGGAAGGCGCCGTTGAGATTCAACGCAATGAACTGGCAGACAAGTTTTCCTGCGTTCCGTCGCAGATCAATTATGTAATCAGTACCCGGTTCACTTTGGAGAAGGGATACATGGTTGAAAGCAAGCGCGGCGGCGGCGGTTATATCCGCATTCAGCGGGTAGACTTGCCGGCGCTTAAGACGATTCAATTCCATATCCATCAAACGATTGGCGATTGCGTCGAGCAAAGCGTGGCGGAGGGGCTGATTTATCAGCTGGAGGAGGCAAGACTAATTACGAAACGGGAAGCGAACCTGCTTCGGGCCGCGGTTGACCGCGACACCATTGCCGTCAAGCTGCCGCTTCGCGATGAGATCAGAGCCAGGTTACTGCGCTCCATGCTGATATCTTTATTAGCCAAATAAGCGCCTGAGAAGGTTACACCGGAAGGAGGGGATTCGGCTTGATTTGCCAAGAATGCGGCAAGAAGCCGGCAACGCTTCATTTTACGAAAATCGTGAACGGTGAAAAGACCGAATTTCACATCTGTGAATCCTGTGCAAGGGAACGGGGTGAAGGTATCCCCGGCGCTCCAAACGGGTTCTCTATTCACAGTCTGCTGTCGGGCCTTCTCGATTTTGATCCGAGCAGCACTAACGGCGCAAACAGCGCCAAGCAACAGCAGATGATCCGCTGCGACCACTGCGGGTTAACGTACGCGCAATTCAGCAAGATCGGCAGGTTCGGCTGCAGCAACTGCTACCGTCAATTTACCGAGAAGTTAGATCCTCTGCTGAAACGTGTACATGGCAATACGGTCCATGTCGGTAAAATACCGAAGCGTTCCGGCGGCCAAATTCAGTACAAGCGAGAGATTGAACAACTGCGGCGGGATTTGCAAAGCCGTATCGAACGAGAAGAATTTGAAAGCGCGGCTCAGATTCGTGATCGAATCCGTGAGCTGGAGCGTAAAATAGTAGAACTGTAAGGCGCACGAAGGAGGTTTACTCTTGGCGAGTCATCGTTTCTCTGAGCAAGCGTTAAGCGATTGGATGAAGGGAGTTGGACCTGACTCGGATATCGTCATTAGCAGCCGAGTACGCATTGCGCGAAATATGCGGCAGTATCCATTCCCGATGCTTGCTACCAATCAGCAGTCGCTTGAGGTCATGAATCAGCTCACTGCAATAGGGCAATCCGGCAAGCTGGATCCGGTAGGACATTTCGAAACGATTATTTTATCGGAGCTTAGCGAGCTGGAAAGACGGGTATTGGTGGAGAAGCATCTGATTAGCCCTAACCTGGCTAACGAGTCACGCGGCGGGGCGGTCATTCTAAGCGAGAATGAATCGGTCAGCATAATGATCAACGAAGAGGATCATCTTCGTATTCAATGCCTGTATCCCGGTTTTCAAGTCAAAGAGGCTTGGACACTGGCGAACCAGATCGATGATATTTTCGAGGAAGAAACCAATTACGCGTTCGACGAGCAGAGAGGTTATTTGACCACCTGTCCGACGAATGTAGGGACGGGAATACGCGCATCGGTTATGATGCATCTGCCGGCACTTGTGCTGACTCAGCAGATTAACCGTATTTTATCGGCTGTCACGCAGGTCGGCCTCGCTGTCCGGGGAATGTATGGCGAAGGCAGCGAAGCGCTGGGGAATCTGTTCCAGATATCGAATCAGATTACGCTGGGACAGACTGAAGGCGAAATCATCGATAATTTGCACGGAGTAGCCAAGCAGATTATCGAGCATGAGAGAGCAGCCCGCCAACGGCTGATGTCCGAGTCTCGGCTTCGGATCGAGGACCGGGTAAGGCGCTCTTACGGCATTTTGTCTTACGCGGCGGTGATGGATTCCAAGGAATCCGCGCAACGGCTGTCCGATGTAAGGCTAGGCGTCGATCTGGGGCTTCTGGATCACGTCACGAGCCAATCTTTAAATGAATTAATTGTAATGACGCAGCCCGGGTTCCTGCAGCAGACGTTCAACGAGAAGATGAGCGCTGATCAGCGGGATTACCGCAGGGCCGAATTAATCCGCAATCAATTGCGGGGTCAAACCGAGCATGGGGGTGCATGAAACATGATGTTTGGACGTTTTACGGAGCGAGCGCAAAAGGTTCTCGCCTTGGCGCAGGAGGAAGCGGTTCGTCTTGGTCACAATAATATTGGTACGGAGCATATTTTGCTCGGCCTGATTCGCGAAGGGGAAGGCATTGCAGCGAAGGCTTTAATCGGCCTTGGTCTTGGACTTGAGAAAATTCAGGATGAAGTGGAGGCTTTGATCGGCCGCGGTCAAGAGCAGCCAACTAATATTGCTTATACGCCACGCGCGAAAAAGGTTATCGAGCTGTCGATGGACGAAGCAAGAAAGCTTGGCCATACGTACGTAGGCACAGAACATATCCTGCTTGGTCTGATTCGCGAAGGAGAAGGCGTAGCAGCCCGGGTTCTGAACAACCTTGGCATTAGCCTTAACAAAGCGCGCCAGCAAGTATTGCAGCTGCTGGGCAGCAGCGAAGCGGTATCCAGCAGCCATGGCTCTCCATCCAATGTGAGTACGCCAACGCTGGACGGCTTAGCCCGTGACCTGACCGCTTATGCCCGCGAGGGTAATTTGGATCCGGTTATCGGCCGCAGCAAGGAAATCGAGCGCGTAATCCAGGTGCTCAGCCGCCGTACCAAGAACAATCCTGTTCTAATCGGTGAGCCGGGCGTAGGTAAAACCGCGATTGCAGAAGGTCTTGCTCAAAAGATTATCGCAAACGAAATCCCAGAGACACTTCGCGACAAACGCGTTATGACTTTGGATATGGGCTCCGTTGTAGCCGGCACGAAGTACCGCGGCGAATTCGAAGACCGCTTGAAAAAGATCATGGATGAGATTCGCCAAGCCGGCAACATCATTCTGTTCATCGATGAGCTTCATACGCTGATCGGTGCAGGCGGCGCTGAAGGCGCGATTGATGCATCCAATATTCTAAAGCCTGCGCTTGCCCGCGGCGAGCTGCAGTGCATCGGCGCAACAACGCTGGATGAATACCGCAAATACATCGAGAAGGATGCCGCGCTTGAGCGCCGGTTCCAACCGATTACGGTCGACCAGCCATCGCCGGAAGAAGCCATCCAAATTCTGCACGGCCTGCGTGACCGTTATGAGGCTCACCACCGCGTAAAAATTACGGATGATGCAATCGTGCAAGCCGTGAAGCTGTCCGATCGTTATATTACGGACCGGTTCCTGCCGGACAAAGCGATCGACCTGATCGACGAGGCGAGCTCGAAAGTGAGACTTAACTCGTATACGGTACCGCCTAATCTCAAACAGCTGGAGAATCGTCTGGAGGATATCCGCAAGGAGAAAGACGCAGCGGTTCAAAGCCAGGAGTTCGAGAAAGCGGCAGCCCTTCGCGATACGGAGCAAAAAATCCGTGAAGAGCTCGACGTAACGAAGAACCAATGGAAAGAAAAACAAGGCCGCACCGATTCCGAGGTAACGCCTGAAGATATCGCTCAGGTTGTAGCAAGCTGGACGGGTATTCCGGTCAGCAAGCTGGCGGAAGAAGAAACTGAGCGTCTGCTCAAGATGGAAGATATCCTGCATGACCGCGTAATCGGCCAAGAAGATGCGGTTAAGGCGGTATCGAGAGCCATCCGCAGAGCGCGCGCAGGCTTAAAAGATCCGAAACGTCCAATCGGTTCGTTCATCTTCCTTGGTCCTACCGGGGTAGGTAAAACCGAGCTAGCCCGCGCACTCGCGGAAGCGATGTTCGGCGACGAGAACGCGGTTATCCGCATTGATATGTCGGAGTATATGGAGAAACACTCCACGTCCCGTCTCGTCGGAGCGCCTCCGGGATATGTGGGCTACGAAGAAGGCGGTCAGCTGACCGAGAAAGTACGCCGCAAGCCATATTCCGTTGTCCTCCTCGACGAAATCGAGAAGGCGCATCCGGAAGTGTTCAACATCCTGCTGCAAGTACTGGAAGATGGTCGTCTGACCGATTCCAAAGGCAGAGTGGTCGACTTCCGCAACACGCTGATCATTATGACTTCGAACGTTGGCGCGGATCAAATCAAACGTAATTCCTCGCTGGGCTTTACAGCCGTACAGGATTCGGGCCGCGAGTTCAACCAAATGAAGGATAAAGTGATGACAGAGCTGAAGAAAAGCTTCCGTCCGGAGTTCCTGAACCGGATCGACGAAACAATCGTGTTCCACTCGCTGGAGCAAGAGCATATCGCTCAAATCGTTACGCTTATGTCCGACGAGCTTCGCAAACGGCTGCGCGAACAAGAGGTGGACTTCATCCTCACCGATTCCGCGAAGGCGTTCCTCGCGAAGGAAGGCTTCGACCCGCAATACGGTGCGCGTCCGCTGCGCCGTGCGATTCAGAAGCATATCGAAGACCGGCTGTCAGAGGATCTCCTCCTTGGCAAGATCCGCAAAGGCGATTCCTTCACGATTGACGAGAAAGACGGCGGGTTGACCGTTAACAAATCCGAAGCTGTCCCGGAAGAGCCGGCAGCAAAATAAGCAAGAAAACAACCAGGCTGCCTGGGTGAGGGAATCCCTCGCCGGGCAGCTTTTGTTTTACCCACTCCATTTGACAATGAGAATCATTATCGTATATGCTTGGAATAAGGATTATTTAGCAATTAAGGGTTTTAAACATAGAAGCTGTGGGAAGATGGAGGGGCTTATTATGATCGTTGTGACGAATACGATAAAGGTAAAAAAAGGCCATGGGGAAGAGGTAGCGGAGCGGTTCCAGAAGACCAAAGGCATTGAGCAGTCCGCCGGTTTTATTCGCATGGAGGTTATGCTGACCGAAGGGCTGGCTGACTACGATGAGCTGAAGGTAAGCACGACCTGGGAGACCAAAGCTTCCTTCGAGGGCTGGGTGAACAGCGATTCCTTCCGTCAGGCGCATGCCCACAGGGGAAATAAACAGGCGGACGGCGGTAAAGGAAAGGATGGAGAAGGCGAGCGTATTATGCTGGGCTCTCAGCTTACCACGCACCGGATTCTCGTATCCAGAGAAGCTGCGGCAATCTCATAATTTTTGCAGCTTATACTTTTGCATCATTTAACAAAAGCTTTCTTTATTCCGATGTTGGAATAAGGAAGGCTTTTTTACTGACTGGAATCTGTTGGTCCGTACATTAGTTCGTAAGAAGGGGTTTATACCCTACGGATAAAATGGTAAACTTTTAAATGGTAACGCTTGTTAAAAGGAGCCTAGTATGGCAAAGATAAAGCTAAAGTTTGTATGTACTGAATGCGGGACGGAATCGCCGAAATGGCTGGGGAAATGTCCGGGCTGCCAGTCTTGGAATACGATGGTGGAGGAAAAAGAGACCGTTGTCAAAACACAAGGTGTCGGTCTTCGCGTGGCTCAGACGAAAGAAAAGCCGCAATCCATCATACATATAGAAAGTGGGCAGGAACCGCGTATTGAAACACGGTTGCAGGAGCTTAACCGGGTGCTGGGCGGAGGCGTTGTGCCAGGCTCGCTAATTCTGGTAGGCGGAGATCCCGGAATCGGAAAATCCACGCTGCTGTTGCAAACCTCGCATGCGTTGGCCTCAAAGGGGCTGAAGGTGCTCTATATTTCCGGGGAGGAATCCGTCCGGCAGACGCGTCTCCGCGCTGACCGGCTTGGTGCTCTGACGGAATCCCTTTTTGTCCTTTGCGAGACAAACATGGAGCAAATTAACGATGCGATTGAATCGGTCCAGCCGGATTTTCTCGTCATCGACTCCATTCAGACGGTGTATGATCCAAACGTTCAGTCTGCTCCGGGCAGCGTCGCCCAGGTAAGGGAATGTACCGCTCACTTCATGCGGGTAGCAAAAATCAAAGGAATCGCTACCGTGCTTGTCGGGCATGTGACGAAAGAAGGCGCAATTGCCGGTCCCCGTCTGCTGGAGCATATGGTCGACTGCGTGCTGTACTTCGAAGGCGAGCGGCATCATACTTACCGGCTGCTCCGGGCCGTTAAGAACCGGTTTGGCTCCACTAATGAGATCGGCATATTCGAAATGGGTGAAGAAGGCCTTCGAGAAGTGGCCAATCCGTCAGAGCTGTTCCTGTCGGAGCGCCCGCTTGGCGTATCCGGCTCTACGGTTGTAGCCAGTATGGAAGGAACCCGACCCGTGCTGGTTGAGCTTCAGGCGCTTGTCGCAGCAACGAATTTCCCGTCGCCGCGGCGGATGTCCACAGGAATCGATCATCACCGGATGGCATTAATTATTGCGGTATTAGAGAAGCGGATCGGTATGTTTTTGCAGACGCAGGATGCCTATTTAAATGTGGCGGGCGGCGTGAAGCTGGATGAGCCGGCAGTTGACCTTGCGGCTGCAGTCTCGCTGGCGTCAAGCTTTCGCGATGCACCTACGCGCCCCTATGACGTTATCTTCGGCGAAGTGGGCCTGACAGGCGAGGTTCGTGCGGTATCCCGTGCCGAGCAGCGGGTGAAGGAAGCGGAGAAGCTTGGCTTCAAGCGGGTCATTATGCCGGAGAAAAGCTTAAAGGGCTGGAAGCCGCCGGAAGGCATCGAGATTATCGGCGTGAGTACGGTAGCAGAAGCGCTGTCCGCGGCACTTGGATAGGGGGCAAATGATGAAGGAACAAAGTCAGCTAGAAATAATGAACCAGCTTTTGCAATTAGTCGCACCAGGCACCCCGTTCCGTGATGGGCTTGATAATGTACTTCGGGCCAAAACGGGTGCGCTGCTTGTTGTCGGGTACAGTCCCGAAGTGATGGAGGTCGTGGATGGAGGCTTCTCTATCAACTGCGATTTCTCGCCTAACTACTTGTATGAGCTCGCCAAGATGGATGGAGCCATTATCCTGAGCGAGGATATGAAGCGGATTTTGTATGCGAATACGCAGCTTATCCCGAACAACTCGATTTCTTCGATTGAGACCGGTATCCGGCACCGTACGGCGGAGCGGGTAGCGAAGCAGACCGGCAAGCTTGTCGTATCGATCTCGCAGCGCCGGAATATCATTACGCTGTACCAAGGTAATTTGCGTTATTCGCTCAAAGAGATGGGCGTTATATTAACGAAGGCCAATCAGGCGATTCAAACGCTTGAGAAATATAAGGTCGTACTTAGCCAGTCGCTCACCAACCTGTCGGCCCTTGAATTCGAGGAGCTGGTGACGCTGCAAGAAGTAGCGCATGTCGTGCAGCGCGTCGAAATGGTTCTGCGCGTCAAAATGGAAATCAAGCGTTATGTCACCGAGCTTGGTACGGAAGGCCGGCTCATCGCCATGCAGATGGAGGAGCTTGTAAACGGCGTTGACGAAGATGCCTGGTATCTGCTCAAGGATTATGCCAAGGATAATACGGATGACAAAATCCGCGAAATCCGTGCAGCGCTCAAGAAGCTCAGCGCGGAAGATCTGCTGGATGCGCCTCCGATTATCCGTCTTCTCGGCTACACGCATACCGCCGCCATGGTGGAGGAAGCGGTATCGCCGAGAGGTTTCAGGCTGCTCAATAAAATCCCTCGCCTTCCATTAATTATCATGAACAATCTGATTGAGCGCTTCGGTCGTCTGCCTCATATCCTGATGGCAACCATTGATGAGCTTGACGAAGTGGACGGTATTGGAGAGGTTCGCGCGCGCGCGATCAAGGACGGCTTGAAGCGGATCCAGGAGCAGATGTTCATTGACAGACAAATTTAAATCTCATACAATGGATGGAATGTGTACCGTATTCCAAACATACATTAGTAAACGGTTTTAGGGCATAGTAGAGAAGAGGTGGAATAGATGATCACTAAGTCGATACCGAGCCTTCTCACGGTCGGAAACTTATTCTTAGGAATAGCCGCCATTATTCTCGTGTTTAATGAAAAGCCGGAGACAGCCGCGATGATGGTTATTATAGCGATGCTGCTTGATGGCGTGGACGGCCGTGTAGCACGTGCTCTGAACGTGCAAAGCGAGTTCGGCAAAGAGCTCGATTCGTTATCCGATGTGATCTCGTTCGGCGTGGCGCCGGCTTTTATTATGTATGTCGTTGCCTTTCAAGAGCTTAACCCGACCATTGCCTGGATTATTACCGCACTGTTCCCGATCTGCGGTGCTTTGAGGCTGGCCCGATTTAACGTAGTAGCCAGTAAACCGGGTTACTTTATTGGCCTTCCTATTCCTGCTGCAGGAGGCGTGTTGTGCACGCTTGCGCTGTTCCAGGATGATATTGCAGTCTCAGTCTTGTTATTGAGCACGCTGGTGCTTTCCTTGCTTATGGTTAGTACGATTAAATATCCGAACTTTAAAAAAATCGGCATTTCCAAGGGTGCGATCTGGGCGATTCCGTTTGTGGTCGCGCTGGCTATTTTCCTTGGGATCCAATTCCCTGACCAGTTATCTAAAATTATCTTTGTACCGATGCTGTTATATGCGCTTTACGGTCTAAAAAAAAACGTTGACAGCCGCGTGAAGAAACGCGTCCGGAAACGCCGCGCCAAAGAAGTACAGGAAGAGAATGTGCAATCGGAGACGACTGCCTAAAAATGCATAAAAAAAGAAGGAGCTGTTCCCTGCACTCGTTATAAACGAGGCAAGGAGCAGCTCCTTTTTTCGTATTCCTTACGTTAAGTTAAACAATCCGAGGGTAGAACATTTATCGTATTCCTTGGCGACAACTTCGTCTAATTTAATATCAAGCAGATTGCACATGGCGGTCATGTAGAACAGATTCCGTCCGAGCTCGGATTTGAGCACGTCGCGGCAGGATTCGCATACATGGCCAGAGATATGACTTTGAAGCGTAGATTTGGCACTCTCGAGATTTGGTTCATCTGCATACTCTTGCTTGCGTGCATTGAGTTCAATACAACCACAGTCCGTTACGGTCTTCGTCACCGCGCGGTTAACGGATGTACCGGACTGACCAAACTTGGACATAACGTCCAGCAGGCTTCGATGCCTAAGCAATAGTTCTGATACTTGCTGCTGGAATTGTTCCAGTGTAGGAGCACTCATCGATTCCACCTCTTTCATCAGCTTCATCTGCTTTAACTGCTAATTCCATTATAAACATACCCCGCTATCATTTCAAAATGAAAAATCATTCACGAACCGCCGTTTAGTCCGTCCATTATTGGAACATAATTGTAATGGAGGTGGTATTTATGATGAAACGAATTATTCAAATGGCCGGTCTATTATTTGGCGGATTGGCTGGGCTCGAAGTAGAAGGCAGAACGAATAGCATAGAAGGCTGGACGCAATCGTCGCTTGGTATTTGGCAAGGAACTAGCGTGTATTATTTCGCGATTGGGGCACTTTTTGGACTTCTTGTTGCGAGCATGGCTGCAGGACGAATTATGAAGTTTATGCAGCGCGGTATTGATCAAACGGCCGAAATGCCGATGAAGGATTTACTGGCCGGCAGCGGCGGGCTTCTTGCGGGATTGTTCTTGTCCGCGCTCTTGTACCCGGCGGTAGCAAAGCTTGGCGGACCGGGGCTTTTGATTCCGGCCGTGATGTCCCTGTTCTTCGGCTACTTGGGTCTTCGAATCGGTCTTAGCAAGAAGGACGAGCTGGCGGCAGCGGCATCGGCGATGCTGGAACTGCGCAAGTCAGCTCCGGTGGCTGATGAGGCGGGTGGCTTTGAAGAGCATAAAATTCTGGACACCAGCGTAATTATCGACGGCCGGATTGCGGATATCTGCAAGACCGGATTTATCGAAGGAACTCTCGTTATTCCGGAATTCGTGCTTGAGGAACTGCAGCATATTGCGGACTCTTCGGATCTGCTGAAGCGTAACCGGGGACGCCGCGGACTTGATATTTTGAACAAAATTCAAAAGGAATTAGATGTTCGGGTGCTTATCTACGAAGGAGACTTTGAAGAAATAAGCGAGGTGGACAGTAAATTGGTCAAGCTGGCGAAAGCCCTTAAAGGCAAGGTTGTTACCAATGACTTCAACTTGAACAAGGTATGCGAGCTGCAAGGTGTATCGGTACTGAACATTAATGACTTGGCTAATGCAGTGAAGCCCGTCGTCCTGCCCGGTGAAGAAATTATCGTACAAGTTATTAAGGACGGCAAAGAGCATGGACAGGGCGTCGCTTATCTGGACGACGGCACAATGATCGTTGTGGAAGGCGGACGCGATTATATCGGTACCACGATGGAAGTTCTTGTAACAAGCGTTCTGCAAACATCTGCAGGCCGGATGATATTCGCGAAGCCGAAGCTGTTGGAAAAAGCGCTGTAACCTTGTATAGTAGGGAGTAGTTGTTTATACGTACGAGGGAGATTGGGCGATGAATGCACATTGGGGAGCGGTTGTCGTTGCGGCCGGACGCGGCTCGCGGATGGGAACCGCAGAAAGCAAGCAATATTTGCCGCTGCACGGTAAGCCGATTCTCGTGCATACGCTGGAATTATTCCAAGCGATGGACGAGATAGCAGATATAGCGCTTGTGGTTGGCGCGGAGGACGTGGAGCGCTGCACCGGGCTTGTCGAGGAGTATAAGCTTGGCAAAGTGACGGCCGTGGTAGCCGGGGGAAGCGAGCGCCAGCATTCGGTCTTTGCGGGAATCAAGGCGTTGTCGCCGGCTGCCGAGTGGGTGATGGTGCATGACGGCGTGAGGCCGCTTGTAACGCAAAAGGCGATACGCGCCTGCTGCGGGAAAGCCGAGCAGAACGGCGCTGCCGTCTTGGCCGTACCGGTCAAGGATACAATCAAACAGGTAGACGACACGGGTCTGATCGTTTCAACGCCGGACCGCCGAAGCTTGTGGGCGATACAAACGCCGCAAGCTTTTCGTCGTGATTTGCTGACCGCAGCGCATGAGCGCGCGGCAGAGGAGCATTTTCTCGGTACGGATGATGCCATGGTGGTGGAACGTACAGGCGCGCCTGTCGTTATTGCGGAAGGCGACTATACGAATATCAAAATTACGACGCCGGATGATCTGCCCTGGGCAGAATTTTTGTTAGAGAAACGCAGGAGAGAGGAGAACAAACAATGATTCGAGTAGGACAAGGCTTTGACGTGCATCAGCTGGTGGAGGGCCGTCCCTGCATTATCGGGGGCGTAACGATTCCTTACGAGAAGGGACTGCTGGGCCATTCCGACGCGGATGTGCTGCTGCATGCGATTACGGACGCGATTCTAGGGGCGCTTGGGCTTGGCGATATCGGCAAGCACTTCCCGGATACTTCCGAAGAATTCAAGGACGCCGACAGCCTGAAGCTGCTTGAACACGTATGGGCGCTGGCGAAGGAGCGGGGCTACAAGCTTGGCAACTGCGATTCGACGATTATTGCCCAACGTCCGAAGATGGCGCCTTACATACCGCAAATGGCGGAAATTATCGCGCGCGCGCTGGAAGCGGACATCGAGCAGGTGAACGTGAAGGCGACCACGACCGAGCAGCTTGGTTTTACCGGCAGAGGCGAAGGAATTGCCTCCCAATCGGTTGTCTGCTTGATCCAGGATGTTATAATCAAGTAATGGTTTAGTTATACGAGAGGGGTTATTAGCGATGACACAAGAAGTGAGAGTCCGTTATGCACCGTCCCCGACGGGTCATTTACATATCGGTAATGCCAGAACGGCCTTATTTAATTATTTGTATGCGCGCAGCCAGGGCGGCAAATTTATTATCCGGATTGAAGATACCGACGTGAAACGCAACGTGGCAGGCGGGGAAGAGAGCCAGCTGAAATATTTGAAATGGCTTGGCATCGACTGGGATGAGAGCATTGACATCGGTGGAGGCTACGGCCCTTACCGTCAGACCGAGCGCCTTGATATTTATAAGGAATATTGGCAGGACTTGATTGACCGCGGCCTTGCTTACCGTTGCTATTGCACGGAAGAAGAGCTTGAGCAGGAGCGGGAAGAGCAGATGAGCCGCGGCGAGACGCCTCGTTATTCCGGACGCCACCGCAACCTGACGGAGGAACAACGCCAGGCGTTTGAAGCGGAAGGCCGCGTAGCCAGCGTGCGATTCCGTGTGCCGGAAGGCAAAACCTTTGCGTGGGACGACATGGTCAAAGGCTCGATCAGCTTCGATACGGCGGAGATGGGCGACTTCGTTATCGTGAAAAAGGATGGCATTCCGACTTACAACTTTGCCGTCGTCATCGACGATTACCTGATGAAGATCAGCCACGTGCTGCGAGGCGAGGATCATATCTCGAATACTCCGCGCCAGCTGATGATTTACGAAGCGCTTGGCTGGGAAGCTCCGAAGTTCGCTCATATGACGCTGATCGTGAACGAGAGCCGCAAGAAGCTCAGCAAGCGCGACGAGTCGATCATCCAGTTCATCGAGCAATACGACGATCTTGGCTATCTGCCGGAAGCGCTGTTCAACTTTATTGCTTTGCTCGGCTGGTCGCCTGAAGGCGAGCAGGAGATGTTCTCTCATGACGAGCTGGTAAACGTATTTACGGCTGAACGTCTAAGCAAAAGACCCTGCCGTATTCGACACGCAGAAGCTGAGCTGGATGAACGGCGAATACATGAAAAAGATCGACCTCGAGCGTCTCGTCGACCTTTGTTTGCCGCATCTGCAAAAGGCTGGCCGCTTGGGCGAGCAACTGGATGCCGCTGACCGTGAATGGGTTACGGCACTTGCTGCTCTCTATCAAGAGAAGCTACGCGCAGCGTCGGACATCGTAGAGCTTACGGAGCTGTTCTTCCTCGATACGGTCCAGGATGAAGAGGAAGCTAAGGCTGTGCTTGCCGAAGAGCAGGTACCGGCTGTCCTGACTGCGTTCCTTGCGAAGATCGAAGATAGCGAAGCTTCCGCCTTTACCGTTGACGGCATTAAAGACTGGATCAAAGCGGTTCAGAAGGAAACGGGCTTCAAAGGCAAGCAGCTGTTTATGCCTATTCGCGCTGCGCTTACGGGCCAGACGCATGGCTCCGACCTGAACCAGTCCATCGCCCTTCTTGGCCGCGATAAGGTGGTTAACCGTCTTAAGAATCGTCTGGGTTAAGCATTACCCAATGCGGACGAGGTTGACAAGCGGTGTTATAAATTCCTTGTCACCTTTAAGGTGATTCGCTATACTGTTACTAATTACAATTCGATGACTTAAAAAGCCATGAACAGGAAAAGTACGTTTTGCCGGATTTACAGAGAGGACAATCAGCATTTGCCTATAGCCTAGTTAAGGATTGGCATGTAGGGATGCGGGCTGCAAGTTGTCTAGTTCGGGGGACGGAAAATTGCACCTGGGAGCTTTGTTCCGATCCGTAATCCTACCGCTTCGTATACCGGAGCCGGCGGAGCGGGGTAGGCAGCAACGTATCAGCCAACGTTACAGGCTTTAAGACGGACAGCCGGATTAGGCTGGGCCAAAGCTCGTTGTTGAGCTATGGTTCGTAATCTGGTCGTTCAAGCAGAGTGGAACCGCGACGTTACACGCCCGCCTCTGCAGCATTTCAAATGCTGCGGAGGCTTTTTTTATTTTTCAGGCATTGAGTAGCTTCACCTTGTTAGCTTTGTTTCACTGCGGGGGGCCGCAGCACAGGGGAGAGGAGAACACGCATGTTTCGCCATATTAGATCAGACATTAAGGCAGTATTTGAGAACGATCCGGCAGCTCGAAGTCGATTTGAAGTTGTCTTTACGTATTCGGGTCTGCACGCGATATGGGCTCACCGGATTGCGAATAAATTCTTCCGCAGAGGATGGTTTACGCTTGCGCGGATCATCTCGCAGTTCAGCCGTTTTATGACGGGGATCGAGATTCATCCGGGAGCAACGATCGGAGAGCGGTTGTTCATCGACCACGGAATGGGTATAGTGATTGGAGAAACATGCGAGATCGGTGATGATGTCGTTATTTATCAGGGCGTAACGCTTGGAGGGACCGGCAAGGAAAAAGGCAAACGCCATCCTACCATCGGCAACAATGTTGTCATCGGTTCCGGCGCCAAAGTATTAGGCTCGTTTAGTGTTGGCGATAATTCGAATATCGGATCGAATGCCGTTGTCCTGCGGGAGGTGCCAGATAACTGTACCGTCGTGGGCAATCCGGGGCGTGTCGTCAGACGTAATGGCGAACGGGTCGGAGACCGGCTTGACCATAAGCAGCTGCCGGACCCCGTCATTGAGATGTTCCGCGAAATGCAAAGGGAAATAGATAGTTTAAAGGCCGAAGTCGAGAGGCTTCGCGAGCCAGTAGCTGGAGGAGAAACGAGATCATGAATGTTCAAATTTACAATACGCTGACCCGATCAAAGGAAGCATTTGTCCCGCAGGAGCCGGGAAAAGTAAAAATGTACGTCTGCGGACCAACGGTCTATGACTATATTCATATCGGCAACGCGCGCCCGGTTATTTTCTTCGACGTCGTACGCCGTTACCTGGAGTATGCGGGTTATGACGTCAACTACATTGTGAACTTCACGGATGTAGACGATAAGCTTATCAAGAAGGCGGAGCAACTCGGACTTACGGTTCCGGAGGTTGCCGATAAGTTCATTAACGCGTTTAACGAGGATATTGCTTCGCTAGGCGTGCATAAGGCAACGTTGAACCCGCGGGTTACCGAGCATATCCCATCGATCATTGCGTTTATTCAAGGCCTTGTCGACACAGGCTATGCTTATGCAAGCGAAGGCGACGTGTATTACCGCACCTCGAAATTCGAGGAATACGGCAAGCTGTCGCATCAGAATCTGGAGGAGCTGCAGTTCGGCATCCGGATCGAGGTTGGCGAGCGCAAGGAAAATCCGCAGGACTTCGTGCTCTGGAAAGGCGTAAAACCTGGCGAAATTAACTGGGAAAGCCCTTGGGGACCGGGACGTCCGGGCTGGCATATTGAGTGCTCGGCGATGGCGCGCGAATATTTGGGCGATACGCTTGATATCCATGGCGGCGGCCATGACCTGCAATTCCCGCATCATGAGTGCGAAGTTGCCCAATCCGAGGCATTGACCGGCAAGCAGCTTGCAAACTACTGGATGCATAACGGTTACATTCATATTAACAACGAGAAGATGTCCAAGTCCCTTGGCAACGGGATTACGGTTAACGAGTTGGTAAAGCGCGTGAAGCCGGCGGCTATCCGTTACTTTATTTTGTCGACGCATTACCGCAGCCCGCTTAACTTCACGGATGAGACAATCGCTCAAGCCGAGAACAGCGTAGATCGGATCGCGAATTGCGCGGCTAACCTGAAGCACAGGCTTTCCACGTTTGACGGTCAGTCAGAGGGTGCTGCTGCTGGGGAGCTTGGCGACAGAATCGCTCAGCTTAAAGCACAATTCGAAGCGAAGATGGGCGACGACTTCAATACGCCGGATGCGATTACCGCCGTATTCGAGCTGGTTACGGAAGCGAACCAGTACATGAACCGCGCAGACGCTTCGTCGGAAGGAATTGCCGCATTGCTGGCGGCGCTTGAGCAAATGAACACGGTGCTGGGATTACTGCCGGAAGCGGGTACTGATGCCGAACTTCTGGATGACGAGATCGATGCGCTTATTGTTGAACGGACGGAAGCACGTGCGGCGAAGAATTGGGCAAGAGCGGATGAAATCCGTAACCTGCTCACCGAAAAAGGCATTGCGTTAGAGGACACTCCGCAAGGGATTCGCTGGCGGCGCCTGTAGAACTCTGCCGCAAATCGATTGGAGGAAGTGTCATATTGAACAGCAATGAACGAGAACATGCAAGCTTAAGCTTAGAGGAAGCGGGACAAGGAGGTGGAGCAGGAGCGGGGCTTCTGTTCCATCGTCCGTCCAAGAAGACGCAGCTCATTAATCCGGTTGTGCTCGCTTACGTAGGAGACAGCGTATTTGAGCTGTTGGTCCGGCAGTACCTGGTGTCGCTGCCTAATCATAAATCGCATCATCTTCACAAGGAAGCGACCAAGATCGTATCGGCGAAGGCGCAGCGCAAGCTGCTTGAGAAATGGCAGCCGATGCTGACGGAAGAGGAAGCGGATATCGTAAGGCGCGGCCGCAATACGAAATCCGGGGCACCGCCCAAGAATGCGGACCCGGCTGATTACCGGCAGGCTACCGCGCTCGAATGTTTGGTCGGCTATTTGTACTATGAAGGACGGATTGAACGTCTGCATGAATTGTTTGCGGCAGCAGTTGCGCCGCAGTCGGAAGACCATCAGGAAGAGAAGGAGGGACAAGCGTGACTGAACGTTACAACCAAGAAGAAATGATTGCCGGCAAGCATCCTGTTATGGAGGCGCTTCGTTCCGGACGTGATATTAATAAGATCTGGATCGCGGAGGGCGCGCAGAAGAGCCTGACTCAGCCGATCGTGGCGGAAGCTAAGCAGCATGGCGTCATCGTGCAGTTTGTGGACAAGCGCAAGCTGGATACCATGGTGGAGGGCGTACAGCACCAAGGCGTTGTTGCGCAGGCTGCTGCTTTTGCGTATGCAGAGATTGAGGATCTGCTGGCGAGAGCCCGCGAACTGAACGAAACGCCGTTCCTGCTTATTCTCGATGAGATTGAGGATCCGCATAATCTAGGCTCCATTTTGCGTACGGCGGAATGCACCGGGGTCCATGGCGTTATTATTCCGAAGCGCCGTTCGGTTGGCTTGACGGCAACGGTGCTCAAGACATCCGCTGGCGCGGCCGAGCATGTGCCCGTAGCGCGGGTGACGAACCTTGCCCAGACGATCGACCGTTTGAAGGAAGAGGGCGTATGGGTAGCGGGCACGGACGTAAGTGCTCCGCAGGATGTATACAAGACAAAGTTCGATCTGCCGCTTGCAATTGTCATCGGGAATGAAGGTAAAGGCATGGGCCGCTTGATCAAGGAAAAATGCGATTTTCTTGTCAAGCTGCCGATGCACGGCCGTCTTAATTCCCTGAACGCATCCGTGGCAGCGGGCGTTTTGATGTACGAAGTGGTCAGGCAGCGCCGGAGTGTATAGCCGATGAACCGGCGCAATGATATTTTGCTGGTGGACGGCTATAATATGATCGGCGCCTGGCCAATGCTTGAGAAGCTGAAGGAGATTGATCTGGAGGAAGCGCGGGACAAGCTGCTGGATATGCTGGCCGATTACCAAGGCTTCTCGGGCATGACGGTATATGTTGTTTTTGATGCCCATCAGGTGCCCGGACTTGGCGCAACTTATCGGCATCACAAGCTTACGATTGTCTATACGAAAGAGAAAGAAACGGCAGACGAATGCATTGAGCGGCTGGTTACGGAATTGACGGCCAGACGGCGCAATGTATTTGTCGCCACCTCCGACCTTGTCGAGCAGCATGTCGCTTTTGGTAAAGGAGCACTCCGGCTGTCGGCTCGCGAGCTGCTAATCAATATTCAGCAGAATCGCAAGCAAATTGAGCTGACTTTGCGGGAGGATATACCGGTCAAGCGCAACACGCTCGACGGTAATCTCAGTCTTGAAGTGCGAACAAAGCTGGAGCGACTTCGTCGCGGCGGTAAATAATCCTCTTTTTCATCCATAAAATTACAGAATTTCTATTAAAACGACTCTCCCAAAACGGCAAATTGGTTGACGGTGTAAGATTACATAATGTATACTGACTCTATATTTAGTGATGTGAACGGCAGTTTTATCGCTATTTTGCCTTGTTTAAATCGATGTGGCAGGAAGCCATGGAAATAAGTTGCATATGAATCTAGCGGCGTACGCCTTGCAGGCCGGAGGGATAGTTCGTGAGCATCGACCTCAAAAAATGGAGTACGCTTGAGTATGACTGCAGTTCTGACGAGGATATCGTAGAAGCGGTTCGTAACGGCGACAGTCTGGCTCTTGAATATTTGATCAACAAATATAAGAACTTTGTCCGTGCCAAGGCGCGTTCTTACTTCCTTATCGGGGCCGATCGGGAAGATATCGTGCAGGAAGGCATGATCGGACTCTATAAATCTATCCGCGACTTTAAAGGGGATAAGCTTGCTAGCTTTAAAGCTTTTGCGGAGTTATGTATTACGCGGCAGATTATTACGGCCATAAAGACGGCTACCCGGCAGAAGCATATTCCTCTTAACTCTTATGTTTCTTTGGACAAGCCGATTTATGACGAAGATTCTGACCGTACTCTTCTTGACGTAATTTGCGGCACCCGGGTATCTGATCCGGAGGAGCTTATCATCAACCAAGAGGAATTTGTTGGTCTCGAGGACAAGATGTCCGAGATTCTAAGCGATCTGGAGCGAAAGGTGCTTATGCTGTACCTGGATGGCAGATCGTATCAGGAGATTGCCGTTGACCTTGACAGACATGTGAAGTCGATTGACAATGCGCTGCAGCGTGTTAAGCGCAAGCTCGAGCGTTACTTGGAAGTTCGGGATCTTAGTGGATAAGCTATCAATCTTTATTCATCGTATAGAGTGGATATGAGCTGTTCTCTCATCCGGTATCAAGCCGGCATCGG
Organism: Paenibacillus sp. JDR-2; assembly: GCF_000023585.1. Lineage (NCBI taxonomy): Bacteria > Bacillati > Bacillota > Bacilli > Caryophanales > Paenibacillaceae > Paenibacillus > Paenibacillus sp. JDR-2. Next base: position 6,522,146 of record NC_012914.1, on the reverse strand, counting down.
AGGGCAGCTCATTTTAAGTTTTAAAAGCGGGAATTGTGACGATAATGGTAGAGACGAGCGTCCTGGTGTCGCCATATTTCCATAATATTCGATATGGCAGGGCCTATGTTTCCATTGACATTGGAATAGGCCATGTGATAAATTGTTTTAGGTAGGCCTTGATGTGAGGCTTTGTTTTGTATTGGGGCCGTAGTTGCAATGTCATACTACATATGGCGTTGTGAACCGTTATTTAGCAGTTCGGGAGGTGTAATTCAATGCGGGTAATAATCACGTTGGCATGCACAAACTGCAAACAGAGAAACTATGCGAGCAGCAAGAACAAACGCAATCACCCCGACCGCATCGAGTTGAAGAAGTTTTGCAAGTTCTGTAACGAGCAGACTCCTCATCGCGAGACGAGATAGTCATTGGAGGTGTTGACGTGGCATTTTTGGCTAAACTGAAGCAAAGCTTCGGAACAACGTTTAGTTTCTTTGCCGACAGCTGGGCAGAACTTAAGAAGGTTCGCTGGCCAAACCGTAAAGAGTTGACAAGCTATTCGATCGTCGTACTTCTAACGATCGCGTTTGTGACGATTTACTTTTGGCTTCTTGACATCGGGATCTCGTCTCTAGTTAATCTGATTGTTTAAGAAGGGTCCAAAGGTGGATTGGAATGGAAAAAAGATGGTATGTCGTACACACTTACGCCGGTTATGAGAACAAAGTGAAAGCCAATTTGGAGCGTCGCCTCGAATCGATGGGCATGGAAGACAAAATCTTTCGCGTTCTGGTTCCGATGGAAGAAGAAGTGGTAGAGAAGGACGGTAAGAAAAAGACTGTTCAACGTAAAGTCTACCCCGGCTACGTCCTCGTGGAGATGGTTCAAACTGACGATTCATGGTATGTTGTTCGCAATACGCCGGGCGTCACAGGATTTGTAGGGTCAACCGGTTCTGGTTCCAAGCCAATTGCGCTTATGCCAGACGAAGTAGAACAAATTCTGAAGCATATGGGCATGGAAGAGCCTAAGCCGAAGATTGAATTCGACCTGAAGGAAACCGTGCGCGTCAAAGTAGGTCCTTTTGCAGATTTCGTTGGTACAGTAGAAGAGATTCTGCTCGACAAATCCAAGCTTAAGGTACATGTCAACATGTTTGGCAGGGAGACCCCGCTTGAGCTGGACTACACTCAAGTGGAGAAGATATAACAATCCGGTTTCCGCAGTTTGGGATTACTTGTGTAAGGAGGTGTAAGTCATGGCAAAAAAGGTTATCAAAATGGTCAAACTGCAAGTTCCTGCAGGTAAAGCTAATCCGGCTCCGCCGATTGGTCCAGCACTTGGTCAAGCAGGCGTTAACATTATGGCGTTCTGTAAAGAATTCAATGCTCGTACTGCAGATCAAGCGGGATTGATTATCCCGGTTGTTATCACAGTGTTTGAAGACCGTTCCTTCACTTTCGAAACTAAAACTCCACCGGCAGCAGTATTGCTCCGCGTTGCAGCAGGTATCGAAAAAGGTTCCGGTGAACCAAACAAAAAGAAAGTTGCTACGGTTAAACGTTCGAAAGTTCGTGAAATCGCCGAGCAAAAAATGCCCGACCTGAATGCGGCTTCCGTTGAGGCAGCGATGCTTATGATTGAAGGTACTGCACGCAGCATGGGTGTTACTATCGTTGACTAATTGTGCGACTGACCGCTTGCGGTCGGTAAGCACATGGGCGACCGATTAGGTGCAGCCCGGCGAAGTGTTATGCTTCGTACAAGTGGGAGGAGTCCCAAAAGGGGAATTTTCCGCTACAACCACAAAGGAGGAAAACTCAAATGGCTAAACACGGCAAAAAGTATGTAGAAGCTGCTAAGTTGATTAACAGCGAAGCTACTTACGAGTCTTTGGAAGCAATCGAGCTTGTGAAGAAAGCCGCTACAGCAAAATTCGACGAGTCCGTTGAAGTAGCTGTGCGTCTGGGCGTTGACCCTCGTAAACAAGACCAAGCGGTTCGTGGCGTTGTTGTACTTCCGCATGGTACTGGTAAAACTAAACGCGTTCTGGTATTCGCTAAAGGCGATAAAGCAAAAGAAGCAGAAGCTGCTGGCGCTGATTTCGTAGGCGATTCCGACATGATCAACAAAATCCAACAAGGCTGGTTCGAATTCGACGTCTGCGTAGCAACGCCGGACATGATGGCTGAAGTTGGTAAACTGGGTCGTATCCTCGGCGGTAAAGGCCTTATGCCTAACCCTAAAGCGGGTACGGTAACATTCGACGTTACTAAAGCTGTTCAAGAAATCAAAGCTGGTAAAATCGAATACCGTCTTGATAAAGCAGGTCAAATCCATGCTCCAATCGGCAAGGTTTCCTTCGACGCAGAGAAACTTAACGAAAACCTTAAGTCTCTGATCGACGCTTTGAACCGTGCTAAACCGGCAGCAGCTAAAGGGGTTTACCTGAAAAACATTTCCGTTTCTTCGACAATGGGCCCTGGCGCTCGCGTAAACGCAGCGGTTTACCGTTAAGTTTAACGAGAACGGAATTAACATTCGAATACGCATACCGTAGACAGTAGGTGCCGCAAGGCTTAATTTCCTACCGAGGTGTTATGATAAATACAGCTTGCGCGTGATTAACTTCACGGCAGCGATATATCATGGCCTTCGCAGTCGCTGTGGAGGCCTTTCTCATGCACCCTAGGCATTAGGAAGCTCGTCATATAAACGGGATGTACAACTATTACAGGAGGTGTACAGTTTGGCTAACGTTAAAATCATCCAAGAGAAACAACAAGCGGTTGAAGAAATCACAGCGAAGCTTCGTGAGAGCTCCAGCACTGTTGTTGCTGACTACCGCGGATTGAACGTTGCGCAAGTAACTGAACTTCGTAAACAACTGCGCGAAGCAGGTGTTGAGTTCCAAGTTCTGAAAAACTCGCTCGTTCGCCGTGCGACTGAAGCTGCGGAATTGTCCGATCTGAACAGCATTCTGGTTGGTCCTACAGCCATTGCTTTCAGCGTCAACGATGCTGTAGCACCAGCGAAAATCTTGAACGATTTCGCTAAAAAGAACGACGCTCTGAAACTTAAAGGCGGCGTTGTTGAAGGTAAAGTAGTAGGTGCACAAGAGATTAAAGCACTGGCGGAACTTCCGTCCCGCGAAGGCTTGCTCTCCATGCTCCTCAGCGTCCTGCAAGCTCCAATGCGCAACTTCGCGCTTGCGGTTAAAGCAGTCGGCGAGCAAAAAGAAGCACAAGCTTAAGTTAAACCGTCGTTTATACGAACGAACCGCCGACCTTCCCCGGAAGGCGGCATAAAACAAAAAAAATCAACCACTTTCGGAGGTATAACCATGTCTAAAGAGCAAATCTTGGAAGCAATCAAAGTTATGACTGTTCTTGAACTGAACGATCTTGTTAAAGCAATCGAAGAAGAATTCGGCGTTACTGCTGCTGCACCAGTTGCAGTTGTTGCAGGCGGCGCAGCAGAAGTTGCTGAGCAAACTGAATTCGACGTTATCCTTAACAACGCTGGCGCTTCCAAAATCAACGTAATCAAAGTTGTTCGCGAAATCACAGGTCTTGGCCTGAAAGAAGCGAAAGACCTGGTTGACGGCGCTCCAAAAGCAATCAAAGAAAAAGTAGCTAAAGAAGAAGCAGAAGCAGTAAAAGCTAAGCTTGAAGAAGCTGGCGCTGCTGTAGAAGTGAAGTAATATCGCTTCAAGCTATAATAACGGGCCCCTTGAAACGTCACGTTTCAAGGGGTTCGTTGCATGTTTAAGCGATATAGAGCGATTGACAGGAGGCCATAGAGATGTCAGACCACTATTACTCTCAAACTCCGGGAGTGAAGCATGATAGGCAAATACATGAGGCGAACCTTCGAGGCTATTCGCTGCGATTTATGACGGATGCCGGCGTTTTCTCCAAATCAGGTGTCGATTATGGCAGTCGTGTGCTGCTGGATGCGCTCGTTCTTGCGCCATCTGCTCAAGTACTCGATGTCGGGTGCGGTTACGGGCCCATCGGATTAACTGCGGCGAAGCTTGCACCGGAGGGGCATGTAACCATGATCGACATTAATGAACGTGCGGTTGAGCTATCAAAAGAGAATGCGAAGCTTAATGGCGTTTCTAATGTTACGATTGTCCAAAGCGATATCTATGAATCGGTGAAGAATAACCGTTATGACGTGATCTTGACCAACCCTCCTATCAGGGCGGGCAAACAGGTTGTCCATCGTATTTTTGAAGAGGGGTACAATCTATTAAATCCCGGCGGCAAGATGTGGGTTGTTATTCAGAAGAAGCAAGGTGCGCCATCGGCGGAAGCCAAGCTGGAATCGCTATTTGGCGATGTAGAAGAGGTAACGAAGGATAAAGGCTACAGGATATTTTTAGCAACTAAATCTATTGCTTGATTTTCTTGACTTGACTTTTTAGATATGGTAGTATTATAAAATGTCAGCATTAAATTGGGCTCAATCTCTTTAGCTAACTAAAATGTCAAGTGCGAATTTTGGCGCGGAATGCATATTTATTGCACATTTGACGTATAATGTTTACATTTTGGGCAAAATTACTTGATATGGAACCATCGCGCCGCGCTGCGTTTGGTTGGCTGCCGGAACACGCTCTTTTTTCGAACTATTCGATAAGGGCTTTTCTTTATTTAAAGTAGTGACGCAGTAGATATCGATGCTGTGAGACAGACATGAGGGGTGAGGTTAAGTTGGCAGGACAACTTGTTCAGTATGGTCGGCGCACGCGGAGAAGTTACGCCCGGATCAACGAGGTGCTGGAAGTCCCGAACCTGATTGAAATCCAACAAAAATCGTACGAAAAATTCTTGGATAACGACTTGCTTGAGTTGTTCCAGGATATTTCGCCGATTCAGGACTTTACGGGCAATCTATCGCTTGAGTTTATCGACTATAGCTTGGGCGAACCGAAATATTCGGTCGATGAATCAAAGGAACGCGATGTGACGTACGCTGCTCCACTACGCGTTAAAGTACGGCTCTTCAACAAAGAAACCGGCGAAGTGAAGGAACAAGAAGTGTTCATGGGCGACTTCCCGCTGATGACAGAGACCGGTACGTTCATTATTAACGGGGCGGAACGTGTTATTGTCAGCCAGTTGGTTCGATCCCCAAGTGTGTACTTCAGCACGAAGGTTGATAAGAACGGGAAGAAAACATACACGGCAACGGTAATTCCGAATCGCGGAGCTTGGCTCGAGCTTGAGACGGATGCTAAGGACATCATGTACGTTCGTATTGACCGGACCCGGAAAATACCGGTGACGGTGCTTTTGCGCGCTCTTGGCTTCGGAACCGACGCTGAGATCTTAGAATTGCTCGGCCATGACGAGTATATTCGCAACACGCTGGATAAAGACAACACAGATTCGACGGAGAAAGCGTTAATTGAAATCTATGAACGCCTTCGTCCAGGCGAACCGCCTACTTTGGACAATGCGAAGAGCTTGCTTGTAGCTCGTTTCTTTGATCCAAAACGTTACGACCTGGCTAATGTCGGCCGTTACAAAATAAACAAAAAGCTTCACATTAAGAACCGTCTGTTTAATCAACGTCTTGCTGAGACGCTGGTAGATCCAGGTACAGGCGAGATCATTGCAGAAGCAGGCCAAATGATTGACCGCCGTCTGCTGGATGAGATCCTCGACAAGCTGGAGAAAAACGTCGGTTTCAAAACATACCATGTTGCTAATGGTGTGCTGGATGCGGACAGCATTCCTCTTCAAGCGATCAGCGTGTATTCACCGCTTGATGACGCGAAGGTTATCAAAGTCATCTCGAATGGCGTTATTGATAAATCCGTTAAGCATATTACGCCGGCGGACATTATTTCGTCCATTAACTATTTCATTAACCTCCTTCACGGAGTAGGCAATACAGACGATATCGACCATCTGGGTAACCGTCGTCTGCGCTCTGTAGGTGAATTGCTTCAAAATCAATTCCGTATCGGTCTTTCCCGTATGGAACGCGTTGTTCGCGAAAGAATGTCGATTCAGGATGCTAATGCAATTACGCCTCAAGCCTTGATTAACATTCGCCCTGTAATCGCATCGATTAAAGAGTTCTTCGGTTCCTCGCAGCTGTCGCAGTTCATGGACCAAACGAACCCGTTGGCAGAATTGACGCACAAACGTCGTTTGTCTGCACTCGGTCCGGGTGGTCTGACGCGTGAGCGCGCAGGCTTCGAAGTACGTGACGTCCATCACTCCCACTACGGGCGTATGTGTCCAATCGAAACGCCAGAGGGCCCGAACATCGGTCTGATCAACTCCTTGTCGACGTTTGCCCGCATTAACGAGTACGGCTTCATCGAAGCTCCTTATCGTTGGGTAGATCCGAAGACAGGCGTCGTTACCGAGCAAATCTCGTATTTGACGGCTGACGAAGAAGATAACTACGTTGTTGCGCAAGCGAACGCGAAGCTGACTGAAGAAGGCAATTTTGTAGACGACAGCGTAATCGTTCGTTACAACAAACAAGCAGATAACATCCTGACTATGCCAAGCGAACGTGTAGACTACATGGACGTATCGCCGAAGCAGGTCGTATCGGTTGCGACAGCGCTCATTCCTTTCTTGGAAAATGACGACTCCAACCGTGCGCTCATGGGATCCAACATGCAACGTCAGGCCGTGCCGCTTCTTATTCCTAAAGCACCACTTGTTGGTACAGGGATGGAGCACAAGTCGGCAAAAGACTCCGGTGTATGTATTGTATCCAAGTATGACGGTGTTATTGAACGTGCATCCGCGAATGAAATTTGGCTTCGCCGGACAGAGATTTTGGACGGTAAGCAAGTTGTTGGCGATCTTGTAAAACATAAACTGCATAAGTTTATGCGCTCTAACCAAGGAACATGTATTAACCAACGTCCGCTTGTTCGCAAAGGCGATGTGATCAAGAAAGGCGATATCCTCGCTGACGGCCCATCGACAGAGCAAGGCGAATTGGCGCTTGGCCGTAACGTTGTCGTTGCGTTCATGACTTGGGAAGGCTACAACTATGAGGATGCTATTCTTCTTAGCGAGAAGCTTGTGAAAGAGGATGTATATACCTCGATTCACATAGAGGAATATGAATCCGAAGCACGTGATACGAAGCTTGGACCGGAAGAAATTACGCGCGACATTCCGAATGTCGGCGAAGATGCGCTCAAGAATCTCGACGAACGCGGTATCATCCGTGTTGGTGCAGAGATTAGCGCAGGCGATATCCTTGTTGGTAAAGTAACGCCTAAAGGCGTAACGGAGCTGACGGCGGAAGAACGCCTCCTTCACGCGATCTTCGGTGAGAAGGCTCGTGAAGTTCGTGATACATCGCTTCGCGTACCGCATGGTACCGACGGTATCGTTGTAGACGTTAAAGTATTTACTCGTGAGAACGGCGATGAACTGCCACCAGGCGTGAATCAGCTGGTTCGTGTATATATTGCTCAAAAACGTAAAATTTCCGAAGGCGACAAAATGGCAGGACGTCACGGTAATAAAGGGGTTATCGCCCGCATTATGCCGGAGGAAGATATGCCGTTCTTGCCAGACGGCACACCAGTTGAAGTCGTATTGAACCCACTCGGCGTACCATCGCGGATGAACATCGGTCAGGTGCTCGAAGTCCATCTGGGTATGGCTTGTAAGCGTCTTGGTCTCCATGCGGCAACGCCGGTATTCGACGGCGCGCGTGAGTATGACGTATTCGATACGATGGAAGAAGCCGGCATGCAGCGTAACGGTAAAACGATTCTGTACGATGGACGTACAGGCGAATCGTTTGAGCGTGAAGTTACGGTTGGCGTCATGTACATGATCAAACTGGCGCACATGGTCGACGATAAAATCCATGCCCGCTCGACGGGTCCTTACTCTCTCGTTACGCAGCAACCATTGGGCGGTAAAGCTCAATTCGGCGGCCAGCGCTTCGGTGAGATGGAGGTTTGGGCACTCGAGGCCTACGGCGCAGCCTACACGCTTCAAGAGATTCTTACCGTCAAATCCGACGACGTGGTCGGCCGCGTGAAGACGTACGAATCGATCGTGAAGGGCGAGAACGTTCCGGAACCAGGCGTTCCGGAATCGTTCAAAGTATTGATCAAAGAGCTTCAGTCCCTTGGTATGGACGTTAAGATCCTCACCGAGAATGAAGAAGAGATCGAAATGAAAGAAATCGATGATGAAGATGACGGAACAAGCGATAAGCTTAACCTCAACTTAGAAGGTGCCGAAGCCGGCGCTGAATAAGCTTTGAATAAAAGGCTGCTCGTCCTTCGTAACTGAAGGGCGTGCAGCCGCCAATTTGTACGACATAGCCATACATGACGAAGGAGGGTTGCTCCTTGTTGGACGTGAACAACTTCGAGTATATGAAAATCGGGCTTGCCTCGCCTGATAAAATTCGCTCTTGGTCCCGCGGAGAAGTCAAAAAACCGGAGACGATCAACTATAGGACGTTAAAACCGGAGAAAGAGGGTCTTTTCTGCGAAAAGATCTTCGGGCCTACAAAAGACTGGGAATGTCATTGCGGTAAATACAAACGCGTTCGTTATAAAGGCGTTGTCTGTGACCGTTGTGGCGTTGAAGTTACACGCGCGAAAGTACGCCGCGAGCGTATGGGCCATATCGAGCTTGCTGCTCCAGTATCGCATATCTGGTACTTTAAGGGCATTCCAAGCCGTATGGGCCTTGCGCTTGACATGTCGCCTCGTTCCCTTGAGGAGATCATTTATTTTGCATCCTATGTCGTAACCGACCCTGGTGATACGCCGCTTGAGAAAAAACAACTGCTGTCGGAGAAAGAATACCGCAGCTACCGTGAGAAATACGGTTATGGCTTCCAAGCGAGCATGGGTGCCGAAGCAGTTAAGAAATTGCTGCAAGACATCGATGTAGAGAAAGAACTGGAGACACTTAAAGAAGAATTGCGTACGGCTCAAGGCCAACGACGCAATCGTGCGATTAAGCGTCTTGAAGTAATCGAAGCCTTCCGCAACTCCGGCAATGAGCCGGAATGGATGATTCTCGATGTGCTTCCGGTTATCCCGCCAGAGCTTCGTCCGATGGTACAGTTGGACGGCGGACGTTTTGCAACGTCTGACCTGAACGACCTGTACCGCCGTGTTATTAACCGTAACAACCGTCTGAAACGCTTGCTTGATCTGGGCGCTCCGGACATTATCGTTCAGAACGAGAAGCGCATGCTGCAAGAAGCAGTTGACGCCCTTATCGATAACGGCCGTCGCGGCCGTCCGGTAACCGGCCCGGGCAACCGTCCTTTGAAATCCCTCAGCCACATGCTGAAAGGTAAACAAGGCCGTTTCCGTCAGAACTTGCTCGGTAAACGGGTTGACTACTCTGGTCGTTCCGTTATCGTCGTAGGTCCAAACCTGAAAATGTTCCAATGCGGTCTTCCAAAAGAGATGGCACTGGAGCTGTTCAAGCCTTTCGTAATGAAAGAACTTGTGAACAAAGGTCTGGCTCATAATATCAAGAGCGCAAAACGCAAAGTTGAACGCGTAAGCCCTGAAGTTTGGGACGTTCTTGAAGAAGTAATCAAGGAGCATCCGGTTCTTCTTAACCGTGCCCCTACGCTTCACCGTCTCGGTATCCAGGCGTTTGAACCGATTCTGGTTGAAGGCCGCGCCATCAAGCTTCATCCGCTCGTATGTACCGCTTATAACGCGGACTTCGACGGTGACCAAATGGCCGTTCACGTACCGTTGTCGGCAGAAGCACAAGCTGAAGCACGTCTCCTGATGCTTGCATCGGGCAACATCTTGAACCCGAAAGACGGTAAGCCGGTTGTTACTCCATCCCAGGATATGGTTCTCGGATCGTACTACTTGACGATGGATAACAAAGAAGCAAAAGGTTCCGGATCGGTGTTCGCTACCGTAAACGAAGCAATCTCTGCGTACCAACGCGGTATTGTATCGCTTCATGCGCGTGTATTCGTGCCTGCGAGAGTGTTGAAGAAAACGATCTTTACGGAGCAGCAACAGAACTCGCTGATTAGTACAACTGTCGGTAAAGTTATTTTCAATGAAATCTTCCCGGAAGATTTCCCTTACATCAACGAAGCTACCAAAGCGAACTTGCTGCAAGGCACACCGGATAAGTATTTCGTTTATGAAAAAGGCAGTGACTTGAACAAAATCATGGATGAGTTGCCAATTGCCGGCGGCGTCGGCAAAGAGTATCTCGGCAACATCATTGGCGAGTGCTTCCGTATCTACCATACAACATTAACGTCGATTATTCTTGACCGGATTAAACAACTGGGCTTCACGTACTCCACGCGCGCAGGTATCACTGTAGCGGTATCGGACGTTATCGTTCCGGAGGAGAAAGTTGAGATCCTGAAAGAATCCGATGCTAAAGTAGCTGTCGTTATGAATCAGTACCGTCGTGGTCTGATCACAAACGAAGAGCGCTATGACCGTGTTATCGAGATTTGGAGCAAATCCAAAGATCAAATAACGGAAATTCTCATGAGATCGATGGACCGTTACAATTCCATCATGCTCATGGTTGACTCCAAAGCACGGGGTAACAAATCGCAGATCGCCCAACTCGGCGGCATGCGTGGTCTGATGGCGAACCCATCCGGCCGTATCATCGAGTTGCCAATCAAATCGAACTTCCGTGAAGGTCTGACCGTCCTCGAGTACTTCATCTCGACGCATGGTGCGCGTAAAGGTCTGGCCGATACCGCCCTTCGTACCGCTGACTCGGGTTACTTGACTCGCCGTCTCGTAGACGTTGCGCAGGACGTTATCGTCCGCGAAGACGATTGCGGTACGGATAAAGGCTTCGCGGTAAGCAAGATCCAAGACGGCAAAGAGGTTATCGAGGATCTTTACGACCGTATCGAAGGCCGTTACTCTTTCGAAACGCTTCGTCATCCGAAAACGGGCGAGGTTATCGTTAAGAAGAGCGAGCTGATTGACTCCGGTAAAGCGGATGCGATTATCGAGGCGGGTATCGAAAAACTTCAAATCCGCTCCGTTCTTAGCTGTCGTGCACGTCATGGCGTATGTAAAGTATGCTACGGCCGTAACTTGGCAACTGGTAAACACGTTGAGATCGGTGAAGCGGTTGGTATTATCGCTGCGCAATCTATCGGTGAGCCGGGAACACAGCTGACAATGCGTACATTCCATACCGGCGGCGTTGCCGGCGACGATATTACGCAAGGTTTACCGCGTATCCAGGAGCTTTTCGAGGCGCGTAATCCGAAAGGTCAAGCGATCATTACGGAGCTCGACGGTGTCGTGAAAGAAATTCGCGAAGCGAAAGACCGCCGCGAAATCGAAGTACAAGGCGAAGCGGAAACAAAAGTCTATGCGATTACGTATGGCTCGCGTATCCGTGTCACCGAAGGCCAGCAACTCGAAGCAGGCGACGAACTGACAGATGGTTCGATCGACCCTAAAGATATGCTGCGTATTAAAGGTATCCGTGGCGTTCAAAACTACATTTTGCAAGAAGTACAGCGCGTATACCGTAACCAAGGTGTAGAAATCAACGACAAGCACGTTGAGGTTATGGTTAAGCAAATGCTTCGCAAAATCCGTATCGTTGACGCTGGCGACACCACGCTTCTTCCGGGTGCATTTGTCGACATCCACGAATACGAAGCAGCTAACCGCGAAGCAATCTTTGCAGGTCTTGAGCCTGCCGTTGCGAAGCCGGTATTGCTTGGTATTACGAAGGCGTCCCTTGAGACAGATTCGTTCTTGTCCGCGGCATCGTTCCAAGAAACGACCCGCGTCCTGACCGACGCTGCTATCAAAGGCAAAGTCGACCAATTGCTTGGTTTGAAAGAGAACGTTATTATCGGTAAGCTGATCCCGGCTGGTACAGGTATGAACCGTTACCGCAGCATCAAGCTGGTAGGCCTTGAAGATGAGCCTGAAGCAACAGCGGAAGGCGAATTGGAATCCGAAGCTGTAACGATCGAATAGGATCCGCATAAGTTGTAATAGATGAGGAGAGCGCGGCATTCGGCAGGGATGGTTGGTCTTCCCTGTTGATGCCCGCTCTTTTACATGTATAATAGTTGAGGGGCCTTACCTTTAACCTCGTGAATGAGATGACCAAAACTTTGCAATTGGACAGGGTGTAATACAGCTTGACACTTCTAGATGTAGGTGTTAATATATCGAAGTGTGCCTAATTGTGTGATCGCTCTACCGCAAAAGGAATGGTGATATCATGCAGTTTAAGGTTGGCGCGAAACAGACGACTAAGATGCTTGAACAGAGTAAAGCTATCGAAGTCTATGTGGCTCGTGATGCAGATCCGCGGATGAGAGAGAAGATCGTTCATCTGTGCGAGCGGTTGAGTGTTCCGGTCAAGTGGATAGATACGATGCAAGAACTCGGGGAAACCTGCGGGATTGATGTCGGAGCCGCTATGGCAGCGCTCATTATTGACGAAGAATAAAGTAGACTCCATTTTTGTTGGTGCAGAATTGAAAGATGATGGACTGACAGAAATTTTTATTTGTTCTTTTATGAACCGCCTGGATCTGTGGGCTTAATTAATTGGGTAAAATGTCTTGCCATTAATAAGACATAATCATGGGAAGGGGGTGGCAACATGCCAACAATTAACCAGCTGGTCCGCAAAGGCCGCCAAGCTAAAGTCGTAAAATCGAAATCGCCTGCTTTGCAAAGAGGTTTCAACGCCTTGAAACGTGAAGCAACGAACATCAGCGCTCCGCAAAAACGCGGTGTGTGCACTCGTGTAGGTACTATGACTCCGAAAAAACCAAACTCCGCACTTCGTAAATACGCGCGTGTACGTTTGACTAACCGCGTAGAAGTAACAGCGTATATCCCTGGTATCGGTCATAACCTGCAAGAACACAGCGTTGTATTGATCCGTGGTGGACGCGTAAAAGACCTTCCAGGTGTACGTTACCATATCGTTCGCGGCGCATTGGATACTGCGGGTGTTAACAACCGTAACCAATCTCGTTCGAAATACGGTACTAAACGTCCTAAAGTTAAAAAATAATAATAGCAATCTGTTCGGATAAATATTCGGATATTGCGACTAACTAAGAAAGGGGGACTTTCTCATGCCACGCAAAGGTCCTGTTACAAAACGCGACGTATTGCCGGATCCGGTTTACAATAGCAAACTGGTAACCCGCCTTATCAACCGCATCATGATCGACGGTAAACGCGGCGTTGCACAAACGCTGTTGTATGATGCTTTCACGCTGATCCAAGAACGCACGGGTAAAGATCCAATGGAAGTGTTCGAAGAAGCGTTGAAAAACATCATGCCTGTACTCGAGGTTAAAGCTCGCCGTGTCGGCGGTTCCAACTACCAAGTACCGATCGAGGTAAAACCTGAACGTCGTACATCGCTTGGTCTCCGTTGGCTCGTGAACTATTCGCGTAACCGCGGTGAAAAAACGATGGAAGAGCGTCTGGCTGCTGAAATCATGGACGCATCGAACAACACTGGTGCATCTGTGAAAAAACGCGAAGACACACACAAAATGGCAGAAGCGAACAAAGCGTTTGCTCACTACCGTTGGTAGGATTCTAACCAAAATGTTTGAGTTTAACTCAAAACACGAGAGGAGACAAATTCATGTCTAGAGAGTTCTCCTTGAATAATACGCGTAACATCGGGATCATGGCGCATATCGATGCTGGTAAAACAACTACCACTGAGCGTATCTTGTTCTATACAGGCCGTACTCATAAAATCGGTGAAGTGCACGAAGGTGCTGCAACGATGGACTGGATGGAGCAAGAGCAAGAGCGCGGTATCACAATTACGTCTGCCGCGACTACTGCTCAATGGAAAGGCAACCGCATCAATATTATCGACACCCCGGGGCACGTTGACTTCACAGTAGAAGTTGAACGTTCCCTGCGCGTATTGGATGGGGCCGTTGGCGTATTCAGTGCTAAAGAAGGCGTTGAGCCACAGTCTGAAACGGTATGGCGTCAAGCTGACCGTTATGGCGTTCCTCGGATCGCTTACATTAACAAAATGGACATCATCGGTGCAGACTTCCTGAATGTTATTAAAGACATGCGTGAACGTCTGCAAGCGAATGCTGTTGCTATTCAATTGCCGATTGGCGCTGAGAGTGATTTCCTTGGCGTAATCGACATTGTAGAGCGCGTAGCTTACAAATACAAAGACGACCTCGGGAAAGATCCTGAGCAAGTCGAAATTCCTGCTGAGTATGCTGACCAAGTTGAAGAGCTTCGCACGGAGCTGATCGAGAAGGTCGCTGAGCTGGACGAAGAATTAACTATGAAATATCTGGAAGGCGAAGAAATTACGATTCCAGAAATCAAAGCAGCGCTCCGTAAAGGTGTTTGTGAAGTTAAGATCTTCCCAGTAATCGCAGGTTCTTCTTACCGTAACAAAGGTGTTCAAATGATGTTGGATGCTGTTGTTGACTACCTGCCATCCCCACTCGACGTACCTGCTATCAAAGGTACACTCGAAGACGGCGAAGAGTCGGTACGTCATTCTTCTGACGAAGAGCCGTTCGCGGCACTCGCATTCAAAATCATGACTGACCCTTATGTTGGTAAATTGACGTTCTTCCGTGTATACTCGGGTATTCTGAAATCCGGATCGTATGTTCTTAACGCAACAAAGAACAAACGTGAACGTATCGGCCGTATCCTGCAAATGCATGCGAACAGCCGTCAAGAAATTTCCGAAGTATATTCCGGTGATATCGCTGCTGCAGTCGGTCTGAAAGACACGATTACGGGCGACACGCTGTGCGATGAGAAGGAACCGATCATTCTTGAATCGATGAACTTCCCTGACCCAGTTATCTCGGTAGCTATCGAACCAAAAACGAAAGCTGACCAAGACAAGCTGGGTATCGCAATCTCCAAACTGGCTGAAGAAGATCCAACTTTCCGTGCTCATACAGACGAAGAAACGAATCAAACGATCATCTCGGGTATGGGTGAGCTTCACCTTGAAATCCTGGTAGACCGTATGCTTCGCGAATTCAAAGTTGAGACTAACGTTGGTAAACCTCAAGTAGCTTACCGCGAGACTTTCCGTACTGCGGCTAAGGTTGAAGGTAAATTCGTTCGTCAGTCCGGTGGTAAAGGTCAATATGGACATTGTTGGGTGGAATTCACTCCGCAAGAGCCAGGTCAAGGCTTCGTATTCGAAAACAAAGTTGTGGGTGGATCTATTCCGCGTGAATTCATTGGTCCTATCCAAGCGGGTATCGAAGAGTCGATGAAGAACGGCGTAATCGCTGGCTTCCCGCTCGTTGACGTTAAAGCAACTGTTGTAGACGGATCGTACCATGACGTTGACTCCTCGGAGATGGCGTTCAAAATCGCTGGTTCCATGGCGCTTAAAGCCGCTAAGGATAAATGTAACCCAGTTCTTCTTGAGCCAATCATGAAGGTTGAAGTTACAGTACCAGAAGAGTACATGGGCGACGTTATGGGTATGCTGAACTCCCGTCGCGGTCGTATCGAAGGTATGGATACTCGTGCAGGCGCACAAATCATCCGTGCTAAGGTACCTCTTGCAGAGATGTTCGGTTACTCCACAACTCTTCGTTCCGGTACGCAAGGCCGTGGCGTATTCTCCATGGAGCTCTCGCACTATGAAGAAGTACCACGTTCGATCTCGGAAGAGATCATCTCGAAAAACAAAGGCGCTTAATTATTAAGCCCTTAAAATTCATACCTTTGGTATGCAAGGCCGGGCACAAATACCTTAAGGCATTTGTGTTTGGCCCACACATAAAACTTCAGTTATATTAAGGAGGATTAAGTTCAATGGCAAAGGCTAAATTTGAACGTAATAAACCGCACGTAAATATCGGTACTATCGGTCACGTCGACCATGGTAAAACTACTTTGACAGCTGCTATCACTACTGTACTTTCCAAAAAATACGGTGGCGCGGCAATCGCTTTCGACCAAATCGACAAAGCTCCAGAAGAGCGCGAGCGCGGTATCACGATCTCGACAGCTCACGTTGAGTATGAGACTCCTAACCGTCACTATGCTCACGTTGACTGCCCAGGTCACGCCGACTATGTTAAAAACATGATCACTGGTGCTGCTCAAATGGACGGCGCTATCCTGGTTGTATCCGCAGCTGACGGCCCTATGCCGCAAACTCGCGAGCACATCCTTCTGTCCCGCCAAGTAGGCGTACCTTACATCGTTGTATTCCTGAACAAATGCGACATGGTTGAAGACGAAGAGCTTCTTGAACTGGTTGAGATGGAAGTTCGCGACCTTCTTAACGAGTATGAGTTCCCAGGCGACGACACTCCAATCATCCGTGGTGCAGCTCGTGAAGCTCTGCAAAACCCAGATGGTCCTTGGGCTGACAAAATCGTTGAACTGTTCGAACAAGTTGACACTTACATCCCAACTCCTGAGCGCGACACAGCTAAGCCTTTCCTGATGCCTGTCGAGGACGTATTCACAATCACAGGTCGTGGTACAGTTGCTACTGGCCGTATCGACCGTGGTGTGGTTAAAGTTGGCGACGAGATCGAAATCGTTGGTCTGGCTGAAGAAACTCGCAAATCCGTTGTTACGGGCGTAGAAATGTTCCGTAAACTGATGGATTCCGCTCAAGCGGGCGACAACATCGGCGCACTGCTTCGTGGTGTAGACCGTAAAGACATCGAGCGTGGTCAAGTACTGGCTAAACCGGCTTCGGTTAAACCACACACTAACTTCACTGCTCAAATCTACGTTCTGACTAAAGAAGAGGGTGGCCGTCATAAGCCTTTCTTCACTGGTTACCGTCCACAATTCTATTTCCGTACAACTGACGTAACAGGTATCATCAACCTGCCTGAAGGTACTGAAATGGTAATGCCTGGCGACAACATCACAGTTACTGTAGAACTGATCGCTCCAATCGCGGTTGAAGAAGGAACTCGTTTCTCCATCCGTGAAGGCGGCCGTACTGTAGGCGCTGGCGCTGTTGCAACTATCCAAAAATAATAAGGTGCGGCTTTAGCCGCGCTTTATGAAACCCTCTGCCTCTGGCAGAGGGTTTTTTAATTTCCAGATAAAACCCACCATTGACGTATATCTTTACATGCCATTAGAATTAATGGATAAGCGTCTATCGACGTTATTCGAAGTATTCAGACAAATATCCGGGAGGGGCAAACTAGAAATGAATAAGAAATGGTTGGTACCGCTTGCTTTAGTACTTTTGCTCGTTACAGCAGCATGTGGGAACAGTGGCAAAAACAACGAGAACACCGGCTCTGGCAATACTGCAGACGCAGGTAATTCTGACGCGAAGAAATCGTATAAGATCTCGATTTCTCAGATCGTTGAGCATCCGTCGCTTGACGCAACAAAAGAAGGTTTTCTTGCAGCATTGAAGGATGCCGGTTTTGTTGAAGGGGAAAACTTGAGCGTAGATTTCAATACAGCACAAGGCGATCAAACGAATAACCTGTCGATCGCTCAAAAGATTGCAGGCGCAAAAGCCGATCTGGCTCTTGGTATTGCAACTCCGTCGGCGCAGGCGCTTGTGCAAGCTTACTCGAATGCCGGCAATAAAGCTCCAGTATTATTCGCAGCTGTAACGGATCCGCTTTCCGCAGATCTGGTTTCCGACCTTGATGCTCCGGGCGGCAACGTAACGGGTGCATCCGATACGAATCCAGATGCAGCCGTTCAACTGATGGACTTCATCGCGGCTAACTTCCCTAACGTGAAAAAGGTTGGTTTGGTCATTAACAAAGGCGAGAGCAATGCGGTTGTTATGGCTGCTACTGCTAAAGAAGCACTTGCTAAACATAATATCGAACTGATTGAAGCACCGGTTACAAACACTTCTGAAGTAAAACAAGCCGGTGAGTCGCTTATCGGTAAAGTAGATGCCATGTACATCACGTTAGATAACGTTGTTGTATCCGGTGTAGACGCGCTTCTGCAATTGGCAAAACAAAACCATATCCCGTTCTTCTCGAGTGACCGCGATACGGTTGAGAAAGGCGCTTTTGCAACTGTAGGCTTTAAATACTACGATCATGGTTACCAAGTAGGCCAAATGGCCGCTGAAATTCTGAAGGGTAAAAATCCGGGCGAGATGAAAGTTACGAAACCGGACAAGCTCGATCTGATTCTTAACCTGAAGGCAGCTGCCGATGAAGGTATTACAGTAACGGATGCCATGAAAGCCGGAGTTAAAGATCCGGACAACAATATCATTCAATAACAAGTTGAGAACGGGGTAAACGCTCCCTTGCGTTCATCCCGTTCTCTTATTATGTGGAGGAGGTGCCCCGGTGCCAGTATGGTTGAATGGTGCTTTTGAGCTAGGTTTACTTTATTCCTTAATGGCTCTAGGCGTTTATATTACATTTCGCATTCTTGATTTTCCCGATCTCACGGTTGATGCAAGCTTCACAACCGGAGCAGGGGTAGCAGCAGTTCTGATTACGAACGGCACTTCGCCATGGCTCGCATGTCTTGCGGCATTTGGCGCCGGAGCTGCCGCAGGTGCA
This sequence comes from Paenibacillus sp. JDR-2, assembly GCF_000023585.1. Taxonomy (NCBI): domain Bacteria; kingdom Bacillati; phylum Bacillota; class Bacilli; order Caryophanales; family Paenibacillaceae; genus Paenibacillus; species Paenibacillus sp. JDR-2. The sequence continues at coordinate 6,503,624 of NC_012914.1, read as the reverse complement.
ATTACAGGCTTGCTGCACACGAAAGGAAAAATCAACGGATTGTTATCCGGTATTTTGATGATGATCGCGCTCTATTCCGTTAATATGCGGATTATGGGCAAGCCGAACATCGGACTTATGGGATCGGACATCTCGACTGTGTTTTCGGGAGTTAAGGTTCTTGTGCTTATGCCGATTGTCGTTGTAATTATTAAGGTTCTGCTTGATTTGTTCTTCAAGACGGATCTTGGGTTGAGTCTTCGTGCTACTGGTGATAACGAGCGCATGATCCGAAGCTTTGGCACAAATACAGATACGACTAAGATTATGGGTATTGCGTTATCAAACGGTCTGGTCGCTTTGTCGGGTTCGTTTGTCGCTCAGCAAAGCGGATTTGCCGATATTACGATGGGTGTCGGGATGATTGTTATCGGTCTCGCATCGGTTATTATCGGTGAAGCTCTGTTTGGCGCGAAGACCGTATTCCGGGCGACACTGGCAGTTGTGCTTGGCTCGATCGTTTATCGTATTATTATCGGTCTTGCTTATCAAAGCGACTTCTTCGAAGCATCCGATCTCAAACTGATTACTGCCGTTATCGTTATTATCGCGCTAGTCTTCCCGTCTCTTCAGAAATCGTGGAAACAAAAGAGGATGGCCCAAAAACGCACAGCAGCTCTTTTGAATAGCGTTGAACAAAAAGGGGGCGGACGCTGATGCTGGAAATATCCAAAGTATCAAAGCTTTTTAACCCGGGGACATTAGATGAAAAGACGGCCCTTGTGAATACGAACCTGGCGATGAAGCCAGGGGACTTTATTACGGTTATCGGCAGCAATGGCGCCGGCAAGTCGACTCTGATGAATATCATCTCGGGTGTTATGAAGCCGGATACCGGCGAAGTACGGATCGAGGGCAAAAACATTAGCAATCTGCCGGAGTTCCGCAGAAGCAAATGGATTGGCCGCGTATTCCAGGATCCGATGGCCGGTACTGCGCCTCGGATGTCAATTGAAGAGAATCTGGCGATGGCCTATACTCGCGGAAAGCAGCGTGGTTTCTCGCTAAGCATAAATCGTGGACGCCGCGCTATTTTCCGGGAACAGCTTTCCCGGTTGGGTATCGGGCTTGAGAATCGCTTGAGCGCCAAGGTAGGCCTTTTATCCGGCGGTGAGCGTCAGGCGCTTAGCCTTCTGATGGCTACCTTTACGAAACCCCAGATTCTTTTGCTCGATGAGCATACGGCAGCTCTTGACCCGGCCCGTGCGGAGCTCATCACAACGCTGACCGAAACGCTTGTGCGAGAGATGAACCTAACTACCTTGATGGTTACTCACAATATGGAACAGGCGATTCGGCTCGGCAACCGATTGATCATGATGGATAAAGGCAGAATCATTCTTGAAGTCAATGAAGACCGGAAGAAAGATCTGACTGTAGAACGGCTGCTTGGCGAATTCGAACAGATCAGCGGCAAAAAAATGGCCGACGACCGTGTCGTTCTCGGCTAATCGGCCTTTTAGGAAACGCAATGGCGAAATTCGCTGTTGCGTTTCTTCTATTATATAGAAGCTATTTTTCAGGTCAAAAATGGATTTGAGAGTTTGATCATAATCGTGTAATATAGGCGAAGTGGAAAACACGGTTCGTCCAGGCGGCGGACGCGGGCAAGTCGATCATAAATCGTTGTTGCACCAAGCTGAGTGAAAATAGGAAAAGATACAACTTTCCCTTGCATTTGCCCAGCTGTTTCGGTATAATATTGACTGTTGGTCTGTGACGTTGCGATGATGTGAGAGGTTGCCGACACACCCGGCCCCTTTGCCATGGGGCATGTGCCGGGTTTTCTCACGGAGTATGTCCGATAAGAAATTGGGCGATAGAAGGAGGGACTTATATGGCAAAGCAAAAGATTCGTATTCGCTTGAAAGCATACGATCACAGAATTCTTGATCAATCCGCTGAGAAAATCGTGGAAACAGCAAAACGTTCCGGTGCAGGCGTATCCGGGCCGATTCCGCTTCCTACGGAAAAGCAAATCATCACTATTCTCCGTGCGGTGCATAAGTACAAGGATTCCCGGGAGCAATTCGAAATGCGTACACATAAACGCTTGATCGATATTGTTAACCCAACGCCGCAAACGGTTGATGCGTTGATGCGCCTGGATTTACCATCCGGTGTAGATATCGAAATCAAACTGTAATAAGCATAATTGATTATTGAAGGAAAAGAGGTGTCAACATGAAAGGTATCTTAGGGAAAAAACTTGGTATGACGCAAGTGTTTACCGCTGAAGGTAATGTCGTTCCTGTAACGGTTATCGAAGCTGGTCCTTGTGTAGTTCTCCAGAAGAAAGATCAAGAGAACGATGGTTATGAAGCCGTACAATTCGGTTTCTCCGATAAGAAAGAAGCTAGAGCGATCAAGCCGGAAATCGGTCACGCGAAGAAAGCTAACACAGCTCCTAAGCGCTACGTTCGTGAAATTCGCGGAATTAACTTGGGCGAATATGAAGTTGGCCAAGAAGTAAAGGCTGATCTGTTCGCAGAAGGCGAATTTGTTGACGTAACAGGTATTTCGAAAGGTAAAGGCTTCGCCGGCGTTATCAAACGTTGGGGACAAAGCACGGGTCCTATGGCCCACGGTTCCCGTTACCATCGTGGTCCTGGTTCCATGGGTTCCATTCAAGCGAACCGCGTACCAAAAGGCAAACACCTTCCTGGTCACATGGGTCATGAGACAGTTACGATCCAAAAACTCGAAATTATCCGTGTAGACGCTGAGCGTAATGTGATCCTTGTTAAAGGCTCCATTCCAGGTCCTAAAAACGGTTTCGTTAAAGTGAAACAAACAGTTAAGAACTAATTGCTTACAAGAAAGGAGGAACAAGAAATGCCTAAAGTTACAGTATTTAACGTGAGTGGCTCTGAAGTTGGTGAAATCGAATTGGCGGACAGCGTATTCGGTATCGAGCCTAACTCTCATGTACTGCATAGCGCTGTATTGCTTCAGCAAGCTGCTGAGCGTGCAGGTACGCACAAAACAAAAGGACGCTCCGAAGTACGCGGCGGCGGTCGTAAACCTTGGAAACAAAAAGGTACTGGCCGTGCTCGTCAAGGTAGCATTCGTTCGCCACAATGGGTTGGCGGCGGTACAGTATTTGGACCGACTCCGCGCTCTTATGGCTTTAAACTTCCTAAGAAGGTTCGCCGTCTGGCGATTAAATCCGCATTGTCTTCCAAAGTGATCGCTAACGAGATCGTCGTTCTTGATCAATTGACATTCGCGGCTCCTAAAACGAAGGAATTCGCAGCAATCTTGAACAACCTGAAAGCTGATCGCAAAGCACTTGTTGTTTTGCCAGCTTATGATGACAATGTAGCATTGTCCGCTCGCAATATTCCAGGTGTTAAATTCGTCGCTGCTGACGGCATTAATGTTCTGGATGTATTGGTGCATGACAAGCTCATCATCACGAAAGAAGCCGTAGAGAAAGTACAGGAGGTGTTTGCATAATGAAAGATCCTCGCGATATTATCAAACGCCCTGTTATTACGGAACGCACAAGTGACTTCATGGCGGTTAAGCGCTATGTATTCGAAGTTGACCTTCGTGCGAACAAAACCGAAATTAAAGATGCTATTGAGCAAATCTTTAAAGTAAAAGTAACGAGCGTTAATACTATGCGTGTTGCCGGTAAGCCGAAACGCTACGGTAAATACAATGGTTATAGACCTGATTGGAAAAAAGCAATCGTTCAGCTTAGCGCTGAAAGCAAAGAACTTGAATTCTTTGAAACGTCTGTTTAGAAAAGGAGGGAAACTAAGTGCCAATTAAAAAGTACAAACCGACATCCCCGGCTCGTCGTAACATGTCCGTTTCGACTTTTGAAGAGATCACAACAAGCACACCGGAGAAATCCTTGCTTGCTCCGCTTTTCAAAAGAGCTGGTCGTAATAACCAAGGTAAAATTACAGTTCGTCACCATGGCGGCGGACACAAACGTAAATACCGTATCATCGACTTCAAACGTACTAAAGATGGTGTTGTAGGTAAAGTTGCTTCGGTCGAATACGATCCAAACCGTACTTCGAACATCGCTCTGATCCACTACATCGATGGTGAGAAAGCTTACATCATCGCACCTAAAGGTCTGAAAGTTGGCGATCAAGTTGTTTCCGGTCCTGATGCTGACATCAAAATCGGTAACGCTTTGCCACTTATCAACATTCCAGTAGGTACGGTTATCCACAATATCGAATTGAAACCAGGCAAAGGCGGCCAATTGGTTCGCGCAGCTGGTACAGACGCTCAACTTCTTGGTAAAGAAGGCGACTATGTATCCGTTCGTCTGACATCTGGTGAAGTTCGTCGCATTCTGAGCACTTGCCGTGCAACAATCGGTTCCGTTGGCAACGAAGATCACGAACTCGTGAAAATCGGTAAAGCTGGCCGTTCCCGTTGGATGGGCAAACGTCCTGAAGTCCGCGGCGTAGTAATGAACCCGAACGATCACCCACACGGTGGTGGTGAAGGCCGTGCTCCAATCGGTCGTAAATCCCCTATGTCTCCTTGGGGCAAACCGACTCTTGGTTTCAAAACACGCAAGAAGAAAAAAGCATCGAGCCAATATATTATTCGTCGTCGTACGAAGTAATAACCGCTTGTTTGCAAGCTGCGTGACTGATGGTCGCGCTACGTTTCCGCGAAGGGAGGACTCCAAATGGGTCGCAGTTTAAAAAAAGGTCCGTTTATTGACGGCCACCTGCTTAAAAAGGTCGAGGTTTTGAACGAAACGAATAAAAAAGTCGTTATCAAAACATGGTCCCGTCGCTCGACAATTTTCCCACAGTTCATCGGTCACACGATTGCAGTCTATGACGGCCGCAAGCATGTACCGGTTTATGTTACGGAAGATATGGTTGGACACAAGTTCGGTGAGTTTGCACCGACTCGTACCTACAAAGGCCATGACGATGACAAAAAAACAGGCAAAAGATAATTTGCCTAGATTATTTTTTTATGTATGAGAGGAGGTTCATCCATGCCAGAAGCTAAAGCGCACGCTAATTTCGTACGCATTGCTCCTCGTAAAGCACAGCTGGTTGCGGACTTGATCCGTGGCAAGCAAGTAGGTGAAGCGATCGCGATTTTGCGTCATACACCGAAATCTGCTTCCCCAATCCTGGAGAAGTTGCTGAACTCTGCTATTGCTAACGCTGAGCATAACTACCAATTGGACGTGAACAAACTGGTTATCACACAAGCGTTCGTGAACCAAGGTCCGACAATGAAACGTTTCCGCCCTCGTGCAATGGGACGCGCAAGCCGGATCAACAAAAGAACCAGCCACATCACATTGGTTGTATCTGAAAAATAAGGAGGGATAACGTGTGGGTCAAAAGGTAAATCCGGTCGGTCTTCGTATCGGGATTATCCGTGATTGGGAATCCAAATGGTACGCTGGCAAAGACTTCGGCGATCTTCTGTTGGAAGACGTGAAAATTCGTGAATACCTGAAGAACAAACTGAAAGATGCAGCAGTATCCCACATCGAGATCGAGCGCGCGGCTAACCGCGTTAACGTAACGATTAACACTGCTAAGCCAGGCATGGTTATCGGCAAAGGCGGTTCTGAAGTAGAAAGCCTTCGTACGGAGCTTGGCAAAATCACTAAAGGCAAAAAAGTTCACATTAACATTTCCGAAATTAAACAAGCAGATCTGGATGCTATTCTTGTAGCTGAAAGCATCGCGCAACAACTGGAGCGTCGTGTTTCTTTCCGTCGTGCTTTGAAACAAGCGATCCAACGTTCGATGCGCGCAGGCGCTAAAGGGATTAAGACTGCTGTCAGCGGTCGTCTCGGCGGTGCTGAAATTGCTCGTTCGGAAGGCTACAGCGAAGGTACAGTACCGCTTCATACACTGCGCGCAGACATCGACTACGGCACAGCTGAAGCACACACTACTTACGGCCGTATCGGCGTAAAAGTATGGATCTATCGCGGCGAAGTCCTTCCAGCTAAGAAGAAAGCTCCCCAGGAAGGAGGCAACTAATCATGTTGGTACCTAAACGTGTCAAACACCGTAAGCAACAACGCGGAAATATGAGAGGTCGCGCTAAAGGCGGCACTGAAGTAGCTTTCGGCGAATACGGCTTGCAAGCTCTTGAACCAACTTGGATTACGAACCGTCAAATTGAAGCGGCTCGTATCGCAATGACTCGTTATATCAAGCGTGGCGGTAAAGTGTGGATTAAAATCTTCCCACATAAACCGATCACTCAAAAGCCTCTCGAAGTTCGGATGGGTAGCGGTAAAGGTAACGTGGAAAAATGGGTTGCAGTCGTGAAACCAGGCAAGATCATGTTTGAACTGGCTGGTGTTTCCGAAGAAGTCGCTCGTGAAGCGATGCGCCTCGCGTCCCACAAACTGCCGATCAAAACGAAGTTCGTGAAACGCGAAGAAGTAGGTGGTGAAGCAAATGAAAGCTAGTGAATTTCGCAACCTTACCTCTGCTGAGATTGAAGTAAAAATCGCTGGTTTTAAAGAAGAGCTTTTCAACCTTCGTTTCCAACTGGCTACTGGCCAATTGGAAAGCCCGACACGTATTCGTGACGTGCGTAAGAATATCGCTCGCGCTAAAACCATTTTGCATGAAAGACAACTCGGTATCAGCAGCTAATTTAGCTGTCCTTGACTAAGGGTTACCAAGGTTTAAGGAAGGAGGAAGAACATGAGCGAACGTAATGCCCGCAAAGTTCAAATCGGTAAAGTCGTTAGCGATAAAATGGACAAAACAATCGTTGTTGCTGTTGAAACATACAAAAAACACGATTTGTACCATAAACGCATCAAATACACGAAAAAGTTCAAAGCGCATGATGAGAACAATCAAGCGAAAATTGGCGATATCGTGAAAATCATGGAGACTCGTCCACTTTCGAAAGACAAACGCTTCAGATTGGTAGAAGTTGTTGAAGTGGCAGTTGTCCTTTAAGATGTTATAATCAGTGAATGAGCATTTTCCCGGAAGGAGGACGTTGAGATGATTCAACCATTTACTCGTTTGCGTGTTGCCGACAACTCCGGAGCTAAAGAACTGATGTGTATTCGTGTTCTTGGCGGTACTGGCCGTCGCGTAGGCGCTATCGGTGACCTGATTGTGTGTTCTGTAAAACAAGCAACACCAGGCGGCGTTGTCAAAAAAGGTGACGTTGTTAAAGCGGTTATCGTTCGTACGAAGCGTGCAGTTCGTCGTAAAGACGGTTCTTACATCGCATTCGATGAGAACGCAGCTGTAATCGTTAAAGAAGATAAGAGCCCGCGCGGTACTCGTATTTTTGGACCTGTTGCCCGTGAGCTTCGCGATAAAGATTTCATGAAAATCGTATCGCTTGCACCAGAGGTTATCTAAGACAAATGCCCTGTGTATAACAGGGATCGCGATATAGCCTGAAAGCTTATTGAGCAGGAGGTGTAATCAATGCCAAGACTGAAAAAGATTCTTGAATCGCACAACAACAAGCTTCACGTTAAAAAAGACGACACGGTTATCGTTATCTCCGGTAAGGATAAAGGCAAAAAAGGTCGTGTAATCGCTGCGTATCCGCGTGAAAACCGCGTACTCGTAGAAGGCGTGAACTTTGTTAAAAAGCATACTCGTCCGTCCCAAGTGAACCCACAAGGCGGAATTATCGAGCAAGAAGCTCCAGTTCACGTTTCCAACGTGATGCACATTGATCCGAAGAGCGGTAAAGTTACTCGTATCGGATACAAAGTGCTGGACAACGGCAAAAAAGTCCGGTACGCAAAACGTTCCGGCGAAGTGATCGACTAATCGTTACTGTAGGAAAGGAGGTCCATAAATAATGGCAGCAAGATTGAAAGATAAATTTCTTAACGATATTACGCCTGCATTGATGCAGAAGTTTAACTATACGACTGTAATGCAAGTGCCGAAGATCGAGAAAGTTGTCATCAACATGGGTGTTGGCGAAGCGGTTGCTAACTCCAAAGTGCTTGATGTCGCTGTCGACGAACTTCGTCAAATCTCCGGTCAAAAGCCGGTTGTAACTCGTGCGAAGAAGTCCATCGCGGGCTTTAAACTTCGTGAGAACATGCCAATCGGGGTTAAAGTAACACTGCGCGGCGAGCGCATGTACTACTTCCTTGACAAGCTGTTCAACATCTCGCTCCCACGCGTACGTGACTTCCGCGGTGTATCGACGAAAGCATTCGACGGTCGCGGTAACTACACGCTTGGCCTGAAAGAGCAACTCATCTTCCCAGAGATCGAGTATGATAAAGTTGATAAAGTTCGTGGTATGGACATCGTCATCGTCACGACGGCAAAAACGGACGAAGAATCTCGTGAACTGCTTACCCAAATGGGCATGCCGTTCGCGAAGTAATCCACTTCTAGGAGGTGTAATACCAAGTGGCAAAAACTTCGATGAAAGTGAAGCAACAACGTACACCGAAATTCCAAGTGCGTGCCTATACGCGCTGTGAACGTTGCGGCCGTCCGCACTCTGTTTTGCAAAAGTTTAAAATTTGCCGGATTTGTTTCCGCGAATTAGCATACAAAGGCCAGATTCCTGGCGTTAAAAAAGCAAGCTGGTAATCAGCCTAGTTCGGGAAGGAGGTTAACACAAATGGTTATGTCTGATCCGATTGCAGATATGCTGACACGCATTCGTAATGCGAATGTTGTTCGTCACGAAACCGTGGAATTGCCCGCTTCGAAAGTTAAGAAGCAAATCGCAGAAATTCTGAAACGCGAGGGCTTCATCCGCGATGCTGAATATATCGAAGACAACAAACAAGGGATTATCCGTATTTTCTTGAAATACGGCCCTAACCAAGAGCGCGTTATCACTGGTCTGAAACGTATTTCTAAACCAGGTCTGCGCGTTTACACTAAATCGACTGAAATCCCACGCGTTTTGGGTGGTCTGGGAATTGCTATCATTTCCACATCCAAAGGGGTTATGACCGATAAAGAAGCTCGCCAAGGCAAAGCAGGCGGCGAAGTCGTTTGCTACGTTTGGTAATTAACTAGTCACAAGATTGGAGGTGTAACAATGTCCCGTATTGGTCGTAAACCAATCCAAGTGCCAGCTGGCGTTAGCATTAACTTGGATAACACGGTTATTACTGTAAAAGGACCGAAAGGATCGCTTACTCGCGAAATTCACAAAGACATGAAAGTGAACGTTGCTGAGAACGAGATCGTAATCGAACGTCCTTCCGATAATAAATTGCATCGTTCTTTGCACGGAACAACTCGCAGCGTCATCGCTAACATGGTGAGCGGCGTTACTGAAGGCTTCTCGAAAAACCTGGAGCTGGTAGGCGTAGGTTACCGTGCGAACAAAACTGGCGATAAGATTGTTCTTAACGTTGGTTATTCCCACCCAGTGGAGATTGCACCTGAAGCCGGTATTGAGTTCGAAGTTCCAGCGAACACGAAAATCACTGTTCGCGGTATCGACAAAGAGCGCGTAGGCGCTGTTGCTGCTCAAATCCGTTCCGTACGTGAACCAGAGCCTTACAAAGGCAAAGGTATCAAGTACGAAGGCGAGCGCATCATCCGCAAAGAAGGTAAAGCTGGTAAGAAGAAATAAGCAGTCTGATTGGGCTGCTTAAAATAGCGGTATAAGGCAGAAGGAAAGGAGTGAACCTTGAATGATTACGAAAGGCGATAAAAACAAGGCTCGTCTGAAAAGACACTTGCGTGTTCGTAAAAAAATCAACGGAACGGTAGCTCGTCCACGTCTCTCGGTATTCCGTTCGGCGAAGCATATCTATGCTCAACTGATCGATGACGTACAAGGCGTAACGCTTGCATCCGCATCCACAGTGGATAAAGAACTGGTAGAAGCAATCGGCAACGGCGGTAGCGTAGAAGCTGCTCGTCAAGTTGGACAATTGATTGCACAACGCGCTCAAGCGAAAGGGGTTTCCCAAATCGTATTTGACCGTGGTGGTTACTTGTATCATGGCAGAATTCAGGCGCTTGCTGAAGCAGCACGCGAAGCTGGTCTGGAATTCTAGTCGAATTTACTTATAAGGAGGTTAATCGACTTGCGTGTAGATCCAAATACGTTAGAACTAACTGAAAAAGTTGTCCACATCAACCGCGTTGCTAAAGTTGTTAAAGGCGGACGTCGTTTCAGCTTTAGTGCGCTCGTAGTTGTCGGCGACGGCAAAGGCTACGTAGGCGCAGGGATCGGTAAAGCGGGCGAAGTACCTGATGCGATTCGCAAAGGTATCGAAGACGCTAAGAAAAACCTGATCCACGTTCCACTCGTTGGAACAACAATTCCACATCTTGTAGTTGGACATTTCGGTGCAGGTGAAGTTCTCCTGAAACCGGCATCCAAAGGTACAGGTGTTATCGCCGGCGGCCCTGTTCGTGCAGTACTCGAACTGGCTGGTGTAGGCGATATCCTGACGAAATCGCTTGGTTCTTCGAACTCCATGAACATGGTTAACGCAACGCTTGAAGGTCTTTCCCGCCTGAAGCGCGCGGAAGATGTTGCGAAGCTTCGTGGAAAAACTGTCGAAGAGCTGTTAGGTTAAGGAGGGGAATAGGATGGCAAAATTGCAAATCACCCTCGTTCGCAGTGTGATCGGCCGTAACGAAAAGCAACGCGCGACTGTTGAATCTTTCGGTTTGAAGAAAATTCACCAATCCGTTGTTTTGAACGACAGCCCGGCTGTTCGCGGCATGATTAACGCTGTAAGCCACTTGATCAAAGTAGAAGAAGTGTAAGCAACTTGCTTGCTATAAGAAATAAATAAGGAGGTGCAAGAACGATGAAATTGCATGAACTCGCACCAGCACCAGGCTCCACGCAAGTGGCAAAGCGCAAAGGTCGCGGTATTGGCTCCGGTAACGGTAAAACATCTGGTAAGGGTCATAAAGGTCAAAACGCTCGTTCCGGCGGCGGTGTACGCCCTGGTTTCGAGGGTGGCCAAAACCCATTGTACCGTCGTTTGCCGAAACGCGGCTTCAACAACCGTTTCCGCACTGAGTACGCTATCGTTAACATTGAAGAGCTGAACAAATTTGCAGCAGGTTCCGAAGTTACTCCAGAAGTTCTTCTTGAGCAAGGGATCATCAAAAATCCTTTGGCGGGCATTAAGATCTTGGGTAATGGCGAAGTTAAGGTTCAATTGACTGTAAAAGCAAACAAGTTCTCTCAATCTGCGGTAGAGAAAATCCAGGCTGCCGGCGGTAAAACCGAGGTGATCTAATTGTTTAACACCGTGTCCAACATTTGGAAAGTGGCGGATTTGCGCAGGCGGATCCTCTTCACCCTTTTCATACTGCTTGTTTATCGCATCGGAGCTTTTATTCCGGCGCCAGGCGTTGACAAAGATGTATTCAAACAGGTTGACCAATCCGGTGTAAATCTGTTCGGTTTGCTTAACACGTTCTCCGGCGGTGCGTTGTACCACTTCTCTATTTTTGCGATTGGTATCGCTCCATACATTACGGCTTCGATCATCGTACAGCTGTTATCGATGGACGTTATCCCTAAATTCGCGGAATGGGCGAAGGAAGGCGAGAACGGGAAGAAAAAGCTCGCGCAGATTACACGTTACGGCACGGTAATCCTTGGTTTATTGCAAGGTTTTGCAACAGCAATCGGCTTCAATCGTCAATACAACTACGAAATGGTTCCTAATGCGAATTTTGTCGATTACTTGCTCATCGCTCTCGTTCTGACAGCGGGCGTATCATTCCTGATGTGGCTTGGCGAACAAATTACAGAGCGCGGTATCGGTAACGGTATCTCGGTTCTGATCTTTGCCGCTATCGCAGCAAGCATTCCGCAACATATTCGTACGATCTACACGACAGAATTTGCATCGCAAGATGGCAACCTGTTCTGGAGCATTGGCAAAGTTGTGCTGATCGCAGTGGCGATTGTACTGATTATTGTAGGGGTAATCTTCGTACAACAAGGTATCCGTAAGATTCCGGTTCAATATGCTAAACGCGTAGTTGGTCGGAAGATGTATGGCGGTCAATCGACTCACATACCAATGAAAGTGAACGGCGCTGGTGTTATTCCGGTCATTTTCGCAATTTCGTTATTGATGTTCCCGGCAACAATCGCTCAGTTCTGGTCTGGTGCCACTTGGGCAGATTGGATCATGCATAACCTGACGTACACACAGCCGCTTGGCATGGTACTGTATGTTCTGCTGATTATCGGGTTCACGTTCTTCTATACATTCGTACAGATCAATCCGGTTCAAATGGCGGATCAGATGAAGAAGAATGGCGGTTACATCCCAGGCATTCGTCCTGGTAAACCAACATCCTCTTATTTGACTCGCGTATTGTCGCGGATTACGCTGACGGGTGCGATTTTCCTGGCCGTTATCTCCTTGTTGCCAGTGGTATTCGGCGAAATCGCCGGATTGCCTGCTTCGGTAAGACTTGGCGGTACCTCGCTTCTTATCGTTATCGGTGTTGCACTTGATACGATGAAGCAAATCGAGAGCCAGTTGATAAAACGCCATTACAAAGGGTTTATCAATAAATAACAATAGGTTCCGACCGGGATTCCGTAACGTCGCAAACGCGATGGACGGAACCCGCACGAGCCTATTGTGCTTAAAGCGAGGAAGACGGAATGAACATTTTATTCATGGGTCCTCCGGGGGCCGGTAAAGGTACGCAGGCAGAACGTATCGTTGGCGAGTTCGGCATTCCGCACATCTCGACAGGCGATGCATTCCGTCTTGCGATGAAACAGGGGACTCCGCTCGGTCTTAAAGCGAAAGAGTATGTCGATCAAGGCAAACTCGTTTCCGATGAGATTACGAACGGTATTGTCAAAGAACGTCTTGCTCAAGACGATTGCAATAAAGGTTTCTTGCTTGACGGTTTTCCACGTACGCTGCAGCAAGCCGAAGCGCTTGATGTTATGCTTACTGAATTGAACCGTAGCATTGACCATGTTGTTAATTTGAAAGTTGACCGCGGCTTGCTGCTCGCCCGTCTGACTGGTAGACGCATTTGTAAAGCCTGCGGCTCGACATACCATGTAATGTTCAACCCACCGAAACAAGAAGGCGTCTGCGACAAGTGCGGCGGCGAATTGTACCAACGGTCGGATGACACGGAAGAGAAAGTCGGAACGCGTCTTGACGAGTATATCTCGAAAACCGCGCCGCTTCTTGACTACTACAACGGTAAAGGTCTACTTCGCGAAGTCGACGGCGAGAAGGAAATCGATACGGTTACGGCCGAGATTGTTTCCTGCTTGCGAGGTTCATTGTAATGATCATTTGCAAATCCGATTCGGAGCTGCGATATATGAGGGAAGCCGGCCGCATTGTAGCGGAGACACATCGGATTATGGCTGAAGCGGTAAAGCCCGGGGTTACGACCCAGGAGCTCGATCAGCTGGCCGAAGCGTACATCCGCAGCCAAGGCGCTGAGCCATCCTTCAAAGGTTACAATGGTTTTCCTGCCAGCATTTGCGCTTCTGTAAATGACGAGCTGGTACACGGTTTTCCCGGACCTCGTAAGTTGAACGAAGGCGATATTATAAGCATCGACATTGGAGCGCAATACAAAGGCTATCATGGCGACTCTGCCTGGACCTATCCGGTCGGTAACGTATCGGATGAAGTCAAGCGGTTGCTTGAGGTGACAGAGGAATCGCTGTACGCAGGGATTAATCTGATCCGCCCAGATGTTCGTTTATTTACAATATCGCATGCGGTTCAACAGGTTGCCGAAGCGGCGGGCTTTTCGATTGTACGGGAATTTGTCGGACACGGTATTGGCAAGGACCTCCATGAGGAACCGCAAATTCCGAATTACGGCATTCCGGATCGCGGGCCGCGTCTTAAGCCAGGAATGGTGCTTTGCATCGAACCTATGGTCAACATCGGCGAACGTTATGTTCGCACGCTTGAAGACAATTGGACGGTCGTAACGGAAGACGGCTCTTGGTGCGCTCACTTCGAGCACACGGTTGCCGTAACGGAGGACGGATTCGAAATTTTGACGAAACTACCGCAGTCGGTGTAATCTGTTATGGATAAGCAACCGCAAATCGGTCAAATCGTTAAGGTGCTTCGGGGCAAAGATGAGAACAGCTATGCTGTTATTATTGAAATTGTTGACGAACGCTTCGTACTGATCGTCGATGGCGATAAGCGCAGGTTTGATCAACCGAAGAAAAAGAACGTTCTGCATCTCGAGTTACAACCCGCTATAAGCAGCGAAGTTACAAGCAGCTTGCTTGAAACGGGCAGGGTGACCAATGCCAAGTTACGTTATGTGATTCAGAAGTACGCACATGCGAAAGGAGAATGACGGTGGCTAAGGAAGACGTCATTGAGGTCGAAGGTACGGTAATCGAACCGCTGCCGAATGCCATGTTCAAGGTGGAGCTGGAGAACGGTCATCAAATTCTCGCACATGTTTCCGGTAAACTCAGAATGCACTTCATCCGTATTCTGACTGGGGACAAAGTGGTTATACAGTTATCGCCTTATGATTTATCAAGAGGGCGCATCACCTATCGGAAGTAGGCCGCTTGCGGTTTGCTCTCGAAGGATTCGGGAGGTAATTCACAATGAAGGTTAGACCTTCGGTAAAGCCGATTTGCGAAAAATGCAAAGTCATTCGTCGCAAAGGCAACGTTATGGTAATTTGTGAAAATCCGAAACACAAACAAAAACAAGGATAAAAGGAGGGACAATGGCTTATGGCACGTATTGCTGGTGTAGATATTCCGCGTGATAAACGCGTTGAAATCGCCCTGACGTACATTTTCGGTATTGGCAAAACAACTTCGCAAAAGATTCTGGCTTCTACTGGCGTGAACCCTGATACTCGCGTTCGCGATCTGACAGAAGACGAACTTGCTAAATTGCGCGAAGCAATTGACAAATCCGTTAAAGTGGAAGGCGACCTTCGTCGTGAGATTTCGCTTAACATTAAACGTCTGATTGAGATCGGCTGCTACCGTGGCGTTCGTCATCGTCGTGGCTTGCCTGTTCGCGGTCAACGTACGAAAACAAATGCGCGTACGCGTAAAGGTCCTCGTCGGACTGTAGCTAACAAGAAGAAATAATAAAGGGGTGAAATAGGCAATGGCTAAACCTAAAAAAGTCGTTCGTACAAAACGTCGTGACCGGAAAAATATTGAGTCGGGCGTAGCACACATCCGTTCGACATTCAATAACACGATCGTAACGATCACTGACCCTCATGGCAATGCAATCTCTTGGGCAAGCTCCGGTAACCTGGGCTTCAAGGGTTCGCGTAAATCCACGCCTTTCGCAGCGCAAATGGCAGCTGAAGCAGCAGCTAAAGCAGCGATGGAGCATGGCATGAAAGCTGTTGAGGTTATGGTTAAAGGTCCTGGCGCAGGCCGCGAAGCAGCGATTCGTTCGCTTCAAGCAGCTGGTCTGGAAGTTAACCTGATTAAAGACGTAACGCCAGTTCCTCACAACGGATGCCGTCCGCCGAAACGTCGTCGCGTATAGTTGGATCCGCTGTGGTATCAAATAACAACAACTTGTGAATAATGGTTGTGAAGGTTTGGCATACTACGAGATTTGACTAAACAATACGAATGGTAACGGAGCGACGTTTGAAGGAGGGTACTATTAGTGATTGAGATCGAAAAGCCGAAAATCGAGACCGTAGATTTGAATGAGGATGGAACATACGGGCGTTTCGTAGTAGAACCGCTCGAGCGTGGATATGGCACGACGCTTGGAAATTCGCTTCGCCGAATTTTGTTGTCATCGCTGCCAGGTGCGGCAGTAACATCTGTTCAGATCGACGGAGTGCTTCACGAGTTCTCTACGGTTCCTGGAGTGATCGAGGACGTAACTGAGATCATTTTGAACTTGAAAGGACTCTCGTTGAAAATCCACTCCGATGAAGAAAAGGTGTTGGAAATCGACGCTGAAGGCGAAGGAATCGTTACGGCAGGGGATATTCGAGCTGACAGCGATGTCGAGATTTTGAACCCTGATCTTCACATCGCAACCTTGGCCTCCGGCGCGCGGCTCCATTTGCGAATTTTTGCCAATCGCGGACGTGGTTACGTCCAGGCGGACCGTAACAAACGGGACGATCAACCGATTGGGGTTATTCCCGTTGATTCGATTTACACGCCAATTACCCGTGTCAATTACAGCGTTGAAAATACCCGCGTTGGTCAAGTAACCAACTACGACAAGCTTACGCTTGAAGTATGGACTGACGGCAGTATTAGACCGGAAGAGGCTGTAAGCCTTGGCGCTAAAATTTTGACAGAGCATTTGGACCTGTTCGTCGGATTGACCGATGAAGCCAAAGACGCGGAAATCATGGTCGAGAAGGAAGAGGACAAGAAAGAGAAAGTTCTGGAGATGACAATCGAAGAACTGGATCTGTCTGTTCGTTCCTACAACTGCTTGAAACGTGCAGGCATTAACACTGTTCAAGAGCTGATCACGAAATCCGAAGAGGATATGATGAAGGTTCGTAACCTGGGCCGTAAATCCCTCGAGGAAGTTCAAGAGAAGCTGGAAGAGCTGGGTCTTGGCCTGCGCATGGAAGAGTAGTAGCTTGAACATCTAGAACAGACTATAGGCAAGGGAGGGGAAAACAAAATGGCATATCAAAAATTGGGCCGTGACGCTAGCGCGCGGAAAGCATTGTTCCGTGACCTCGTTACTGACCTGTTCCTGTATGAGCGCATTCAAACAACAGAAGCTAAAGCGAAAGAGGTTCGTTCTATCGCTGAAAAGCTGATCACGAAAGCGAAAAAAGGTGACTTGCACGCTCGTCGTCAAGTAGCTGCATACGTTCGTCGTGAAACTGTTAATGGAGAGCAAGATGCAATCCAAAAGCTGTTCTCCGAGCTGGCCACCCGTTACTCGGAACGTGCGGGCGGATACACACGGATTTTGAAACTGGGACCTCGCCGTGGCGACGCTGCGCCTATGGTGTACCTGGAACTGGTTGACCGTGCGTAGCACAAGCGTAATCAGCTCGCCGCTTTAAGCGGTTGAGCTACGTTTCGCGGTGAGAAAGGGTGGACCCTTGAGGCCACCTTTTTTTATTGCCTGGCGGGGTAGTGATTGTTCCGTTTGGCATTATGCTGCATGAAAGGTTTATCCTTCGATCGCTGTTGTTCACAGATTTCTTCATCACACACGCTTAAGCGGTTGAAATCTGTGAACAAAGGCGAACGCTTAAAAGCTTTCTGCAAGAAAGCTGCTTCGGAAGCATTCACTCGCTTCTCAGGACAAAACCTTTCATTCCGCAACATGCCGGAACAATTTCTACAACGCAAAGGCAAGAAAAAAGAGTGGCCGAAAAGGGTCCACCCTTTTGAATTAAGGGGATTGAATGTTAATTACGTATGTTGTTAACAGATGGGGAAGTGATGAAGGATGAGGAATATAGCAGCGACGGTAAGCTACGACGGGACGGACTTTAACGGGTTTCAGTCTCAGCCGTACGGACGGACCATCCAGCAGGAAATCGAACTGGCAATCAAGAAGCTGACCGGCGAGGATATTATTATTCTCGGATCGGGCAGAACGGACGCCGGCGTGCATGCAAATGGACAAGTGTTCAACTTTCTGACGGAATCCACGATTCCGGCGGAGCGTTGGGCTATTGCCCTGAATACGCGCCTGCCGAAGGATATTGTTATTCTCGAAGCGCATGAAGTGCCGGAAGCTTTTCACTCCCGGCGCTCTGCGAAGCGGAAGACGTATCGCTACACGATTGATATGGGGAAGTTTCCGGATGTGTTCTATCGCCGCTATGCGTTCCATCATCCTACACCGCTTAATGTTGAGGCCATGCAGAAGGGACTTAGCTTCCTTGTGGGGGAACATGACTTCACTTCATTTACGTCCATACACTCGACTAAGCCGCATCATGTTCGGACTATCTACGAGGCTTATCTTGAGCGTGAAGGGCAAATGCTCCATATGTATATGACAGGCAACGGGTTTCTCTATAACATGATCAGAATCGTGATGGGCACGCTGCTTCATGTCGGCCACGGCAAGCTCAAGCCGGAAGATATGGCGCGCATATTGGAAGGCCGCAAGCGGTCTCTTGCCGGTCCAACGGCGATGCCTCACGGTCTGATGCTGATGAAGGTAGAATATCCGGAATAAACGCAAATTAACAATTAATAACTTCTTGATTTAGGCCATTATCTATAGTAGAATATAACTTGTGCTTTCTTAGTGGCTATCCCACAGCCCCGACTGAGACTGACACAAACTTGGCATGCAACACCCGATTCAACTAACTGTTAAAACGTGAAACGTTGTTTAATAAAACTTTAACTGTAATGGAAATAAGGAGGATCATCCATGCGTACTACGTATATGGCTAAGCCTAATGAAGTTGAGCGTAAATGGCACATCATTGATGCTGCTGGCAAAACGCTTGGCCGTCTGGCTACTGAAGCTGCTAGCCTGATCCGCGGCAAGCACAAACCGCAATTTACTCCTCACGTTGATACCGGTGACTTCGTTATCGTAATCAACGCTGACAAAATTGTTCTCACTGGTAAGAAAATGCAAAACAAAATGTACTATCGTCACTCGGGCTACTCTGGCGGTTTGAAAGTAACGCCAGCTCACGAAATGATCGCTAAAAAAGCTGATCGCGCTATCGAACTGGCTGTTCACGGCATGTTGCCAAAAACACGCCAAGGTAACGCAATGAAGCTTAGACTTAAAGCATACGCTGGTTCGGAGCATCCGCATCAAGCACAAAATCCAGAAGTTTACGAACTTCGCGGCTAATAAGGGGAGGACAGTTTCATGGCACAAGTACAATACTATGGAACCGGTCGTCGTAAACACTCTGTTGCACGTGTACGTCTGGTGCCGGGTGAAGGACGAATCATTGTTAATAAACGCGACCTGAACGAATACTTTGGTCTGGAAACTTTGAAGCTGATTGTTAAGCAGCCATTGGTTCTGACTGAAACTTTGAACAACTACGACGTTATCGTAATCGCTAACGGCGGCGGTATGTCTGGTCAAGCTGGCGCTATCCGCCACGGTATCTCCCGTGCTCTGCTTAAAGCAGACCCTGAGTTCCGTCCAGCTCTGAAACGTGCTGGCTTCCTGACTCGTGACCCACGTATGAAAGAACGTAAAAAATACGGTCTTAAAGCGGCTCGTCGCGCGCCACAGTTCTCGAAACGTTAATATCGAAATCAAACACCTTCTCTGCTTGCGGAGAGGGTGTTTTTTTGTTTTCCAAACGGAATGAGTATGTTCAAATGGATGCATCGACAGAACTTTATTTCATTTTGGATAAAACTTATGTTGATCATTTAAGTATTTGAACGTATACTTTATTTAATAGCATATGAATTTACTTGGAATTACAAATGGAGGGCAAAACCATGAACCTGTTCGAAAAAGAAGCATTGGTTAAACAAAAAGCGGAAGAGCTTGAAAATGCGACGCCACAAGAGATATTGGCCTACGCAGTTGAAGCATTCCCTAATATTACGTTTGCATGCAGCTTTGGTGCGGAAGACGTTGTACTGGTCGACATGCTGCAAAAGGTCAGCCCGAAAACAGATATTTTCTACTTGGATACAGACTTCCACTTTAAAGAAACGTATGAAACGCGTGATCGCATGGTAGAACGTTATCCCGGTATTCCATTTGTTGAAGTTAAACCGCTAATCACGCCTGAAGAGCAAGCAGAGCGCCATGGCGCCGAGCTGTGGAAATCGGACGCTAACGCTTGCTGCAATATCCGCAAGGTTGAGCCGTTGACAAGAATTCTGTCTAAGTACGATGCGTGGATCACGGGTATCCGTCGGGACCAAGCTCCTACTCGCGCTAATGCGAAAAAGGTTGAATACGATACAAAATTCGGTCTGATAAAATTCAACCCGATTGCAGGTTGGACTACGGAAGATGTATGGAATTACATCCGCGAGAACGATGTAATCTACAACCCGCTGCATGACCAGAACTACCCAAGCATTGGCTGTGAGTACTGCACACGCCAAGTTATGCCTGGCGAAGACCCTCGTGCTGGACGTTGGTCCGGTCAAGAGAAAACAGAATGCGGTTTGCATAAATAAGAGATCTGCATAAATAAAATAGTTAAGTACATGAAATGGCCGGCAACTCGGGATACACGTACCCAAGGAGGCTAAAGCATGAGTCAGATTTTACCGCATGGCGGCGAGCTCGTTAATCGTCTTGCTTCTCGCGAGCAGCGTGAGGCGCTTTTGATTGAAGCTAAGTCCTTGAATACGATCGTTATTAATAACTGGACGTTATCAGACCTGGATCTGATTGCTGTTGGGGCATTCTCGCCTCTGACCGGCTTCATGAACACCTGACACTGTCTGGTACTAAAGTTCGCGCATTGCTGCGCGAAGGCGTTTGCCCGCCGCCAGAATTCTCTCGTCCGGAAGTGGCGAAGATTCTGATTGAAGGTATGGCACAGCAACCGCGGTCAAAATCAAATTAATAAGGTTAAGCAAAGTCTAACTGCAGCTTGGCCATCATAATCAACCACCTCGTCCCATATAAATGATAAAGAGATCATTTGTATGGAAACGGGGTGGTTTTATTTATGCGCCGAAAACGTTTGGTCGTCTGGATGACTTATAAGGGAGCGCTCCGCATCGCGGCCGGCATGGCAGCGCTTGTGTTGACCTGGATAATACTTACCCAAGGTGGGGAGCCGGTATCCCGGACCTGGAGTTATTGGACGCTGCCTTTATCCGGGAAAACAATTGCGATTGATGCGGGCCATGGAGGCGTTGACGGCGGTGCGGTTAGCAAGGAGGGGGTAGTTGAAAAGGACTTAAACCTTGCGATTGCGCTCTACCTCAGAGATTATCTGCAGCAGGCAGGAGCCATTGTACTGCTCACCAGAGAAGGAGATTATGATCTGGCAGGCCAGGATACGAAGGGTTATTCCAAGCGCAAGACGGAGGATTTGCTGCAGCGTGTAGCCAACATCAAGGAAAGTAAGCCAAGCCTTGTTATCAGCATCCATATGAACAGCATTCCGTCCGCAAAGTGGTCAGGAGCTCAAACGTTTTTTAATCCTGCTAATCATCCGGACAACCAAGTTCTTGCCACGTTTATACAAAACGAGATCCGCCGTAATCTGGAGAATACAAGCAGGGTAGCCGTTATGGACAAAAATAACGTATACCTTCTTAAAGCACTGGATGATATTCCTACGGCACTTGTTGAAGTCGGATTCCTGTCTAATCCGGGGGAAGCCGCGCGTCTGGCTGATTCGAATTATCAGCGTCAGGTGGCCGCTTCGATTTATCAAGGTATTCTCCGGTATTCCTCAGGGGAAAAGCTGAATACGGGTACAGCGGCGGATGCTGCATCGGATATGAAGGCGGCTGAACCGACGAATTAACCTTGTCCCGCTTAATATGTTATAATCATTTTAAATAAGCAGCTACTTTTACGCTTACACCTACAACTACTCTTCTACATAAAGGTGGGACTCATTCATGTTGACACGTGAACAAGCTCTGGAAGCCGTCGGTTCAGTAACGGCCCAATATAGCGCGGACTCCGTTACCGTCCGCGATGTTGTTGTGAAGGACCGTCAAGTATCGATGACGGTCCTGACAGCCAGCGAGGACCTTCGTCCCTCGCTGGAAACCGCGCTGCGCGATGCGCTCGCGCGGGCTGGCGCCGAAACCGTGCATTGCCGGTTTCGTGCGCTGGAGAGCGGCGCAGGCGCAGCTGCCGCGCCGCAAGGACAAGCCGGCGGCAAAGCCCAGCCGGCCGCGGCCAAAGGCCCCGTACAAGGTCACGGGGCCGGAATCGAAAGCCCGCTGCTTGCCGCTGGCAGCGGCACTCAGTTCATTGCCGTCGCCAGCGGCAAGGGCGGCGTCGGCAAATCGACGGTGACCGTCAATCTTGCGGTCGCCTTAGCCCGCAAAGGCAAGCGCGTCGGCATCATCGACGCGGATATTTACGGCTTCAGCGTGCCCGATATGATGGGCATCGAGACGCGCCCCGAGATCGTGAACGAGCGCGTTATTCCAATTGAACGCTATGGCGTCAAAGTCATGTCGATGGGCTTCTTTGTTGAAGACAACAGCCCGATCGTATGGCGCGGGCCGATGCTGGGCAAGATGCTTCGCAATTTCTTTGCCGAAATCGAATGGGGCGAGCTGGATTACCTGCTGCTTGACCTGCCTCCGGGAACGGGCGATGTGGCGCTCGACGTCCATCAGATTATCCCGCAGAGCAAAGAGATTATCGTAACGACGCCTCATGCGACAGCAGCATTTGTAGCGGCCCGCGCCGGCGCGATGGCTATCAAGACTGAGCATGAGATTATTGGCGTCGTGGAGAACATGTCCTATTACAAATGCAGCAAATGCGGCGAGCCGGAGTACATTTTTGGACGCGGCGGCGGCGCCCGTCTTGCAGAATCCCTGCATGCGGAACTGCTCGCCCAGATTCCGCTGGGACAGCCGGATAATCACATTTCCGAGCCGGATTTCTCGCCTTCGGTGTATAAGGCCGAGAGCGAGACAGGTGCGTTGTACCTGGATATTGCCGAACAAGTTATTCAAAAATGCAGCCGTTAATCCAAAATAAAAGCCCGGACCGGGAAGAGAGCGTATAGCTCTCGACCAGGTCCGGGCTTTTCGTACATCTATAGCCTTCCATCTATGTCACGGTTAAGTCGAAGAATCAGAGCCGTCTCCTTCGCCGCTGCCGCCATCATCACTTTGTTTTTCATCTCCGGAGGAGCCGCCTTCTTCACCACCGCCGCCGCCTTCTTGCGACTTCTTATCAACTTTTTCATCCGGCTTTGGTTTTAGCTCTTCCTGTACTGCTTTTTTCATCAGATCAAGCACTTCCAGACGGAAGAGGGGGTTTTGCATCGATTCCTGCATGAGGGACATAACCTGCTTTTTATATTGCGTGCTTTGCAGCACTTCGAGAATCATTTTGTCCATTTCCGGCGTTTTGAACGCTTTGATCATTTGTTCCTGGTACGTCGGATCCTTCATTAGTTCCTTGTGAATGTCTTTGTTTTGCTTGTTTACGGCTTTGGCAAATTCACCGGCAAAACGGGTATCCGTCATTAAAGTCCGGATGACCTTGTCGTATTCCGGAGAAACCATTACATCTTTTACGGCAAGGCGCACCTGCTCTTGATCCTGTACAGACAACAGCTTGGTACCGCTGCCGTTATAGCCGGACATTTGCTGGGCGGATTCCTGTAAAGCTTTTTGAGCATCTTCGGTTTTCAGTATGTCAATAACCATCGACTTCATATCCTTGTAGCTGATCTGTTGGTTGTTGCCTCCTGAAGATTCCGCACCGCAGCTTGTTAAGACAAATGTTAGGGCGGAAAGCGCCGTTAATAAAGCCAATCGCATGCGCATGCTCCCACGATCTCCCTTCTATGATTACCATTGCTGAATTTAAACGTAGTATGCGTTAAAGTTCACGGGATTATCATGGCTTCGTAGTTAGCTTTTTATGACGAACGTGGTAAAATAATGGTTGGCACAGGAAAGTGCTTACAATGGCACGATCCTCGCCAAACATGAAGGAGGATAACGGAATTATGAATTTGAAAAGATGGGGACCTGCATGGCCGTCGGGGCTGTAGTTACAGTCATCAGCGGGTCGATCATGCAATGGACGGACCAGTCCTTCGGATTTATGGGGCTTGAGGCAGCCGGGTTTAACGCCTTCATGATGGCGATGGTCGGCTTATTGATAGGGGCATTTAGCCAAATGGGGTTCTTTGCTTACCTGACCTTGAATTACATTGCATTAAGCATTTTCCGCAAAAGCTATCTCTGGAACGCTCTCCAGGGCTATACAACGATTTTTGCCGTATTTGGCCTCGGTTATATGCTTTATGAGCAGCGGACCAACAACTGGTTCTTCTGGGTGCTGCCGCTTGTTCTTTTGATCTGCTCCCTCGCCGTGGCATACGTCAAAGTCAGCCAAACCAAACCAAGCGCATTTGTGCCAACCACGTTTTTGATGTTCTTCGTTACCTTCGTGGAAGCATGGCCGGCTCTGCAAGGGGAGACCAACATTTCGGCTATCGTCTTTATGATTATCCCGTTGTTTGTCTGCAATGCTTACCAAATCCTCATGCTGCACCGTTTGCTTCATAAAAATACAACAACCGACTCTGCAACATCTGCAAAGCCGGTCGCGTAATAATCAATAGCCAGTATCCGCAGCTGCCATAGCATCCTCGAGTCCAAGCATCGTAAGAGAGGTCGTTTTGTCCTGTACAGCACGGCCTTCCGACTCGGTTTGATTAATCAGCTCGGATACGGTTACGAATTCATATCCTTTCGCACGAAGCTCATCGATGATTACAGGGAGTGCTTCATGCGTTTGTTTCACGGAATCGCTGGCGTGCATAAGAATAATGTCTCCATTATGGGCACGGCTTACGACACGGTTGATAATCTTGTCCGTTCCAATGTTCAGCCAGTCCATTGAATCGGTATCCCATTGGATAACTTTGTAGTTAAGCTCTTCCGCGATACGGAGCACGCGTTTGTCGAAATCTCCGTTAGGAAGGCGAATCAGGTTTGGCTGCTTGCCGGTCAGATCGGTCAAGATAGTATGTGCGGTTGTGATTTGCGTACGAATCTCATCATCGCTAAGCTTGCTGTAGTTATCATGCTTGTGGCCATGGCTGCCGATCTCAAAGCCGTCATTCACGATATCTTTGACAATGTCGGGATGGGACTGGCTCCAAGGCGAAGACAGGAAGAAGGTTGCTTGTGTAACCCCTTTGTCTTTTAATACCTTCAGAATCGGTTCCGTACGCTTGTCCCCCCAGCTAATGTCGAATGTCAGGGCTACGACCTTTTTATCCGTAGGGACACTGTATATAGCGGCTGGCTGCTGTGGTGAGAATACCGTGATGTTGTCTCTTTCTGCGTAAATAACCCCTACAGAGAAGACGAGTGCGAGAACAAGAAGGAAGTTGCGTTTTAATTTTCGTCCGTTAAGTACATAAAAAAAGTTCATCTGATAAGGCTCTCCTTTCTAATGGAAGCTTGTTCTAGTACAATCCTATGCTCGTACACATCCAAGATATTCATGCTTGTTCAAACCATTTAATAAAGAAGTTACAAAGGAGAGAAGAGGCATGTTTCGCTGGTCTGAAATAAAAGCCCATTTCAAAATCATGAATCCCTACATCGCGTTTGGATTCATTTTGTTTTTTGCCGGACTTGTCGTCGGAGGAACCAACAGCGCTTTTAGCGATTATCTCGAGCAGCAGTTGAAGGCCCTCGGCAATGTAGCCGAATCTCTGGAGCAGACGAAGAATCCGACGCTTGCCTTTATGGTCTTTATCTTTTTAAACAATGCGATCAAATCCATCTTTATCATCTATATAGGCGCGATCTTCGGCATCATCCCGATTTTCTTCCTGGTTCTTAACGGCATGGTTGTAGGCTTCTTGCTGCAGCATGTAGCAGAGACGCAGGGAACGGGGGATATGCTTACGGTTATATTGGGACTGCTGCCTCACGGAATAATTGAGATCCCAGCGATCGTAGTGGCATGCGCTTACGGGATGAAGTTTGGCGTTCTGTTGCTTAAGGCATTAGGAAGGATCGTTATTCCGGGGAAGGAAGCGGGCAAATCCGGCCGGGAGATCGAATATTTCATGATTAGATCCGTTCCGGTGGTCGTTATTCTAACGGTGGCATTGCTTGTTGCGGCGGTAATTGAAAGCACAGTTAGCGTTTGGGTAAGTTCGTTGTAATATTTTTCCGATTAATTGAGCATAACAGTAAGGCGGCGTCGTGATGCGTAATCGCAAGACGCCGCTTTTGCTTTCGATTGCCGCAGCAAAACTTAGCTGCAGGGCCAATTCAGCTTAGGAGGGCGCACATTAGTTATGCTAGGAATTCTATTCAACGACAAAGAATGCAAAGAACTCGATTACGTCCTGCGCAAAGAATTAGATGAGATGCTGCTTGATCTGAATGACAATCGTTTAGACGGAGATATTAAGCAAGCGATAACGAGACGCTACAAAATCATCTTCCGTATGTATGCCCGCATTGCCTCCCCGAAAGAGCTGTCCCGGTATGCATTAAATGTCC
>NC_012914.1:1912500-2180000 GCF_000023585.1 Paenibacillus sp. JDR-2 | reverse complement strand
ATAATAAGATTACGGATTGTACTTTTACCACTACCGTTATTACCTGCGAACACAAACATAGTTGCTAGTGGTTCATTCATGTTTCGAACCTTGTTTGAGCACTGTTTCAATCTGACCATTACTATACTCTTTCACAAACTCACCTTCATGTGTTTTGTATACAATGTAGGTACCATTTGCTTTAGCGTCCAATTTAGCCCTATCACCGGTTAATTTAATGAACTTACTAAGGTCTTGCATTCCATTCATTCCTTTTCACCGTCCCTTTCCATTCGTATACAGGAAGTATATCACATCTTACTTGTTATAATGGTTTAGCCGCCTTAAAAAGGCAAACAGACGTAGTTAATGTACAATACGCCTGTTTGCTCTCTGGTACCTTTTTTATTGAATGAAGTGTTCTTGGGCAACGTAACGACTTCAACGGTATTGGGTCATTGAAGGCCTTACTGACGCTGAGTATATAGAACCAATGTCACCTGTCCATCGGTTTAAGTATTTCTCCATCCAATACTCACAATTAGAAGGACTTCAACACCTTGAATATAAATATATAAAATGACAACCTCGAAGGTTTGGAAGAATGTTATATCTCAAAACCAAGCTTAACCAATAAGTTTGATAAAGCAGGAGTCGCGTAGAACTCCGTGTAATCAATAATATTAAAAACACTAAACTGCTTATCTACTGTTCGTAAACATATAAAGTCATTCTCATACAGATCAAACAACGGTAGCAACCCGCGATCAATAAAGTCGACATGTAAAAATGCATCCGCATTTAATATTTCCGTTCTACCCATGAATCGTATTGAAGGTTCGCCTTGATAGATAGCAGATTCCCCCAATTCCAACACTTGAACTACTTCTCCGTCTGGTTTGCAACTGTACTTCTCTTCAATTAATTGCAAGGTTTCTACGAGGTCTGGTGTATTCTCTATTTTAAATTGAGCTAAAAACTGCGCTAAGTCCATTGTTCATTCTCCTGTCTTTTGTTATTTTAAAGCTTCACCAATCTGTTGAAACACACTACCGGGTGCATGGATACCCTGTCTGTCATAGTGAACTTCCGCATGCAGCGGTGTTAGGTTATCAAAAGTGTTTTTCCCGCCAAATTCAAGTGGTCGAATATGATGGGCATCATAAAGATCGCCAGCGCTTCTGATTTTAATACCATTATTCGAAAAAATATCTTTGTCGTATGTCGGCCAAGTTTCACCTGTTTGTGCTTCCCATTCCTCAATTAGCGAATTTTTAACATTACGAAATTCCATTCGCTGTTCGGCAACTTCCTCTGAACTCACTTTCTCCCAACTTGTTAAATCCACAGGTTCAATCGTCTCCGGATAAGGCGAGAGATCACGAAGATCTTGTGTATATTGATCTCCTAATTCCGATAAATCTTTGGTCTCGTTTATTGAACTATGAAGTGGCTTATCTGCAGTTTCAAAAGATGTAATTGATTCTGCCTTTGCATTCTTGGCAAAGTCGGGAACGCTTGTATTACCTGAAAGCCCTTCTCTTCCAACTTCTTTCGAGCCTTCTTTGGCTCCTTCCGAAATTGCTTTTACCATTTCTGCAATCATACAATCGTCCTCTCTCTCACATCTTCAACCCAAAGGAAATAAAACTGTTTGGCCTCTTCGTCCTCGGCAGCATTTTCTCTTAGTAAACATTGAATAACAGCCTGTTCAACAGCTTGGATTTGCGAAAGTTCAGAGATATAGCGAATAGACCGCAATATTTCTTCGTTCCACGCCGGCATATCAGCCGCTTTTTTCGCGGAAGCCATTATACTTGAACCGTTATATAAATCAGAAACCATTTTGGATAGTGAATGGAATTCCTCTTCCCTCCATACATTCATGCTCCCCTGTTGAATCAACTGTTGAAGTTGTAATTCTATGGTAGCTGTAACCGTTGAAGGAATAGGCTGTTTCGTCAACCAGCTCAATAGCGGATCGATTTCAAGTCGATCTTCCCGTTCAGGCTTATTATCGGTTCTTGCCGCTAATAAAAGCTGAGTTAGTTGTCCCATCATCCTCCGATCCTCTTGTTTTTGACTTACCACAGGAGGAGTAAACACATAAGGCTGTATATCCTTAAATGGATCAGTCAAACAGAGAACCGGTTGAAGCCAGTTATTTTGATAAATAGCTGACACCCCAACTTGCAGTTTAGCCAACTCACTAATTTGTTTGTCATCTAAGTTTGCCGCTTGGCCTACAAGCATCCGATCACTTGCATCAGGTAGTCTTAAAATTAATTTCGTGTTCGTATTCCGAATAACAGACATATCTAGTAAGTTTGGAGATTGGTCAGCAATAATAAATCCCTCACCGTATGTCCTCATTTCAGCAATCGCATTCGCTAACATTTCGACTGCTTTCCCTTGAAGATTACTTCCCTCCTGGGACTGCTCAAGCGAAGTCCTTCTTAGCAAATTATGAGCCTCTTCAATGACAGTAACGTGCTTTAATGCACTGTTCATACCATTAGCGCTAACAGCACGGTATTCTTGGAGTCTCATGACAAGTACACCCATAGTTAAAGCTTTTGTTTCTGAAGAACCGACTCGGCTTAAGTCTACGATACAGTTCTGATCAAACAAAACAGCTTCTTCTGTCTCAACACTAGAGAAAATTCGGCCATTAATCCCGTTGGTCATAGACTTCACACGAGTAACAAGTGCTCCTGTATAATTGCTTTTTACTTCCTGCGAATATTCGGAAGAACGAATGGTTTCCGGAAGTACTTCTAAAAGCTTAGCGAAGGTTGGATATACGTTATGGCCGCTATAGTTAATAGAATCCTCCATATCCCACCCTGCTCGTTCATAAGCGGTTTCAATAGCTTCTTTCAGCACAGCTGGCATGGCCGCATACATCGGCCAACAAGCATTAAAAATCTCGATTAAACGATCAATATGTTCAAGAACGTGAATACCTTCTGGAAAAGCAAAAGGATTTATTTTGAGCAAATCAGATACTAAAGGATTAGTCCCTAATACGTTCACGTTAGGTCGACCGCCAAACACATGCTTGTATTCGCCTTTAGCGGGTTCAATAATAAGAAAACGAACATCATGTTGGTTCAACTTATCTAGCAATTGATAAATCGTATTGGATTTACCAGATCCCGTAGATCCTGTTACAAAGGTGTGCATAGCTAAACTATCAACGTCCAGTTCGACCGACGTTGGCTCAACTGCCCCCATATGAAAGATGTTGCCTAAAGTGATGGATCGCTTAGTCGTTTGTGCTTGATAAACACTCACATTACGTCCAAATTCAGCTGTTTCAATAACCGGTAGTCCGGCAATCGACTTCATTGGCAAACCTGCTTGGATGGCTAATTCATGCCCGTTAGCAAGCGTTCCAGGTGTAACCTGCTGCGCGTACTCCGCGTATTTGCTCCCCAGATTAATGAGTGGGTGAACGAGTTTCCCAATATAATTGGAAACCTGAATAAGGCTGTTCTTATTCTTATTATCCCATGTATTAACAACGCCACTTTCTACAGCTGAGTTATCTCCACGCATGAGAGATTTATATGTATTGGCAGCAATTTTTACGGTTTGGACATCTTCTGCAACAAAATAAGCTGCGCAATTCCATAAACCTAAATCCTCTGATTTTTTTAATCGGAGCAATTGGTCATTAATGCGTTCAAGTAAGGATTGTACGGCCTTATTTGTCATCTTAAGTTGCAAACTTCTTCCCGTACCATCACTTATGGCTTTAGAAGTTGACTCTTGAGAAGAGTTCATTTTGGAGTTTCCATACGTTTCTGCTTCTGTACGTGACGAGGAGTACCCCGTAGTGAGACCTTCGTTGCTAGACGTGCTATTCTTTCCTCCGACCACTTTCGTAAAGAGGGTTGAAATAAGGTTACGACCTCTATTTATAGACTGGTTCGATGTACGATTATTGTTCTCGGTGGTTGCATTCGTCTTTGATAGGCTCTCGGTAACCGTCTCGGAGAACCCACTTGTGAGACCTTCCGTAACCATCGTATTTTCATTGGCACTGAACTGAAGATCACTTGCTGCGAATGGTGAGAGCTGTGTATATAAATTTTCATACCCGCTGCGAATCTCATCCATCTGGTTATGAGAAACCGGATCAGCGATGTAGACAAGGGAGAATTTTTCGCCTCTCATGGCATCTAGTAATTTCTCAATGCCTTGGACAAAATAATTTTTATCCTGATTACGTAAAGAGGCCACACCGGAAACAGCAGATACCGGATTCATGCTACTCTCATAGGAAGAATGGAAGATACTATCCATAACGTCCTCAACGTGTTGATTCTTAAGCTTTTTCAACTCACTGCCAGAGAAATTACCTTTGAACGCTTTCTCCAAGGTGTTCTGACTTGCCGCTAGCGTTGCAGGATTAAAGTCCGTTTTGGTCCCGATATAGAAATCTGCATTAGCGCCATCGCTCTTAATCACAACCACTAACGAACCTTTGCTGCCGGCTAGAGCATTATACACCGTGGTCAATTTATCCAGGACGATTTCTTTCTGGTCATAGACAATCTTATCTAACTTAAATAAGCGTGCTGATTCTCCAATTGCCTGTGTAAGTTTTAATTCATCCATCGGAACAACTTCATAATCCGTCAATTCTGCCAGATACTTTTTCATCACGATATGATCGGCTAGATCAAAGGATTGCATGAGTTGCTCTTCCTGCCGAATATCAAGCTTGTCCATCTATATTCCCTCCGTGATTGCGGCCTTTTATTAATCCAAGATTCATGCTTTCCTTATACAATTGCTCGTTTTTAGCCAAAGGTAAATCTCGCTCTATCTGCGTTTGCCCATCATGATGAACAATGCTCCGCCAATCAGTATGACTGCCCCCGCCACAAGTGCCATCTTTTTGAACCCAATCGCCGCTACTCCCGCGACTACTATGCCTGCTACTAATGTGGCGGCTCCAATCTTTTTTCGAGTATTCCCTTTACTTGGAAAGCGACCTGAAGATACACGAACTACAGGTTTATAATGAGATGAAACCAGCGGTTTATGATGGTTTAAAGGCGTTTTCGTTCTTATTTCTTCCTTTTTAATTGGAGATTGTACATGTGTAGCCGTATTTGTCCATCCCTTTAAATAGCGCCCAACCTGCTTCACATGTTCAATCCTGTTGAGCGAGAAATTGTCCATCAATTCTGAGACGACCAAAGCCCAATAATCATCGTTCCACAACTCACGCTCTAAAGGAGGCGCATTATCATGTTCCTTAATCACATCAGGAATAAAGCCCATTACATATTGGAGCGCAGTTTCAAAGTCACCTGTACGAAAGACAGGATCCTTATGTATAATGCTGCACAATTCATTATGAATCCGGATATAGTTCTTACTTGCGATTGCATCTTGCAGATAAGCATTTGTTGTCCACATAAGTATCCATCCTTATATTTCGAGTATAGAGTCTAACTTCAAAATAAAGCTGTTAAGCCATACCATTTTCTGTCGGTCTTCTCGGATTCGTTCTTCTAAGGCACGGCTGTCACCGGTCAGATTCCTTAACTCGGCTACCTTCTTCTTAATCACCGCATCTAGCTTTTCAAGTTCTTGTAAGAAGAATTCTTTCAACTTCCTCGATTCTTCTTTTAAATGCTTTTCTGCATGATCAAGATTTTCATAAAACTCGCCTCGAATTGGTTTTAAATATTCATCGAATACCTGATTACCGTCCACGTATTCCCTGTTCTCGTAAACCGCTTTGTATTCTCCGCTTTTTTGGAACCAAGTCCAAGGCTTATAGACTTTTTTATTCTCATTTCTCACCCATTCCTCGCCAACCTTTTCCCTCTCTGTCCTTTTAAAGGCATCTATGAGATCGGAACCATCTGGAAGGTTACCAAGAACAAAATTACGGCTTTCACCTAAGTAACTGTCGACGCTTACCTCATTATCTTGAATTAAGGTTTGAATGTACGCCGAATATTCCGCAACAAGCCGCTCTGCCTCATTTCGTAGTTCATCATTAACTAATTTTTCAAGTGCTGTAGTTACATCACTTTGAAGGTGATTTATCTCACGGATTAATTTGGACATGGCAGCCTCTACTTCGTTCACTGTCATTTTATCCGATGCTTTTCCTTTTAGATTCAACTCCACTTTTTTACGAATGTCTTTTATATGGCTGTTCTTAGAATCGAAAGAAAGATTATTAATCTTGTCCTTAAATTTCTCCATAGCCTTTCCTTCATTTAATTGTGTTTCAACGTGTTCCATTCTTGCATTTATCTTCTCTTGCTCACCATGATTATGTTCAATTTCTTTTAAAAGTTGATCGAGCATCCGTTTCTCTTCTACTTTCTTACGGAAAGTATCAACGGCATTTTTCACCTTAGCCGTAACAGCATACTTGTCCAGATATTCATTAATAGCCTCTTCAATTCCCGGTACACCTGAATGAATAAGGGCTTCTTCATAAATATCACCTTGCTCTCGAGCAAGCCTTGCTTTCTCCTCAATTTCCTTTTTTCGTACATCAGGAATACTTGCATACTGTGTTAAATGCATTTGCGGCATATCGTTAAAGAGATCATAATCTCCCAGTGTTTTTTCTTGCTTTCGTGTGAGCACTCCACCTTTTTTGTAAAGACGAATGACTTTGGCCATTTCAGCGGATATCGGGAATACATTCGGATTCTCAATACCGCATTCCGCAAGATAATTTCGAATATTTTGCAGGGCATCGTCAATACTGTCAGACCGCTCAGTGTCATACTCGTCAATTTTATTAACCGCAAATATAAAACGATCTTTAGACTGTTTTCCACCGACGCTCATCGCTTCGGCCACAATCCGTAGTAGTTTTTTATCATCATCAGTAGCTAGTTGTGTTGCGTTAAGCACATAGAGAACCATCGGTTTGGCTTCATTTCGAATTAATCTATATGTGTGGTCACGGTGATCTGAAGTACGTGAATTGTTTGGCCCCGGTGTATCAATCATAATCAAATTCGTCTTACGAGTATGGATAAAAGGAACATCGCCAGCAACTTCAATATAGGATATCCGTTCGTCTTCATTGAATCGCTTCATCGCTTCTAAATCGACTTGCTCTTCCTCAAACAAAACATTTCTATCTTTATCTAAACAAACAGCCGAAAATCCAGACATACCATCGACATCTTTAATCCGGGCAATGGTCGCCGTACACGCCTCATTCTTAGATGGAACGAATTCCTGGGCCAGCATGGCATTAATTAAAGTGGATTTTCCTGAACTCATTGTTGCAATCACACTTACCTCAAACTCCGAACCAAGTGCTTTTTTAAAATTCGCTTTAATTTGTTCTTCTTTTAAATCCTCAAAAGGGCCATCCTGCATTTCGTCAAATAACTGAACTAAGTCACGGAACTTATCATCGGACTCTTTAGCTGGAATATGCTCTATTGTGAAAGACACATCACTGTTAGAAGCTTCTTTAATGACTCCTTGCAGGTCCTGATAATCAAGAAATGTCCCATGGAATTTGATGTGAATCGCCTCATCGTTACACTCTTCCTTCAGAATAGGAACAAGACGATCCATCCACACTTGTAATCTTTCATTTAAATTCGGATATAGTTTACTATCCTCAGAGATTTCTCTATCGTTGTAGGTAATAAATGACTCCAGCTTATAAGGGTTATACTTAAAAAATACTTGTGCCATATTCTATTCTCCTCTATGTTGTTTTGCCCATTCGGCTATTGTTCGCTCTGCTAGTTTTATCCCTGTTCTCTTTATTGCAAGTTCAAGTTGGTGTGTGCTTACGGACCCCTCCGCCTCGCTCTCTCTCTCATCAGGTTCATTGTCCCTTCCTAAGACAGGAAATGCATACGAGGTAAAATCAACAGCATCCTGAATAAATAACCGACAGAAGGCTTCATAATCCTTATTTTCCTTCTTACTCATACTCACACCGGATATCGCCATTCGAAATAGTTTAGCTGCATAAGCAGATACCGGGATTACTTTCGGCTGCTCGATACCACTGGCCTTCAACTCATTGACAAGCTGACTGACGGATTGAGCAACATCGTCTTCTCCTTCGAGATCAAACTCATCGATACGATTTAGTAGAAAGAGGATTTCTTGTTTTCCCCCTCCCTCTTTCCAAATCTCAATCATCCTCTTGCGAAGATGAATATCATCATCCGTAGAGATTTGAGTGGCATTAATTAAGTACACAATGGAGTCAAATTCCTGCTTTTGCATAAAACGATATGTAATCTCGCCGTGCGTAGAATCGAGTGAGTTATTTGTACCAGGAGTGTCAATTAAAACGGGTATGATGCCATCCATGGCAATACCATGCATAGGCCCCTCCACATACAACGCTTCTATTTCGTCCGTCTGATTCCAGTTTTCGATCGTACTAGGATCAATGATTCCCTTGTACGTTTGAACTCCTGTCTTTTCTACTGCAACTCCAAAACGATGATCGATTTCGTTATTAACCAGTAGAGTTGTAATTTTTGCCGTACAAGCCTGGCTTTTGGAGGGTAAGAGATTTATCCCTGAAATAGCATTAATGAACGTGGACTTACCTGCGCTCATCGTTGCAATGACTGCAGTACGATGATGCTTGCCATATGCGATTTGGTTACTCACATAAGCCCGGTGATAGAGATGCCTCAACTGAGCCCTAACAGATGGCCTGAATTTTGCTTGTAATAATAACTGGCTCGCTTTGAACTCACCTGCTTGAAGAGCAGTACAAAAAGCAACCATATTGGCATAATCAGAAGTCCGGATGTTAAGATGCTGGGCCAGCAAAGTGACCAATTTGTTCTCAGGAGCAACTCCACCAAGGCTGTTACTCAAAAACAGCCATTCAGCAAACAAGGCATGCTTTAATGTAAAAGAGCTAAACTTCCATCCTCGAACTTTTACACGTGATTTCTTTATGTCTCTAAACGCATCGTCCATCAGGTTCTGATTATTATGTAGTCTAATCATCTGTAGAATCGTATTAAATTCCACTTCATCATCTAGGCCAATAAGCTTTGCATACTGATTTTGCAGGTGATCCAATGCAGCTCTATGCTTTTCGCCTAATTCCAAATAACCGAAAAGCAAAAGCAGATAATTACGTTTGATGTTCCGGTTTTGACCATGTAGAGGATGTACACTGAAGTTTTGTCTCAGTAATGACAAAGTTTGTTGCTTCTCATCGATCTTTTCAGGCCATTCCCTCTCCGTGTCTACCTTCATTTTTGTTGCCATGTTTTCGTACCCTGCAGCCACAAACGCTTGAGAGGTAATCGACTCTGAACTCAATCCTGTGTGAGTTACATTATGTTTTGCAGCCGTTTTTTTATTGAGCAAGTATTTTTTTCCTTCTCTCTCCAACTCGAATAACTTCTTTCTCATTTTTAATCGCTCGATAATCGCCTCTATGTATATTTCTCTCTCATATCTCCGACTTGGAACTACATCTGAAAGTAGAGTGATTAACGCTGGCTTTAAAATAGGAGTGTCTGGTTTTAAACGCTTTATTAATTGTTTATAAGGACGAAGGATTGCAGATAAGCTTCTAAAAACAATTACGAATGCCAAAATTGAACCGATGACCGTAATTGCCTCTGGATATACTTTTATATGTAACTGCTGCTCAAGCCACCTATATGGGAAACCCTTTAAATCAATACCGAACAAGAGATAGATGGTATATAGTAATCCCCACATTGTATCCATCTTTTCTTCCGCATACAGAATTCCCTTTAATATAAAGCGGATGTAGACCGCACGTATAATGGACCAAATGGTTAGAAAGAAAAGTCCAATGAAAAAAAGATAGTTCCATGGTTTTTCTTCTTGTAACATCGCCATTAATGAAATCAGCATGAAGAAAGGAGCAATCATTCGCAGTTTAATCAGTTTCAAACTTTTATTCATAATAAAACCCATTAGAACGCAACAAATAAAAACAAGAACCAGTCCCAGCGTTGTATAGATATAAGCCATTCAGTCACGCTCGCTTTGTTGTAGTTGATTAAATCTTCACTTCATAATCTATCGATAGTAACTTGCCATTTTGTTAATGGATGTCGCCATATCCTCTTTTAGCTCTAGCGGCGCGATTACCTCTACAAATTCAGCCTGGCTTAGTAACCACATCTTAATGCCACGGCCAAATACTTTAGCTTCGACTAAAAAGGAGGCATCTGGCAGCTGGTTGACAATGGCATTCGGGAGTCGATCCGTTATGGCTTCAATAGAATGGCCCCAAAAGCGAAACTTCACATGCATCAGCTTTCCCATCTGCATAAATTGAATCTGTTTGCGAAACTCCCCTTCTTGGAAACGGGTCTTCTCATCGGTTCGGAAATGATGGTTCTCAATGGAATAGGATTGAATGCGATCTAATCGGTAAACGGCGGGATATTCTTTTTCTAAGCCGCTGATATTCGCAATTAGGTAAAAATAATATTCTGAAAATAAAATACTTAGCGGCTCCAGTAGCCTAGTAACCGGTTCTACATCACCCGAGCGCATATAGTGAAGTGTTACGGTTCTCTTTTCAGAAATAGCTGAGTTGAGATCACCAATTGTTTTAGATAGAAGCTTGTTATGACCAACCGGTTGGTACAAAAAACTTTCATTTCGGATTGCTTTATAAACTTGCGCTTGTCTCGAGTCTTCACACTGAGCAATAATCTTATCTAACATTTCCTTCATTTCAGATTTAGGAAATGCTCTGCTCTCTAGTAATACCTTCGATAACAGCATGACTTCCTCACCCGTTAGCCGAGTAGAATTTTCACGTTTTAAAAAGTAACCTTTCCCCTTTATATATTTGATTTGGACCTTTTCTCCTTGGAAATATTCTTCTACAAAGAACCTCATTTCCTCTAAGTCACGTTGTATTGCTTTCTTACTAACGTTAAACTCATCAGCAAAGGCTTGTTTTTGTATGTAGTGGCCTCTTGTTAAACGCTCATATAAAATAAGCATACGTTTGAACTTCAATTCCCCTTGATCATTTTCCCTTTTCATTCTCTCACTCCGTGTATAATGTATCAGACATCCATGGACATTGACTGTCTATCTAAATAACTCTTAAACGTTCATATTAATAGATGTTCATCGTTTACTAGGACGATAGAATCAAGACCATTATACCACTTTCTTCTACTAAATCCCCCTAATTTTTACCTTATTCAATTATCTCTATGATAATTCGACAATTAATTCCGGCTTCAACTGGCTAAGTAATCCAGATAACCGAATCCGAAAACCGTCATAGCTTTGCAGTGTTAAAGGCCATGAATAAAGCACTGATCCTCAGATACATGTAGGTATGGCCCATGGATCATGGCGACACAGCTTAAGGTGTATGTCGCTGTTCCGAACTCCTAGCCAGTCGCTTGACTGATAGGAATGCAGAAAAGTTTCATAGACTGCTTTGAACGAAAAATAGAAAAAAATGAGGCTACTTCCTTGGAAGCAGCCTCACAGCAATACTCTCTTTTCGGAGCAATCCCTGAACAAGTCTACAAGATAAGTATGGAGTTGATCGTAGAAGGGATTCCTATTCATCGTTTCAATTGAGCTATCGATAAGAAGCTATAGAAAAAAGAAGGGCAGCCCCTTCTTCATATCGAAGAATGAGAGGCTGCCCCGCTAGCTTACTTCTCCATAAATTCTAAAACTCTCAAAATTACCGTAACGGCTTCCGCTCTTGTCGTCTCCGCACCCGGAGCGAACCGGTTGCCCAAACGTCCTTGTAGAATACCGGCATAACCGGTCCAAAGCGGTTTGTATTCGAATATTTTGTTATATCCGTCAAAGTAACTTGGAAGGATAGAGCAGAATACCGCCATTATTTACAACGTTTGGATCCGTAAACGAAGCTACGACGATAAAATACAGCGGGTATAAAATACTGATGCTGATAAGCGCCATCAGGCTGTAAATAAAGATCGTAAATAGACGATCATTAATTGTAAGCGCCTTCATTTTCATCCTCCTTTACCACAGGCTGCTTCCCATCACCCGCTTGGACAAGCTGTTTGACAGAATTAGCAGTGTAAAGTTAATGAGTGAATTAAACAGGCCGATGGCTGTTGCCATGCTGTACTGCGCATTTAATAACCCAATTTTGTAGACATAGGTAGAAATAATCTCGGAGGCCTTCAGGTTCATCCCCTGCTGCATTAAGAAAGCCTTCTCCCAGCCTACGGACAAGATGCTGCCGATCCCAAGAATGAACATAATGATGATCCGGATCCGTTTCAGCTTGGACGCTCCGTCTACGATAGCAACCTCGTGAAGCTCCGGATTAACGGCGCTGAGTGCAGCCAGATAAATAATGGCGCTAAAGCCCAGCCCTTGGCTATCCTCCCCAGCCTAGTCATCCTGCCCCTCCCGCCCGGCTGCCTCCTCTGTCCCTTCTATCTGTATGGAAGCAAACTCGGCAGAACCGAATTGAGCGAAGAAACGAAGATGCCCGCATGGCATGTCGATTCGGGAAATAAGCGTCCGATGACCATTTACGCATAAATCGATCCAGCCTGGCTTAATGACGGCTTCAACCGAAAGAGGTTGATCCAGGCCATCCACATCGTAAATGGAGGACAGTTCATCTTCTTGCAAGGTAGAAGCATGAATGCGGTGAATCCCGATTTTTCTCCGCGACGGCTCAAAACGCACGTCGTAGCCAGAAGCATAGTTAGAAGAATCGGCTACGGAAAATCCGAAGTACATCGTTTGTTCCTCAGGCTTCGCCTGGAAGGACAGCCTATAGGATTCCGATGGCTGTCCGGCAGCTTTATCCGCCCATCCGGAACCTCCTTCCAAACGGAACGCCTCAAGCAACTTCGGCGCTGCGGTTGATTGCTCCATCAATTCCGGCACAAACTTGAACCCTAAGGATCCGTCAGGCTGCTGCACGACTTCCCGCAGGATCAGTTCTCCGCCGTACTTGCCCGGGGACGAGAGAAACCCTGCAGCAATTCGCCGGTCTCCCGGGAAAGCCGCCGTCTTCGGCACCCGCCATTGCGGACCGTCAAACACATCCATTGCCGGCCGCAGCCAAGGTCCGTTCAGATCGCGGGCATACCGGTAACGAGCCGTTCCGTCATTGCTAAAAATAAGATAATACCAGCCGTTCCACTCGAAGCAGTCCGAGCACTCCGGCTCGTCATGATAGCCGGGAACGATAAAAGGCTCAAGCTCCGTCCAGTTCTCCAGATCATCCGATTCGAGATGCGCCAGACACCCTTTATTTTTGCCGCTGTCGATCAGGCTTGTCGTAATCAGCATATGGTACTTGCCGTCTTCACTCTGAAATACATGAGGGTCACGAACCGACGGAAGCGTATACCGGTCTGAAAGCCCGATGCTACGTCCCGTCTTGGCAAAGCTGATTCCGTCTTCGCTTACCGCGTAAGTTAATTGCGCAGGCGAACCGTCGACTGCCCTAACCGCATAAAAGGCATAGTAACTGCGTTCATCCTTGCGGAAAACAGAACCGGTGCAGATGGAGCCTTCCCCTTCCTCCGTAATGGCAACGGCCATCGGATGATGCTCCCAATTGCGCAGGTCAGAGGTAGAGATCTGCGACCATTGATGCGCGCCTAGCCCCCATTTGCTTGCATGCCCGCGGCGGTCGAACAAATAGTAGATTCGATAGTTCTGTCCGTCAAAGAACGGCATGCAATCGCCAACGCCGGTATTGAAACCTCTTGGCCTCCAGTATTGGATAGACTCCGGTTCCTTCCCTAAATACCGGTCAATCAAGCTTGGCTCAGCGCTAATGGAAGATGAGAGCTCGCGCCAGATTCCTGCCTGCCGCACCCCCTTGTGGGCATGCACTTGCACAACGCCGTCCAGCAGCAATGAGCCCATCGGCCAATCTTCGTCAACCAATACGCCATCCACGTACAAACGGGCAAAATGACCGCCGTATTGCCAAAGGATCGAATGTTCGCCATCGCCTATCGCGCTCCAAGGAACGGATAACCGTATAGGCTTTTCTCTTGCATCGGTGTAACAATCCACACAGA
Source organism: Paenibacillus sp. JDR-2 (assembly GCF_000023585.1). NCBI lineage: Bacteria > Bacillati > Bacillota > Bacilli > Caryophanales > Paenibacillaceae > Paenibacillus > Paenibacillus sp. JDR-2. Next base: position 2,165,973 of record NC_012914.1, on the reverse strand, counting down.
TTGACAACGCTTCCATTTCTGCCCCGCGAGCGGAATAGATGCGTACCGCAGCTCTTCCGCTTTCATTTCCCGCAACAATCCATTCCCCTTCAAGCAGCTCCGAAAGCTCCAGTCCAATAGCCAGCGTGTTTACGGCGCCTTCGTTTACTTTTGCCGATTCCCCTTGCTCAAGCCTTAACAGGCTAGGCATTTCCCATTGATTCATCACGGTTTGTCCCTCCATTTGGTTAATCGCGTCGACCCAGCATTGGAAAAAGCTCTTTGTTGCTTGCATACAGCTGCTTGTAGATTTCGTATTGTCTTGCATAAACATCTCTGTTTTCGGAAAGCGGTCGGATTGGTTCTTCTTGAATCCGGACGATCACGGCAATGGCTTGCTCTACATTCGCATATACCCCTGTGCCTACTCCGGCCATTATCGCAGCCCCCACGCAGGCTTGCTCTTTCATCGTACTCGTGTACACCTCGGTGCCCAGCACATCCGCCAGAATTTGTTTCCACAATTGGCTTTTGGCCCCGCCGCCGGAGACGATGATTCGATCCATCCGTACGCCAAGCTTTTTAAAAATCTCCAGACTATCCCGCATGGAATAGCCAACTCCCTCCATCACGGAGCGAACCATATGCTCGTAGCCGTGGTTAAGGGCGAGTCCAAAAAACATCCCTTTGGCGTACGCATCCATATGCGGCGTGCGGTCGCCTGCCAAGTAAGGCAAGAACAACAAGCCCTCGCTGCCTGCCGCGACTGCAGCCGCCTCAAGGTCGAGCTGCTCGTAATCATTGCGGCCCAGAATCTTGCCGGCCAGCCACCTCAAGGAAAGCCCCGCGCTCATCGATGCTCCGAGCAGATACCATTTGCCTGGAGCGGCATGAACATAGGTATGCGTACGCAATAACGGGTCGTACACCGGGGTGTCAATCGGAGTAAATAACTGGCCCCCCGTCCCAATCGTGCAAGATACGATACCCGGTGCAAGGATACCGTTTCCGATAGCCTGCATCGCTTGATCTGCCCCGCCATAAACAACGGGTGTTCCTTGTTTCAAAGGGCTCGTTGCCGCAGCCATTGAGCATACCTGTCCGGCGATCTCCCATGGTTCGCCTGGGGCAGGGAATATGGCGGCATCTATTCCAGCCCTGTTCAGCAGCGATACGGCCCAGTTCCTGCCTGCCACATCGTAAGCGGAAGTACCTGATGCATCGGTTGTATCGACGCCAATCTCACCGGTGAGCCGGAAGCGGATGTAATCCTTGGGCAGCATCACATGCGTAATTTTCCCATAACTTTCGGGTTCATGCTCTCTTAGCCACATCAGCGATGGCAGCTGGAAGCCGGCAGCTACCGGATTCTGAATAAGCCCGCCAAGCTCCTCTTGGCTAAATAGCCGGTTAAGCTCTACCGTTTCTCCGGTGGAACGCTGATCACACCAGATGATCGCCGGTCTAATCACGTTATGATGCCGGTCGAGGGCAACTAAGCCATGCATTTGTCCAGATAGACCAATACCTGAAATTCTGTCTGCCTCGATATTCGCCTGACCGAGTGCAAGTGCGGCTGTCCGGCAAACAAGACTCCACCAGACTTCCGGATCCTGCTCCGCATAGCCAGGTGACGGAATGGTGATATCGTATTCAATCTGCGAGAAAGCAATCACGTTGCCCTCTGCATCCATAAGCAGAGACTTAACGCTTGAAGTCCCGATATCAATTCCTAGTAATACGCTCATTCCTTCAAAGCTCCCTCCGCTGCGGCGAATATGTAAAAATTTACTTGATCTATTGTTACTATAAATCAATTAATTGATTTGATCAAGTATTAAATTAAAAAAAGACCTTAGTAATTTTACTAAGGCCTATTGCCGGAATAAGACGGAAGGTTGGGTCAGCAAGCTGTCAATGGCGGTTGTTGCAGCTCCTACCAGAATATCGTCTACAGCGGGTGAAGCTAATTCAAGCGTGACCCGGCTTGATACAACCGGAAGAGCATTGGAATCGATAACTTCTCTAATCGTCTGAAGCACAAGATCTCCCGCATTAGACAATTCATCACCTATGATGATCCGGTTCGGGTTAAACGTATTGATGATATTAACTAGTCCAAAGCCAAGGAACCAAGACGCGCTTCGGACAGCTTCAACGGTCGCGGAATCCTCTTGTTGTACCGCTTTCCAAACGGACGGAAGAGCGGAATACTCTTTATTCAATTTTTTCAGAAGCGCGGTTGTGGAACAATAAAGCTCAAGGCAGCCTTTATGACCGCACTCGCATAACGGACCGTTGTAATCGATGCTCATATGTCCGATTTCACCGGCCATGCCAAGCGTTCCCCTGTATACTTTGCCGTCCATGACAATGCCTGCTCCTACCCCCTGCCCGGCAGCTACGTATACCATAACGCCATGATCTTGGTGGGGTTCACTGAACCACCAATGGGCCAATGCTCCGGCCTTGGCGTCATGTTCAATATAAACAGGCAAGCCAAACTCCTGATTCAGCTCATCTTGAATATTAATCTTTTCCCAGCCGGGAAACTCGGTCATCAGGGCGATTCGGCCTTCACTGCGGAAAAGCGGTCCGGGCGTGGCAATTCCGATAGCTCTAACCGTTTCCTTATGCGGTTCGATAATCTCGGCAATCAGGCCTTTCATCTTGGCAAACGCCGTATCGGACCCTTCCAGATTACGGATCGAGACCTGCTTGCTGCCATACTCCTTTCCGCCTAGATCGTATAGGGCAACCGTAATCGATTTACGGGAAAGCCGTATGCCTACAACCTTAAACGGCTCGTTGTTTAAGCGAATGCCAATGGATCTACGACCCTTTTTCCCTTCGATGACGCCAGTCTCCACAACAAGCCCCCAGTTAATCAGCTCGTTGATTATATTCGTAATTGTGGATTGATTAAGTCCGGACTCTTGCGTTAACTCCGCGCGTGTACACACCTGCTGCCGCTTCCTCATCAGGCGAATAAGAAGCGAGCGATTCATTTCCTGAATGTCTTCCAGGTTTTTTCCTTGTTTCGTTTTTGGGGTATTCAATCTGCTCACACTCGCTTCTATTTATTTAACAAATCGATTAATTAAAAATTTTATCATACTATGAATAACCTATAAACAACAAAACTCCGGCTGCCGGATCTATCATCATCCAACAGCCGGAGCCGTATATCTCTAATCCTTTTTCACAAACAACCGCTCGCCGTCGGCAAGCTCCTCGTAATGCTGCTTCCAAGGAGCGATCAGGTATTCCATACTGCCTAGTCCCAATATTCCCGCCTCGGTTAAGCTGTCATGGAACAGCCTGTGTACGCGGTCCTGCAGCTCGGGATTAAAGTAAATCATGACATTGCGACACAAGATCACATGAAATTCATTAAACGTACTGTCCGTTGCCAGGTTGTGCTGGGCGAACATCATATGCTGCGCCAATGAAGGATCAAATACCGCATAATCCCTTTCAACCGTGTAATAAGCCGAGAACTCTTTTGTTCCGCCGGCCTGCATATAGTTTTTGGTAAACGTCTGCATCCGCTTCAGCGGGAACTTCCCTTCCTTCGCCTGCTCAATGGCACGCTCGCTCATATCGGTCGCGTATATTCTGGCCTTCTCGAGCAGTCCTTGCTCCTGCAGCAGAATAGCCATGGAATACACTTCTTCGCCTGTTGAACAACCCGCATGCCAAATCCGGATTTCCGGCAATTTGCCAAGCAGCGGTACCGCGCGCTCGCGGAATGCCCGGAAAAAGCTTGGATCACGGAACATCTCCGTTACTTTAATGGAGAAATCATTGGACAGCTTATGGACATAATCAGGCTCATGCAGAACCTTTTCCAGCATTCCGGTAACGGTCTGCACGCCGTCCATATACATCCGGTTCCGTATCCGCCGCCTGAGGGAGGATCTCAAGTAATGACGGAAATCATAACCGTATGCACGGAACAGTCCTTCAATCAACAGTTCAATCTCAATGTCTTCCCATTCGTTAGCCGGCAGTTCATCGAGCGTATGATCCGGTAAATCAAAGTGCTGCTGATTGTCCATTTAGTTCCCCACCTGCTTCGTCAGCCATACCTGCATAAGCGAATACAATTGATCCATCTGTAATGGCTTGCTGATGTAATCCGAAGCACCCGCTTCGAGACACTTGTCACGGTCGGACTTCATCGCTTTAGCCGTCAGCGCGATAATCGGCATCGCCTGCAGCTCCGGCTGCTTGCGCATCTCCCTCATCGTCTCGTACCCATCCATAAGCGGCATCATAATGTCCATCAGAACAAGATCAAAGTCTTTATTATCTTTTAAAAGATCCATGCACGCCCTGCCGTTGCCCGCAACCGTCACCTGCATCTTTTTGTTCTCCAGCGCGTTAACGAGCGCGAACACATTACGCGCGTCGTCTTCAACCAGCAGTACCTTCTTCCCTGCAAAGACGCTGCCGGCGATCTGCTCTTCCGCTGCTTCCTCTACAGACGGCCGCGTCTCTTCTGCCTGCTCCGTGCCCGTAATCTCAATGGCCGCAGATGCTTCCATTTGAGCCATTTGAATGATATCAACCATTTCTTGACTAAGCAGAGGCAGATAGACGGTAAAGCAGCTGCCTTCGCCAAGCGTACTATCGAGCTGGATGGACCCGCCCAGCAGCTTCACAAACTCGTTACAGATGGACAACCCTAGACCCGTTCCGCCGTAAATCCGGTTCGTCTTGCCGTCCACCTGCTGGAAGGCTTCAAAGATCAGCTTCTGCTTGTCCTTTGGAATACCGATTCCCGTGTCCGTCACGGAAATTGCCAGCATCCCGTCATCCGTATAATCAAATCCTAATCGAACGGAACCCTGCTCCGTAAACTTGAAGGCGTTGGACAGCAGATTTTTCAAAATCTGCTGCAGGCGTTGGCCATCCGTGTACCATACGGCAGGAAGGCTCTCGGCCATGTCGATCGCAAAGCCAACTCCTCTTTTTTCCGCTATAGGATTAAAGGTCAGCTTCATAAGCTCCGGAATTTCCGTCAGATTCACTTCGTCCACGGTCAAAATAACTTTCCCCGCTTCAATCTTCGACAGATCCAGAATATCGTCGATTAGCTTGAGCAAATCCGTACCCGAAGTATGGATAACTTTAGCATAACCTTCTTCGTCTTCGTTTAAAGTATGGTTCTCATTCTCGGCCAGCAGCTGAGATAAAATCAGAATGCTATTAAGCGGCGTACGTAGCTCATGCGACATATTCGCAAGGAAATTAGACTTGTACTGCGAGCTTTTCTCCAGCTGCTCGGAGTAATCCTCCAACTCTTCCTTCGCTTTCTCGAGCTCTTTGGTCTTCTGCTCGGCCACCAGATATTGCTCTTCCAGATGCTCGGTTGTCATTCGCATCTCTTCTTGCTGCATTTGCAACTCTTCGGTTAACACCTGGGATTCGCTTAACAGACGCTCGACTTCCATACGTCCGGCTACATTGTTAACCGCTATGCCGAAATCTTTTTCGACCTCTTCCATCAGCTTCAGGTGCTGGGAGGTGAATGACTCAAGCGAAGCAAATTCGATAACGGCTTCCAGCCTGTCCTCATATTCGATGGGCACGATAAGTATACTTCGCGGCTCCAGCTGAAATAGTCCGGTTGAAATAAGAGGCCTATGATCCTTCGTCTGATTAATAAGGAAGATTCGCTTTTCAACTGCGCATTGACCTGCCAGTCCTTCTCCAAAACGGATATCGGACTTGCCGCCATCTTCCCCGGAGCTGGCGTATGAAGCCAGCTTTTCCAGACGTTGCTGATCGCCTGCCCCTTTACGGATGTAAAACACGCCGTAAGACGCATTCACCATCGGTGCGACCTTCGTTAGAAAAGTCCGGGCCAACTCCTGCAGGTCGTTAATCCCCTGCGTCATCGTTGCGACTTCCGCAACCTTGGCCTGAATCCAGCTATTCGCTTCTAAGCTTGCAAGCAGCTCGTTGGTTGCATCGCCAAGGTCCTTGATCTCGTCTCTTGTGTTGACCTTGATCCGGGTTGCCAAATTGCCGCCTGAAGAAGCGATTTCCTTAATCGTCTCCACGACCTGCTTAATCGTTTTGACAATAGAGCCGGACACAAAGGATACAATCATAAACGAAATAATGGTTGCGGCCAGCAGCAGCAGGTAGATTCCGACGGTAAGGATCCGGTTTTTATTTTCCAAATCCATAATGTGCAGCTTGGTCGCCTGAACTTCCTGATTCCCGATCGCGTCGAATTTGGAACGGAGATCGTCCATTTGCTGCTTGCCCACATCATCCTGGAAAAAGGCGATAATGTCCGCCTCTCTTCCTTCCTGTTTCATTGCAATTGTCGGCTCCGCCGCTTTGTTAATCCATTCCTGGATGCTCAACTTAATTTCTTCCAGCTGCTTCTGCGTGCTAGGATTATCGGAGACGTACGCGTATAGACTGCTATAATTGGATTCCCACTGCGACTTGCCTTTATCATAGGGATCCAGATAACTTTTTTCGCCCGTAATGATATAACCGCGCTGGGCCGTCTCCATGCTGATCGCATCATATTGAATGGAAGCAATCAGGTTATGAACCTCCACATCCCGGGTTGTTATCGTCTCCACTTCATTTTGCAGTGCCTCTATGCGGTCCGTCACCGTTACAATCGAAGCCCCTAAACAGATAAGAATAAGGAAATATCCGATTGCAATCTTGGTTCTGATATTGAATTTAAGTGCTCGAAGCATAGAAATCTCCTTCTCTCTTAATCTCGTAAACTAATTATACCATTATATTTACAATTACACGGCTGTTTCATTTACATATTTCTAGGGTATTTAAAAAGAAAAAAAGAGGATGTGATTGTAATGGATACTTTCATTCAAATCATTATTGCCGTCATTACGGTTGCTTTCGTCATCCTGATGTTTTTCCTTATTCAGACCATCAAAGCGTTGACCTCAACCTTGAACGAAGTACGAAACACGGTCGGTGAGCTCCGAACCGACGTCTCCGAGATCAGCGGGGACGTGAAGGAAATGATTCATAACACCACTGAGATGACCCTTGATGTACGCACGAAGCTCCGTTCGCTGGATGTCGTATTCGCAACCGTGCATGACATCGGCCAGACCCTGCACAGCTTTACCGGCGTAATGAAGGAAACGGCTGCGGGTCTTGTTGCTACAGTCAAAAATAAAGCCCAGCGGGAAGTCTACGATAGCGGAACCGACCGGCCAAGCAGCGGGAAGGTTACTGGCGCAATAACAGACGGCATTATTTCCTCATTAAGGATTTGGAGAAAACTCAAACAACATTAAGCTATAATAGAATAAGCGGAGAGGAACGGGAACAATGATGAAACCATGGACTAGCTTAACTATACCGGCGAAAGCCGAATATATTGATATCGTGCGGCTGACCCTGTCGGGGCTGGCCGCTAAGGAAGGCTTTTCTTACGAAGAAATTGAAGATATGAAGGTAGCCGTTACGGAGGCATGCAGCAACGTTGTTCTGCATGCCTATAACGGAGGGGAATTCGGTATCATTGAAGTCATCTTTGAAGCAGAGGAAGACTCCTTTCAAATCCGGGTCAAGGATTCCGGGACCAGCTTTCATTACGAGCCAACCGTTATTGCACATGCTTCCCTGCACGAAAAGCCGTTAATCGACGCGAATGTGGGAGGTCTCGGTCTTTTTCTGATGCAGGCTTTGATGGATCAGGTAGAGGTCCGCTCGGAATTAGGCACCGAGGTGATTCTAACCAAGCGATTTGGTAGGAAAGAGGAGATGGCATGAAATCACAATCATCCTGCCTGGATCAGCAGCAGATTGCTGATCTGCTTCAAAGATATAAGGAAATGAGCTGCAATGATGCCGCAACGGCATTGTTGCAGCATTTTGAATCATTGGTTCGGATGGCCGTGTCAAAAATTTCGAGAAACCGCCCCGATCTCTACGAGGATCTGTATCAGGTCGGCCAAATGTCCATGCTGCGACTGTTCAAGCAGTATGACAGCGACAAAGGCGTTCCTTTCGAAGGCTACGCCATGAAAAGCGTCATTGGCCAGCTTAAAAATTATTTGCGCGACAAATCCTGGTACATACAAGTGCCTCGTAATATGAAGGAAAAAGGCTTACTCATCCAAAAAGCAATCGATGAGCTGACGACCAAGCTAGAACGCTCCCCCAAGATGGACGAGATTGCCGCATATTTGGGATTATCGGTGGAGGAGACGATCGAGGTCCTGTCCTCCCGCGAATCCTATCAATATGTCTCGCTTGACACCCCGCTCTCCAGCGAAGGCGATAGTGCGACAATTGGCGATGTCATAAGCGATCACAGCGATAAATACAGCCATGTCGATAACCAGATCGCTCTTAGCGATGCCATGGCGCAGCTTAAAGAAGAAGAACGCAAAGTGCTCGTTCTCGTCTATCAGCATGGTCAATCCCAGCGGGAAATAGCCGATCAGCTTGGCGTATCCCAAATGAGCGTATCCCGCTTCCAGAAGCGCGCGCTTGATAAATTAAGACAGCTCCTTCACCCGCCGCAAAGCGAAGGAGGCTGAACGAACCGCCCGTCTCGTAAGGAGACGGGCGGTTTTCTTTTGCCAGCCCCCTATACGCGAAAGAAGAGGCTGTCCGATGGACAGCCTCTTCTTTCGTTTCGCTTCTTAGTTTGTAGTGGATCTCATCTTGTCTTTCATATCGTCTTTGGCAGAACTGAAAGCATCCATGACATGCTCATTGGACTTCTTCGCCCTATCCGTCAAATCCGATGCCTCTTCCCTGACGCTGGACAGAACATCCTTTGTTTTGTCCTTCGCCGTAGAAGCAAGTTCCTGAGTACGCTGGCTGATTGCCTGGAACTTATTCGAGATATCTTCCCTCAGCTGCACACCTGTTTTCGGCGCAAGCAGAAGCGCCCCTACAGCACCTACCGCTGTCCCGACAATTGTACCTACCAGCAGACCGCTACCTGTGTTTTCCTTTGGCATAGTTATCTCTCCTTTATTCCGTTCTCGTATTCGAAACCGTATTCGATCTCGTATTATCTATTACACCAATGCGAGTCCTTTGAAACAGCATAGTTTGTAGCCCATCTTTTAAAAAAACAATTGCATCTTTTAATGTTTATATCATATACTGTTTACATAATAATCAGTGTACAATGTACACAGAAATGAGGCGCTTTGTGAAATCAATGGCGATTGAAGTATCGGGTCTCCGTAAAAGCTTCGGGAAACAAACCGTATTAAACGGACTTGACCTGTCCGTACCGGCCGGATCCGTCTTTGCTCTGCTCGGTCCTAACGGCGCAGGCAAAACAACTCTGATTCATATTTTGTCTACGTTAATTGCACCCGATGGCGGAAAGGTTTTAGTTGGAGGTTGCAATGTCCAGACCGAGCAGGAGCTGGTCAAGCAACATATCAGCCTCACCGGCCAGTTCGCCGCTGTGGATGAAGTCTTGTCCGCCGAAGAAAATTTGCGCATGATCGGCAGGCTGTCGGGGCTTTCTTCGGCACAGTCCCGAACGCGTACGGAAGAGCTGTTAACGGCATTTGATCTTGTTGACGCTGCAAAGAAACGTGTAAAAACCTATTCGGGAGGCATGCGCCGAAGACTGGACCTAGCCATCAGCCTTGTGGTCGACCGCCCCGTTATCTTTCTGGATGAACCAACTACCGGTCTGGATACCGTCAGCCGGCGGGCATTGTGGGATATTATTAGCGAACTGGCAAGTCAAGGCAGAACGATCTTTCTGACTACGCAATATTTGGAGGAAGCCGATCAGCTGGCCGATCAGATTGCCGTCATTAATGGCGGCCGGATCGTAGCGACCGGCAGTGCCGAACAATTAAAGGCACATGTCGGAGGAGAGGTTATTGAATTACTAAACGGCCATGATGAGGTTATTCATACGCTGCCTACAACCGGCAGCATTCAAGATATTAGCCGGACGCTGAATGATCTTGTTCATTCGGTTCCGCCAGGGACGCGGGTCAATATCCGCCGACCTAGCTTGGACGATGTTTTTGTTTCCTTAACAACTAACGGGAAAGAGGTGCAGCACGTATGATCGCTTCAACTAAACCTGCAAAACCGGCATCGATGCTGACAACCAACCTTGTCTTCATCGGCCGCAGTCTTCGTCACAGCCTGCGTAACACGGAGGCTCTGATGATGGCGATTATGCTCCCTGTTATGCTGATGCTTCTGTTTACTTACGTCTTTGGAGGTGCAATCGATTCCGGCGGGGATTATGTGAATTACGTGGTCCCGGGCATTATTTTGCTCTGCGCGGGGTTTGGCTCTTCGAGCACAGCCGTTGATGTATCCAACGATATGACCAATGGCATTATCGACCGGTTCCGGACGATGCCGATCAAGAGCCTCAGCGTTGTGACCGGTCATGTCGCAGCTAGTCTCGCCCGTAATTTATTTGCAACCGCCGTTGTTATTGGAGTCGCCTTGCTTGTCGGTTTCCGTCCAAACGCCAGCTTTATGGAATGGGTGCTTGCGATTGCCGTCATCACCTTGTTTATATTAACCTTCACCTGGTTATTTGCAGCTATCGGCCTAGTAGCGGGAAGTCCGGCCGCAGCAAGCGGCTACGGCTTTGCGCTTCTGTTCCTCCCTTATCTGTCCAGCGCTTTTGTCCCAACGGATACGATGCCCTCGTGGCTTCAAGGCGTTGCCAATCATCAGCCGATAACGCCGGTGATCGAGACAATCCGCGGACTTCTGACGGGTACGCCGCTGGATAACAGCGCATGGTGGGCAGTCGGTTGGTGCCTGCTAATCTTGATGCTTGCATTCGTCTGGAGCATCTTCTCCTTCCGCAAAAAAGCCGGACGCCGTTAATCGGATGTCCTGAAACAGAAAAGGCCAGCCATCTGATGATTTTCATCAAATGGCTGGCTTTTTTTCATCTAACCTTTGGAAGCGAGAAAATGCTCAATCCCGTCCAGAATCCGTTCCAGGCCAAAATCGAAATCATTGCCGATCGGATTATCCGACGGATTCTCCTCCGTATATACGCCGGATGCAATAAGCGGCTGCAAGTCCGGATAATGATCCTCCTTCACGAGAATCTTAAGCGCCTTCGTATAATCGAGTCCGCTGAAGGAGCCCGGACTTGCCCCACCTTCCATCGCCCGAACCATGTCCCTTTGAATTTGACCGGTGGAGCGCGCGTAATTGCTCAACAGCAGAACGGTAGACATTTTCTCAAAGTCATTAAGCGGAAGCTTCCGCATCGGCCGCAAAGCCAAATCCACAAACAGCAGATTATTAGGCGTTAGGGGTACGCCCGATATCGGAATATCCGCATACCAGGGATGCTTCAGAAATACGTGAATGCAATCCCGTACATACTGCCGCATGCCCTCTCGCCAATCCGCGTCTTCTTCGTCCGACCTATCCGGAAGCTTGCAGACCGACTCCTGCATAAGCAGCAGCAAATCGTCTTTGCTTTGCACATAGCGGTACAGCGACATCGCCGTAAAACCCAAAGATGACGCAACCCGGCTCATCGAGACAGCTTGAAGTCCTTCCTTATCCGCAAGCTCAACTGCAGCCGCTACAATCTGATCAATGGATAGCTCGCGTTTGGGTCCCCTCTGCGATTCTTTCACTAGCCCCCAAGCTAATGCAACCCCCCGGGGCAACGTTTTTAATACGTCTTCCTCATCACCATGCTCCATCCCATTATCCTCCATGCCGGCCTTGCCATAATTGTGTACTTAATAAACAGTATATCACACATTGAGCTGGAGCAAAAAAAAACAGCCCCTTTAAAGGAGCTGTTTTTTCTAATCCATACCATGCTCTTCGCGGATCTTGTACAGTCCCCGAAGCAGCAATTCCGCAGGATCGCGGTTAATCAAAAGATGCGTATACAATAGGTGCAGAGAGAAAGCGCAAACATTATTGCCATCGGAAATCGCCGGGAAACCTGTTTCAAATACAGGTCCTTTCAGCTCTTCGTTCCAGGCAAGGCCTGCATGAACCTTCTCCTCGGGGAATTCGTCTTCAACAGACTTGATGCAATGCGGGATGAGAACTTTATCGATTAAAGCTTTGGCATCATCTTCGCTTGCAGGAGGCTGCGGAAGCGGCTTACCCCCTTCGGTCTTCATCAATTCGTAGAAGAACGAAGCCATCCATTCTGTCGCCTCTTCGTTACCCGCTTGGAAATTCGCGATTAACTCACGAAGGAAAAAGCCGCAAACGTAATCGTTGCCGGATTCATCCTTCACTTTGTAAACAAACACGGGACCATAAAGCTCTTGGTTCAATACTTGCCCTTGAACATCTTCGAAATGCTGTCTCAAAGCGACAAAGCCATTATGCTGGACCGCCTTGACTAGCTCAGCGAATTGCTTCGCTTCTTCCTCTGAATTGCCTTGGATCTCTTCGTTTGTTGTCTCATTATTCATTATTCGCTTCACCCGTAATCATCATATCATTCCAACAAATCATCAGTCTAGTCCAAAAGAAAAACCGCCCCTGAAAGGGGCGGTTCGTCAATCCTCTTTACTCTACGCCGTATTTCTGACGAAGCTTGGCTAATTGGACAAGAATCGTATCCGAAGGATCGCGGTTGAGCTGCATCATTTTATACAGATAATGAATCGGGAATACGCATTTCTCTTCCGAAATATCCTTGAAGCCAAGTTCAAGAACAGGAGTGAGGTTCTCGTCGAGCCCTCTGTTGCCCGTAATCGCAAGCGGCGCAAATTCCTCGCTGACCGCGCTAAGGCAATGCGGGAACAACACATCATCGATAAATTGTTCTTCTTTCTGTTCGCTTTCAGGAGGAGCAGGCAGCTCTTTGCCGCCTTTGTTTTCCTTCATCAGCTCGTAGAAGAAGGAGGCCATCCATTCGCCGGCTTCACGGCCGCCATCCTGGAACTGTTCAGCCAGCTCCCGCAGGAAAAAGCCGCAGTCATACGATTTCTTGAAGTCATTGGTCACGCGGTAAATAAAGATCTGCCCAAACTTCTCATCGTTCACAACAAGTCCTTCCACATGAGGGAAAAACGGTCTCAAAGTTGAGAGTCCCTTCTGGAAGATCGTCTTCATCAGTGCGTCCCAGACTTCGGTATTATCGTTATTATTCGCATTCGTAATATCATTATTCATATTGTACTCACCCTCAAGCATCATACCATCCGGCGCTTTGCACCGTCCAGTGCTATACTTTAACAGTCCTAACCCTTGCTTACGAAAAACGGCAGCTTCTCGATGCCAACCAAGCGCAAATAGACAAACAGCTGGCCTTTATGATGAATCTCGTGGTCTTTGGCATTTTGCAGCAGAACGAGGCCCGGAAGCGAGTTGCCGAAGAAATCGATTGGCGCTGCAAGCTGTTCCGGCGTAAGGGAACGAAGAACGGCCTCCGTCTGTTCCGTTGCTGTCGCTACGGTTATCTTCAGTTCCTCGATTGTTGAAGGTGCAGCCGGTTTCGCGCCTGGCGTGTAAACGCCGTTTTGTACCGTCTTCGCGAACATATCCATCGCACCGGTAATATGTAGAACCAGCTCTGCCAGCGACATCCCTTTCTCCCACGGCTTGTAGGACAGCTGTTCTGTTGTTGCATCCGCCAGCATATCGTGCAGGACGTTACGGTGGCTTTTCCAACCGGCAATAAACTCATTGATGTTCGTCATCTCATGATCTCTCCTCTGAATCGTCGTTTAACAGTATTCATTATAAGGGCTGTAATCGTTATTTTCATCTTTTATGCCTTTTTCCTGTTGCACCAGTCAGCGATAAAAACGGCCATAACCTTCGTGTATTCAATAAGCTCTCCAAGATCAAGGCTTTCGTCTACGCCATGAGCCTCGCTTAACTCCCCCGGCCCATATATAACCGTCGGGATTCCTGACCGTCCGATCCAGCCTGCATCCGTAACCGTTGGAGTCATCCCGACCTCCGCCTCGCGGTTCAGAACAGCCTGGTGAGTCGTTAGTAATGCCTTCGGCCCATCACTGCCTCGATCAATCTCTAATGAAGGAAAAATTTCTCCCCGCTCCTCGATCATCGATCTGCCGCCCCAGCGGAACGTTGGAGGATGATTCCTAAGCCATGGATCACCCTGCGCCACATGCATCAGATGATCCTCAATTTCTGCGGCTACCGATTCATAATCTTCATCCGGGTAAAAATGAACCGTAATCCAGAGCGAGCAGCGGTCCGCAACAAACGCGGCGTGGCGTCCCCCTTCAATTACTGCCGGATTGATCGTATTAGAGCCTGGCGGAAATCCCGGATAAGACTTCGTTACCGCCCAATGCCTCTCAAGCTGCTGCAGTCCGGCAATAAGCTTCGCCATCTTCTCAATCGCGCTTGCCCCATGCAGCCCTCCTCCCGCATGAATCATCCGGGAGCGCATAGCATCATGATGGGTAACCGGGCTTTGCACCGTAACCCAGCCGGTAATAACGCCTCCCTGTCCTTGAACCGCCAGATGGCTCGTATCCGCGACAATGGCGAAATCCGCTTCGCAGCCGCGCTCCATACAGGCTCTAGTGCCAGCCTCTCCGGCCTCCTCCCCAATAACCGATTGGAAAAACAAATCCCCCTTAAGCTCGACTCCGGCTTCCGTCAGCAGCTTGATGGCGAACAACAAAGCAGCAAGACCGCCTTTCATATCGGCAGTTCCGCGGCCATATGCACGTCCATTGTTAAGCGTTAATTGAAACGGCTGGACGGACCAGTCCTTGCTGTCCCCTACCTCCGCTACGTCCACGTGACCGTTCAGAAGCAAGCTTTTGTAAGAGCCGCTCTCGGTACCTCGTCTAACCGCGGTTACGTTCGGATCACCCGGGTAGACCTCCCACAGTTCTGCTTCAAAGCCAAGGCTATGCAGTTGTTCCTTCATAAACGTCTGCGCCCCCATCGTGTTGCGTGCCGGAGGGCTAACTGTCGGGAAAGCGACCAATTCAGCGAGCAATGCGAATAACTCGTCCTGCCGGCTCTCCACCTGATCAAGTACATGCTTCAGTTCAGCTTCCTTCATCTAATACATCCTCATTTCGTAAGGGAAAATTTCAACCTTACTATAGAGGATTACAATCATCCGGACAAGGTTAACAACTCTCAAAAAAATTTACATTGCGTTAACATGATTAACGTTTTGCGTTTACGTAGCCCAACTACAATAACTCTTGTAAGCAAAACAAAAAAACAAAAGTTTGGAAGGGGAACCTACTCAAATGAAAAAATCTCTGATCGTCACTATGGCACTGACATTGTCCTTATCGCTCGCAGCTTGCGGCAATAACAATGCAAACAACGGTGCAAAAAATGGTAATGCTGCCGCTACAAACAATGCAACAACAAATAACACAGCTTCCGTATCCGGTTCGATTCTGGCAGCAGGATCTACAGCTCTTCAACCGCTGGTTGACCAAGTATCCAAAGAGTTCATGGACAAAAACTCCGGCGTATCGATTCAAGTTCAAGGCGGCGGCAGCGGTACTGGTCTGACGCAAGTATCGGAGGGCCAAGCCCAAATCGGCAACTCCGACGTATTCGCTGAAGAGAAGCTTGATGCCGACAAAGCAGCTGAACTGGTTGACCATCAAGTAGCTGTAGTCGCTATGGCTGCCGTAACAAACAAAGACGTTGGCGTTGACACTCTGACTAAACAACAACTGGTTGATATCTTCACTGGCAAAGTAACGAACTGGAAAGACGTTGGCGGTAAAGACGCGAAAATCCAAATCGTTAACCGTCCTTCAAGCTCCGGTACTCGCGCTACTTTCGAGAAATTCGCTCTTGGCACTAAAACAGAAGACCTTCAAGGTTCGATCCAAGAAGATGCTTCCGGTACGGTTAAGAAGCTCGTAAGCGAAACTCCTGGCGCTATCGGTTACCTGGCTCTGTCCTACCTGGACGATTCGATCGCAGCTGTTAAGTACGAAGGCGTTGAAGCAAATGTAGACAACGTAGCTAACGGCACTTACCCGGTATGGGCTTACGAGCACATGTATACAAAAGGCGAGCCTGATGCAGCTACTAAAGCATTCCTCGACTACATGGTATCCGAAGATGTTCAAGGCGACCAAGGCGACGTAGTAGAAATGGGCTACATTCCAGTAAGCAAAATGGAAGTTAAACGCGATGCTCAAGGCGCAGTAACGAAATAATTAATCTCCAATAAATAAAGGCATAGTCAAGAGGCGGGCCAGCTCGTCTCTTGACTGCATGCCTACATGTTAATTATGTAAAGGGTGGTCGCGATGAAGAAGTCTAATGATCGGGAAGTAGCCACGCCGCATCTTGCGGAGGAATGGGTTGGCAAAGTATATACATTCATCTGCATCTTGTTTCTTATCATCACCATTTTTTCGATGGTTTACTTCGTCGCTTCAAAGGGACTTAGCACCTTTATCGTAAACGGCGTAAACGTAAAGGATTTGTTAACAGGACTCAAATGGAAACCGGATGGCGAACCGGCGTTGTTTGGCGCCTTGCCATTTATTTTCGGTTCGTTCAGCACATCGATTCTTGCTGCTATCATTGCTGCTCCACTCGGGTTTTGCGCGGCAGTATTTATGATTGAGCTCTCTCCGAAGTTGGGCCGGACATTTATGCAGCCGGTTATCGAACTGCTTGCAGGTATTCCTTCCGTTGTATACGGATTTGTTGGTTTAAGCGTTATCGTTCCATTATTCCGCAACCTGTTCCCTGGCCAAGGCGTCGGGATCGCAGCAGGCGCTATTGTGCTCGCCTTTATGATTTTACCTACAATTACGACTATAGCAACGGATGCGCTGGCTTCCCTGCCCGCGGGCCTGAAGGAAGGCTCCTACGCACTTGGCGCAACCCGTTGGCAAACGATATATCGCATTGTCCTGCCTACTACGCTTCCCGCGCAAATGACAGGTATCGTACTTGGTATTGCGAGAGCATTTGGCGAAGCCTTAGCCGTGCAAATGGTTATCGGCAACGCGCCGCATATCCCGCATTCCCTATTCGAATCGACTTCAACGCTGACCAGCGCCATTACGCTTAGCATGGGCAATACGGCGATGGGCTCCGTTCAAAATAACGCCTTGTGGTCGCTTGCATTAATTCTGATGCTTATGACCTTTGTATTCGTCTTTATCATTCGCTGGCTGGAAGGAAGGAAGAAGCTATGAGTGCCAAAACAGTAGATAAAATCGCAACCGGCATTATTATTTTCATCACGGGCTTAATCGCTCTCGCCCTGCTCGGACTTTTGGGCTACATTTTGTTCCGTGGACTTGGCCATATCAGCTGGCACTTCCTGACTTCCCCGCCGGAAACCATCCGCAAAGGCGGCGGTATTGGTCCACAGCTCTTCAACTCGCTGTTCCTGCTAGTACTTACGATGATTATTACCGTGCCGCTTGGCATCGGCGCAGGTATTTATATGAGCGAATACGCAAAAGCAGGCAAAATCACTTCCGCGATTCGTCTGGTCGTCGAAGTATTGTCTTCCTTCCCTTCGATTATCGTTGGTTTGTTCGGCCTTCTTGTCATCGTTAATAAATTCAACCTGGGCTTCTCCCTGCTATCCGGCGCAATCGCGCTGACGATCTTTAACCTGCCGCTGATGGTGCGGATTACCGAGCAAGGTCTCCGCAGCGTACCGCTTCAGCAGAAGGAAGCAAGTCTTGCGCTTGGTATTTCCAAATGGAAAACCATCCGCTCGGTTCAGCTTCCGATTGCCCTGCCAATCGTGCTTTCCGGTTCGATTCTGGCCGCCGGCCGGATCTTCGGCGAAGCAGCAGCGCTTCTGTTCACCGCCGGCATGAGCAGCCCGCGTCTTGATTTCTCAGACTGGAATCCGCTCCATACCGCTTCGCCGCTTAACCCTATGCGTCCGGCCGAAACTCTCGCCGTTCACATCTGGAAGGTGAACTCGGAAGGTCTTGCACCCGATGCTACGCAAATCGCGGCAGGCGCTTCGGCCGTGCTGATCATTACGGTACTGCTTTTCAACCTTGGCGCAAGAGCGCTTGGACGTTATATGCATAATAGATTCACGGCTTCGAAATAGGAAAGGAGTAGAGAGCATGACAGAAATCGCATTGGCCGCCAAACAATTGAATGTTCACTACGGAGAAAAGCATGCCGTTCATGACGTCTCGCTTGATTTCGCCGAAAAAGAAGTCACTGCCTTAATTGGTCCTTCCGGCTGCGGCAAATCAACCTTCCTCAGAAGCTTGAATCGGATGAACGATCTGATCCCGTCTTGCCGTGTTACCGGTGATATCTGGCTGAAAGAGCAGAAGATCAGCGGCACGGAAACGGATGTCGTAGCACTTCGCAAAAAAATCGGAATGGTATGGCAGCGTCCTAACCCGTTCCACAAATCGATTTACGAGAATATCGCTTTTGGCCCCCGTTATCACGGCATTAAGAACAAGAAGCAGCTGGATGAGCTTGTTGAACAATCCCTGCGGAAAGCCGCGATCTGGGAAGAAACCAAAGACCGTCTTCACAAATCCGCTTTGGCTTTATCCGGCGGACAGCAGCAGCGTCTTTGTATTGCACGCACGATTGCGGTTAGACCGGATGTCATTCTGATGGACGAACCCGCTTCCGCGCTTGATCCGATCTCGACCTCCAAGATCGAAGAGCTGATCTCGGAGCTGAAGCAGGATTACAGCATCGTTATCGTTACCCATAACATGCATCAGGCAGCGCGCGTATCCGACAAAACCGCCTTCTTCCTGAACGGTCATGTGGTTGAATACGATAAAACGGAAACGATTTTCACTAATCCTACGCATCAACGGACTAATGACTACATTACTGGCCGTTTCGGTTAATGAAGCGGCATATCACATAAGGGCTAGACGAACCGTTCAGGTTCATCTAGCCCTTATTGTTTTTATGGTTTAGTAGCCAAGAACACTCTTCGTTTTATTAAAGATGTCGTTAGCCATTTGCGCGTAACGGTCGCTGCCGTTCGCTTGCGTTTGTTTCACATAGCTGTCGAAGTTGTCGATCTTCTCTTGGCCCGTGATGAATTTGAGCGTCATCGTGCTTACATAGTCCATAAGAGGCTTCGAGATCAGGTTCAACTGTTCGCTTTCGTCCGCAGAAGCCATAATTGGCGGTGCAACCGGACGAGCCGTACGGTTGTTCAGAATGCGGTTGTTGAAGTCGATTTCACCGTCTGTCATTTTGGACTGTCTGAGCTTCGTAGTACCGCCGTACGCGAATACGCCCCCGCCGAAACCGTAGTCTGCGTTCAATTTTTTCGTTGCCGTAGGGTTCATGCCGTTGTAAGTAATATCCGGATTAAGCGTAATTTTACCGCTCGCGTCCTTCGTGTAAGTCTCGCCCTCTACACCCCACAGGCTGAGTGTTTGACCTTCATCGGAGTACCAGAGCCAGTCAACGAAACGAAGCATTTCAATAAATTTCTCTTCGCCTAGCTCTTTCAAAGCGTTCTCACTGATCATAATGCCGTTCTCAAGACGGGAGTTTTCAACTTGCAGCTGGCCTTTAGGACCACCTGGAGGCGTGATAATCATCAGCTCCGCATTTGGATCTTCCATCTTTGTTTGGATATCCGTGAATACTTGATAGTTAGCATTGATAACGTAAGTATCACCTTTATAGAACTTCGCTTTTGCTGCATCGTCTTCTTGCGTGAACGATTCCGGATCCATGATGCCTTCCGTAATCAGCTTATTGAAGTACGAAACATAGTCTTTGAACTCTTGTGTATTGTCAGCGAATTCGAATTGCTTCGAATCCTGGTTAAAGCGCATGCCGTTTGCTTTACCCCAACCGGCAGTTACTCCATATTCTACAGCTGCGATGTTCAAAGTCGATTCGCCTTTGGACTGATCGGAGAATACGTATTTAGCGCCCGTAAATTCTTTAACCTTCTTCATAGCCGCGTAGAAATCTTCGTACGTCCAGCTCGTTTCCTTGGACAGGTCTACGCCGGCTTTCTCGAAAATATCTTTACGGATAACGAACGAGTAGCCGCCGCCCGGTTCTTCCCACATACCGGGAAGAACATAGTACTTACCGTTAGCTTGCATTTTCGCTTTCAGGTCATCTTCCATGCCCCAAGCTTTTACCGCTTTTTGATAGTTAGGCATATATTGCACATAATCGCTGATCGGAACGATTTGTCCGCCTGCAACGAATGCGGATTCATCATACGTTTTAGGGATGATATACGGAGCATCGCCGCTGTTTACGAGGAGCGATTTTTGGTTTTCGTATTCCGTTCTTGCTACAACCGACAAGTCAAAAGATACGTTTGTTTTCTCTTGAATCGCGCTCCAGATTCTCCAGTCTTTTTTGTAAGGATAGCCCTCGTTGTCGCTGAACATCATGGAGTACTTTACCGGCTCATTCGAGTGGAACGTTACGTCCTCGCCGTATGCGTAATCCTCTGCAGGTTTATCCGATGCCGTAGCATTCCCCGTTGTTGCTGCAGATTCTTCAGGTGAAGCGGAACTGTTGCTGGGCTTTCCATTATTGTTCCCGCTGCATGCCGCCATGACAAACATAACCATGATAACCGATAAAATCAATCCCATTGCTCTACTGAATCTTTTCATGCCGTGCCTCCCTTTTAATAATTACATTTATATAACAGAACTTGCCTTACGGCCGTTCCGGTTATATCGCGTCTTACCCTTTCACAGCGCCAATCATCATGCCTTGCACGAAATATTTCTGTACAAAAGGATAGATACAAATCATAGGAAGCGAAGTCAATACCATCGCAGCCGATTTAACCGTAGCCGCAATCTGCGTCGTTTGCTCCGCGCTTGCTCCCAGTTCGGCCGGGCTGATCGCCGTTTCAATAACTTGCCGCAAATATAAGGCTACAGGCCACTTCTCCTTCGACTGCAGGTACAACGAAGCATCAAACCAGCTGTTCCAGATCCCTACGATAACAAATAAGAGCATGGTTGCCAGAATCGGCTTCGATAATGGAAGCGTAATTCTAAGGAAGATGCCATAGACATCAAGTCCGTCCACTTTGGCTGATTCCTCAAGCTCATTAGGAAGACTTGCGAAAAAGGTTTTCATCAATATAACGTTAAAGGCGCTGATCGCACCGGGAATAACAAGAGCCCAAATCGTGTTGCGCATATCCAGCGTTTTGGCTACGAGAATGTAATTCGGGATAAGACCGCCGCCGAAGTACATGGTGAATAAGACAAACGGGATAAAGAACTTGTTAAGACGAAGTTTTTCCTTTGAGAGCGGATACGCCATAACGGCTGTCGCCGATACGGCGATGAGGGTGCCGACTACCGCGTACAATATCGTATTGCCGTAATAGCGGAAGAAATCCGGCTTGCTCAGGATGACATTATAAGTAAGCGTAGTGAAATCTACAGGATAAAACGTTACCTTCCCCGCATAGACGGCAGCCTCGGAGCTGAAGGACTGCGCAACCAGATAAACGAAAGGATATAAGGTAAAGAGGACAACTACGGTCATGATCAAAGCGTTTACGCCGTTAAAGATGCGAGAACCTGGAGTTGCTTTCACGCTCAACACTTCCTTCCTACCACAGACTTGATTTCGTCGTTTTTTTCGAAATTGCGTTCGCTGTCGTTACCAGGATCAGACCGATAACCCCTTCGAACAAGCCGACAGCGGTTGCATAGCTGAAGTTCGCGTTTGTAATACCCATCCGGTATACGTAGGTCGAGATAACGTCCGCCGTTTCATAAGTAAGCGGGTTGTACAGGAGCAAGATTTTTTCAAAGTTGGAGCCCATAATACCGCCGATATCAAGAACGAGAAGCGTCATAATCGTAGGCAAGATACCCGGAATCGTGACATGCCATGCAAGTCTGAACCGGCTGGCGCCGTCAATCCGCGCTGCCTCATAAAGCTCCGTATTGATCCCTGTCATAGCTGCAAGGTACAAGATGGTGCCCCATCCAAGTCCCTGCCAGATGCCGGAAGACACATAAATGGTCGAGAACCATTGCGGCAGCGAGATGAACTGAATCGGTTCGACGCCGAAATGGCCAAGCAGCGCGTTAATCGGACCCGATACGGAAAGCATTTCTTTTACCATACCTGCCAGAATTACCATTGAGATAAAATGCGGGAGGTAGGATACGGTCTGAACGAATTTTTTCAGCTTCAGCCTTCTGATCTCGTTGATCAGGAGCGCAAAGATCAAGGTTAACGGGAATCGGATAATCAGATAAGCAACGCTTAAGAAAATATTGTTCCAGAACGCCCGCCAGAAGGTTGGATCCTTCATAAACATCCGGAAGTACTGCAGCCCTACCCATTCCATGCCAAGAAAGTTTGGCCCGCCCCGATATTTCCGGAAAGCGATTACATTTCCAATCATGGGAGCGTACTTGAAAATGAGAAAATAGATGACGGGAATAACGAGAAAGGAATACAGCTTCCACTCTTTTCTGACATGCTTCCAAAGTGGCGTAACATCCAATACCTTGCTTGAGCCTTCCATTTATCTCCACTCTCCTCTAGTCCATTTCGTCTACTGACCGATTAAAAATAGCTATATTTAACTACTTTAGTCGTATGGTCATGTGGACCTCATAATGAAATAATGCAAATTAGAAGTCATTTACCGACAAATGTATTCGCTTTCATTGGCTTCATTATAGCTTTATTTGATAGGCCGCTCTTCGTAAATATAGCTTTCAACCAATCAAATATTGCCTTTTTTGATAGACTTATTGATTTTATTAGACGAGGATGCCATTATCTGATTAGTTACCAACCAGAGAGGAAGAGTGATGCATGATCCCCATTCTTAACGGAGCCAAAGAAACGGTATCCTACGGTGAACATCCCGGATTGCGCATTTATTTGAACAAAGAAGTCGAAAACTATCCGATTCACTGGCATACCGCTGTGGAAGTCATCATGCCGTTCGAAAACATTTACACCGTTATAGTGAATGAGACAAAGCATGTCCTCTATCCGAACGATATCTTGGTCCTGCCTCCGGGCGAGCTTCACGAGATCTTTGCCCCGGAGTCCGGGACAAGACTTATTCTTCAGTTCGACTGCTCGCTGCTGTACGCTCTAAACGGCTTTGACTCTACCTTTCATTTGCTCCGCCCTTGCCTGTTGATTACGGCAGAGCAAAATAAAGAGCTGCACGGCTTGTTAAGGCCAATGCTGCTCGAGCTGGTGAACGAATATTTCAGCCATACGATGCTGAAGGAGGCCTCGACATATGCCAAGCTCATCTCTTTCTTTGTCGCTCTGGGCCGTAACTTTATGCACGAAGAGCGCCGTTTTCCGCGTACCAAGAGCCATAAGCAGCATAAATATATCGATAAATTTTTGCAGGTTTGCAACTATATGAACGAGCGCTGCACGGAGGATATTCGCGTAGAGGAGCTTGCCGAACTGTCCGGCTTCAGCAAGTATCATTTCACGCGCATGTTCAAGCTGTATATGGGATTGTCCTATTACGACTACCTAATTCAGCATCGCATTATGCATGCAGAGAAGCTATTGACCGATCCGAATCTGTCGATTATGGAGGTTGCGATGAGGTCGGGCTTCGGAAGTCTGCCGACGTTTAACCGGGTGTTCAAGACGTATAAGAAATGCACGCCGTCGGAGTATAAGGCTTTGCATGGTAGAGGGTGATGAACAGTTATAGTGCATGCTCCGCATTTGAATGAGGTGGATGGACGGTATATGTGCAAGCTGCGTATTTGAATGTTCTTCCGATCGCCATTGCTCGGGGATTCCTTGGAACTATTCCAATAGGATTGGAATCCCCTCACAAAAGCGACCACTTCGTTTCTACAGAATCATTCAAATAATCCGCCTGCATTTAACCTTAGTTGGGGGAGAATAAAACGAGGCCGTGCGGTATAGATCCGCACGGCTATTTTTAAAGGCGGCTTATGTGCTTTTGCCGGCTTTTGCGGATAGATACAGCGGCTGAGGCAAGAGCTAGGATGAGGACCAAACCGGCGGCCAATGGATTATAGAGGACGGTATCTTGCCAATTGACGACCAGGCCGCCGACGCTGGCTCCTGCGGCGATGCCGACCTGAGTGACGGAAATATTCAAGCTGATAATCAGATTCGATGCTTGCGGAGCACGCTCGATGAAGTAAGTCTGTGTCGCAGGCCCTAAGGTAAACATCGACATGATCCATAGCGATAACAAGGTGATGGCAACCGGGAAGGAATGAACGGCCAGCGGCAGCAGCAACAGCGCGATTACATGAATCGTGACACCAATCAGTATTAATTTGGCGCTACCCCATTTATCTACGGCAGAGCCCCCGATTCTGGAGCCAACCGCACCGGCTAGCCCGAACAGCAGCATCATAAGGCCAATTTCCGCGGAGCTTCTATGAAGAATGTCGCCAAGGAATGAAGCAATATACGTGAACATCAACGAGTTGCCCGCTTCTCTGAACAACACAAGCAGCAAGGCGTAGAAGATAACCGGATTAGCTAGTACCCCCGCTTGCTGCTTGAAGGGAACCGGAGCATCCCCCTCGATTTGCGGAAGCAACAGAGCAAGACCAATAAGGATCACAACGCCGCCTATGCCAAGGAACAAAAAAATCGTCTGCCAGCTGTACATATTCGTCAAAGCAACGCCTAGCGGAACGCCCAAAATCATTGCGCTGCTGAATCCGAGAATAATCGTTCCGATCGCGCTGCCGATTTTTTCAACCGGCACCACCTTGGCCGCAGCGCTAAACGCTGCCACGATAAAAACGCCGGAGCTTACCCCAAGCAGCATCCGCGCTGCCATTAAAACCATGAAATCCGTGCTTACTATAGACAGAATATTGCCGGCTATGAATACGACTATAGCGAGGAGCAATAGTCTTTTTCGCGGTATTCGGGCGGATAATGCGATAATCACCGGCGTGCCAATCGCAAAAGCCAAAGAATAAACCGTGATCAACTGGCCTGCCAAGCTTACCGATATATTCATTTGAACGGCTAACACATTCAAGATTCCGGCAATCACCAGCTCCGAGGTGGCTGTAAAAAATACCGCAATCATCAAGACGTAAATAACAACACGATTCATAACGACACTTCCTTCTCCAAACGATTTGTTAATTCGGATTATAACGAGTCTACTTACTTTTAGTAAGAACGCAATTTATTTTGGCATAATCCATCCTTTTGGAGTAACTAACCATTTGGTAAGTGAGTTGAAAGACAAAAAAACCGCAAGAGCTTATAGCTCTTACGGTTTGATTACAACATGGGCCATTAGGAACGGCTGAGCCGGGGATTCGGCGAATCGCCCCATTTTTGCACCCATTTCTCCATCTCTCTAAGCGCAGCCTGAAAATCTCTGCCCTTCTCGGTCAGGGAATACTCTACGGTCACCGGCACTGTCGGAAATACCTTGCGCATAACAAGGCCGTTGTTCTCCAGATGACGTACCGTATTGGTTAACGATTGGGTCTTCACAATGGAGATGTTCCGTTGAAGCTGGTTAAATCTTAGCGGTCCGTTCATCAGCTCCTCCAATACAAGAAACGCCCATTTCGCTCCTAATATTTGAAGCACCTCGCAAATGCTTGAGCCTTTATCTTCGCCGCTGATTGCCTCATTGCTGCCATCCATGCCGCAAACCTCCTTACCTGACTCAGCTGCCGACTATATCAATCGGAGTCTCTTGTCCGTTAATCTTAACCTGTATCTTACTTGCCTCTTCATGCTTATTAAGCTTATAGATAGACAATGGCTTTATTCGTTTATCCTGCGTATCGGAAGTTTCCTGAACATCCATAAGAATCGTGAACACATCATCCCGTATCTCTGCGCGAATACCCGCAAGAAACTTTACCTTTACCCCCTGCTCGGCCGTAGAGTAGTTCACGATAAAATACTCCTCTTTCCCTGCGACAGAGTAAAGATAAAGGCCGTTTTTACTTTTATTCCGGTCGACAAAAGACTTCACCTTCTGATTCAGCTTATGCGAATCGGTTTCCTTTATCAATGCTTTTGATTGACTGCAGCCGGTCAGGACAACGATGAGCATGATGAACACGCAAACGATCTTTTTCAACAGATCCTCTCCATATGCAATGGAATTCACCTCTACGCAAACTTTACCACAATCATCCAGCTCTGCATAGAAAATGGCCGTGCAAATAAATTGCACGGCCATCTCTGACTCCCCCAGAACTTTGGTTAACTTAAAAAACGGAGCATTAAAATGATTCTGTAGAAACGTAGTGGTCGCTTTTGTGAGGGGATTCCAATCCATTTGGAATTGTTCAAGGAATCCCCCGAGCAATGGCGATCGGAAGAACATTTTAATGCGCAGTTTTTCTACAGTTAACCAAACCCGCGCTACCCCTTTATCGAACCAAGCAATGCACCCTTAGCAAAATGCTTCTGCAGGAACGGATAGACGAGCAGAATCGGCAGCGTAGCGACAACGATAACGGCCATCTTGACCGCCTGATCGGGCGGCGGAACGGCGCCGTCGAGGCTGGAGCTGTAGTCGAAGCCGCTGGCCAGAACAACGATCTGGCGAAGCAATACCTGGATCGGCCACATTTTGCTGTCATTCAAATACAAGATCGCGTTTAGATAAGTATTCCAATACGTCACCGCGTAAAAAAGCGAGATCGTTGCGATCGCCGGCATCGACAGCGGCAGCACAATCCGGAACAGGATCCCGAAATCGCTGCAGCCATCCATCTTGGCCGACTCCTCGAGCCCTTCCGGGATGTTCTGGAAGAAGTTGCGGAGAATGATCATATTAAAGGCGCTGATGGTTAACGGCAGTATAAGCGCCGCATACGTATCAATTAAATGCAGCTCCTTCACAACGAGGAAGGTAGGAATAAGCCCGCCGTGAAACAGCATCGTAAAGACGACCATAAACATGATCGTTTTACGCCCGTCCAAATCTTTTCGGGACAAGCCGTACGCCATCATCGAGGTCACCAGCATACTGAATACCGTTCCGATCAGGGTTACGCCAATGGATACCGCGATCGAACGGAAGATCGTATTCGTCGAGAAGACGAACCGGTAAGCTTCAAAGCTTATATCCGTAGGGAAAACAATAAATTTTTTGACTGCCATTTCCGCGCTTGTCGTTAATGAGCCCGCTACGACATGGATGAACGGAAGCACGGTCGCAAGCGAGAAAATCGCAAGCAGCGTGAAGTTGACGATGCCAAACAGCCGGCTTCCCATGGTTCGATCCTGGATCATGCTGATTCCTCCCGGTCATATCTTAATATATACCTTCAGATCCGAATTTCTTGGAAAGCTTGTTCGCCGCAACGACCATAATCAGGCCAACCACCGACTTGAACAGCCCAATAGCCGTGCTATAGCTGAATTTCCCTTGCTTCAGTCCTGCCGTATAGACATAGGTATCGATAATTTCCGCCACGTCGCGGTTCATGGAATTAAGCAGCAGATACACATGCTCAAACCCAAGCTCAAGCACATCGCCGATCTTCAGGATAAGCAATACGATAATGACGCTGCGAATGGCTGGAAGCGTTATATGCCAAATTTGATGAAGCCTGCCGGCACCGTCTATCCGTGCGGCTTCGTACAACTGCGGATCAATCGCCGCCATAGCGGCTAGATAGATAATGGTTCCCCATCCGGCTTCCCGCCAGATAACCTGAATGATATAAGTCGGTCGGAACCACTCGGGACTTAGCAGAAAGTTTATTTTTTCGAAACCTAAAGAATCCAGAACGGCATTCACAATTCCGCCGTCCATCGTCAGCATCACGTAGCTGATCGAGACGATAATGACCCAAGACATAAAATGCGGCAAATAAATCAGGGTTTGGAACAACCTCTTGAAAGCATTAAGTCTAAGCTCGTTTAGCATCAGCGCCAGTATAATCGGTATAGGGAAATAAAATAGGATATTGAAACCGAACAAAACTAACGTATTGGTCAATATGTTCAAGAAATCCGGTTCCGTAAACAAACGGTGGAAATGCTCGAATCCTACCCACTCGCTGCCTTTGATCCCTTTAAACGGCTTAAAATCCTGAAAGGCGATAATCAGGCCAAACATCGGTGCGTACTTGAAGATCAAGAAATAGAGAAGTCCCGGAAGCACCATGACATACAGCCATATATTACGGCGAAACCGCCTCGTTCTCTCTCTTCTGGTCGTTGGCGCCAACACTTGCGCCTGGTGAACGATCACTTCCTCCATCCTGCCTCTTCCTCTCATCAGATGTGGATTGAAGAGGCTGCTAACGAATTAGCAGACCTCTTCGGCTAGCCTTACTCGACTATTTTTTATTGGCTGCGTTAAATTCTTCGATGATCTTGTCGCCGCCGCGCTTCTTCCAGTCCTCAACGGCCTTCTCAAAGCCGGCCTTATCGATTTCCCCATAGATATACTTGTAAGTCGCATCTGTAATAATCGTCTGCAGCTCCACGCCTTTGTCCGTATAAGTCTCGGAATCAAGCGCCGCCGTAGGATCCAGAATGGCAATTTTCTCATTCTCTTTCGTGAATTCCTCCGCATGAATACGTGCAGGGAGAGAATAGAAGCCCTCGTACATACCGTTTGTCTCTGCTTCGCCAATCAGGCTGTCCTTGTAGCCTTTTACTTCGCGCTCTATTAGATCGGACGCATCCGTTACTTTTGCTTTGCCGTCTTCGACGGTATAATGCGTGCCTTCGATACCCCAGAACATCATATTGGCTACTTCAGGAGTCATCTGCTTATCGAAGAAAGCCAAAACTTTCTTCAGTTCGGCTTCGTCTTTAATCGCGGATTTGGGGAACAACACTACGTTGTTGTAGCCCGGAATTGCCCATGTTGCCTGCTCGCCGTTTGGCCCTTTAATAAGAGCCAGCGTATCCACGACGGCATTAGGAACGTTCTTGACCAGATCCTTGTTCAGCGAGTCGACATCCGCCATGGAACCGATGTACAGACCTGCTTTCCCGCTTGTAAACAAGCTAATCTGATCGGTTTTGCTGGTTGCGGCAAAATCTTTGTTCATGGCACCCGCATCGCGGATCTGCTTCATGGCGTCCATCGCAACCGTATATTGCGGGAACGTGAAATCCGGCTGGAGCTGGCCGTCCTTGTCCCCCCAGTTATTTGGCGTTGCAAACCAGGAAGCAAGCGTCTTGAATGCTCCGTAGATCAAGTCATTCCGGTCGGCAAGTCCAATCGTGTTCGCTTTTTTATCCCCGTCCGGATCCTTCTCGGTGAAGGCTTTAGCCATTGCAATCACTTCATCCACCGTTTCCGGCGTCTTCAGGCCAAGATTGTCAGCCCAGTCCTTGCGGTAAATGATCCCCTGACGGGCGAGCGGACGGCCGATATAAAGCGAGTACAGCTTGCCGTCTACCTTCGTATTGTTCAGAATTAGCGGCTTCAGCTTGCTCAAGTTCGGGAATTCGTTAAGATAAGGGCCAATCTCCCAGAACTGCCCGTCGCGGATCGCCCCTTTCATTTGAACAAACGTTGCCTGGTTTTTCAAATACGTAACTTGCGGAAGCCCGCCGGTTGCCAGTGTGGTGTTCAGCTTATCTTCATACGTATCTGCCGGGAAAAACTGATAGGTCAGCTTCGTATTGGTTAGCTTCTCAATCTCGTTCTTGATCGTATCCGGCGGTGTCTGGGCGACGTTAAGAGGAAGCATAATCGTAATTTCTGTCGGCTTCTCCGCCTCCGGCTGCTTTGACGCTTCTGCCGAAGCCTCCGCGCTTGCCGTTGGCGTCGCTTCTTTTACCCCCTTGTTTGTTTTATTAGAGTTATTGTTGCTGCTGCATGCCGTCATCATCATGCTAAGACTCATAACCGTGCCCAGCAAAATAGCAAACCTCTTTTTGTTCATGCTATTGACCTCCACCTTTTATCGGAAATGTGCTGCAAATCAACCTTAACCCGCTCCGGTGGAGTACCGAAACAATCATTCCTTCCGATTAGCCGCCTGCATTCAACCATCTGTAATAATGATTATCCTCCCTGAAATTGAGCATCAAAGAAACGGCAGAAAAAAAGCCCGAATTCGTTCAAGCGAATTCAGGCTTCCCTCTATTATTCGAAATACGATTGCGTAAATTCCTCGATAATCTGCTCTCCGCCGCTTCGCTTCCATCTCTCTATTTCCTGGTTGAAGCCATTCCAATCAATCTGCCCCAGAATATAGTGGTAGGTTGCATCCGTAATGATCTTGTTCAGCTCCTCGCTATGCTCGTCAAACGTAACCGATTCCAGATTTGCCGCCGGATCCTTGACGATAAACTTTTCATTATCTACGGTCAGCTTCTCCGCAAGCGCAAGCAGCGGATCCTCCTGGGCAACCTTCATCAGGTTGGGATTGCTCAGGTCGGCGATCATCAGGGAATAGAGAGGGCTAACCTCGGAGATTCGGAGCTGTTCGCTTTTTACAGGCAGCAGCACTTCTTTCCCCTCTAGCGCATAATGCCTGCCTTCTAACCCGTATTTCATCAGATTGGCCGCGTCCGCCTCCATCGAGCCGTCGAAAAAGGCGAGCACCTGCTTAAGCTCATCCTCCGTCTTAATCGCGCTCTTCGAGAACAGGAACAACCCGTTGAAATTAGGAATCGACCACACTTTATAACCGTCCGGCCCTTCAATCCGGTTCACAACCGTAAACCTTGCATCCGGATTCACCCGCCTCACTTCATTGGACAAACGTTGAACATCCGTCATGCTGCCGATATAGACGCCGGCTCTGCCGCTGATCAGAAGATCGCGCTGAATATCTTTGCTTGTCACCACAAACTCCTGGTTAATCAGCTTTTCGTTGTACAGCTTCCTCATGAAATCCATCGTGTCTTTATACTGCGGCGTCTCAAACTCCGGGATAATCTGATGGTTCTGGGCGGACCAGTTGTTCGGGGTTCCAAAGTACGAGCTTAACGTCTTGAACGCTCCAAACACTAAATCATTGCGGTCGGTCAAACCAATCGTATCCTGCTTGCCGTCCCCGTCAGGATCTCCGTATGTAAACTGCTTCATGACGTTATACAGCTGGTCGATTGTCTTCGGCGGGTCCAGCTTCAGCTTCTGGAGCCAATCCTCCCGGATAATGACGCCTTGCCTAGAGGAAGGACGCTCCGTGTATAGGCCATAGATTTTGCCGTCTACTGCGGTTTGGTCCAAAATACTGTTATTCAGCCGTTTCAGATTCGGATATTCGCTTAGATATGACCCCACCTCCCAGAACATGCCGGAGCGGATCGCGCTTTTCAGAAAAATATAATCGGTATATTTCACGAAAGTAGCCTTCTTGAGGGAGTTCATGGTTAAAGCGGCATTCATCTTATCCGTATAAATCTCGTCGGGAACCCAGTCAATGATCAGATTGGTACCGGTCATCTCTTCCATCTGCTCGACTAACGAAGAGTCGGGACCTTGCGGAAAATGCAGCGGTGCCATAATAGTAATAACCGGACGGGCTTGACTCTCCGCGAGGACCTCCGAACCTTTTGCGCCTGAACATGAGCCTAGCAGCATGGCCGCTAATAATATCCCCGTGACCGCGCAGCCCGATAATCTTCCTCTATGATCATTGAAAAACATAGGATTCCCCCTTCATCTGTTCAAATGATTATTCCCGGAGCTAATGATTATTGTCCAAATGACGGTCCATCGCCTACAATAGATACATATTTACGATGACAGGAGTTGGTTAATCGCTTGCGTTCTTTCAGTTTCCTGACCAAAATGACCATCTTCGGAATCTTGTTAAGCACGCTGCCTGTGTTGTTCATCGGCATTTTTTCCTACGTTACTTCTTCTAGCGAAATCCAAAAAGATGTAAACAAAGGAAATTATCAGCTGCTTGTTCAAATTAATGCCAATGTAGAGCAAATTTTAACGACTGTCAACCATACCTTGAATCAAGTCATCAACTCCAGCGTCTTAAAACAGACCATGAGCAGCCCATTAAATGTAAGCGATTTCACCTTGTATGGGAACCTCCGGGATGAGCTTTTGCATATGCAGTCCTTTGATACCAAGCTCGAAGATGTCATCTTGATCAATAACCGCCATAACTGGATGATCAAAAATTCCGGTCTGTATCGTTTTGACCAATATCCTTACCATGACCAGTTGAACGGGCTGATCGAGTCCAAAGAGGAGACCTCCTGGGTGATGAATCCTTCTGGCTGGTTCTACAGCGAGGAGAGCGCCGGCAACGCCAGATGCGAGTATAACATTAGCCTGATCAAGAAGCTTCCCGTCACCGAGCGTAATCCTTACGGGCTGATCATGGCCAATATTCCGACCTGCAGCCTTCAGTCCTTATTGCAGCAGGATACCGGGAAGAGCGATACCACCTTGGTGCTGGACGATAAATATCGCATCCTGCTCCATCCCGATCATTCCATCATCGGCAAAAATATATCCGTGCTCGGATTTGAAGGCGAGCCGAAGCTCAATGAAGCCTCCGGCCAATTCCGCTCCCTCCTCCATAATCAGGAGTATTCGGTCACCTATTACAAATCTCCGACCAACGGCTGGATCTACATGTCCATCACATCGATCGCCAGTCTTACGAAGGAATCGAAAAAAATCGGAATCTACACGCTGGCCGTCTGCCTGCTTATGCTTCTGGTGACGATGCTTCTAGCCTGGTTGGGCTCCCGCCGTATGTATTCTCCAATTCAAATGCTTCTTAAACAGATGAATGTCCGTACACCGGAGATCCGGCAGACTCGCAAAAATGAATTTCAGGCGATTGGCGAGCAGATTCAGCAATTGTTCCAGTCCAAAACCCGGTTGGAGAGCGAGCTCCAACAGCATTTGAAGCAGGTACGTACTTTGTTCCTGGCCAAGGCATTGCAGGGGCAAGTGAAAAATAACGATCTGACAGAAAAGCTGGAGAGGTTTGGTTACAGCGAACAGCTTAATTCATGGGATGTCATGGCCGTTATTACCGTACAGATCGACTCGCTTGAAGATACCCGCTACGGCAAACCGGATACGGAGCTGCTGCTGTTTGCGATTCACAATATGATCGAAGAGCTTATCCCGGCAGCTAACCGCCTGGGGTCGGTTACGATTGACCATACGGTCGTTACGCTAATCGGCAGTGCGTCAGCAAAGGACAGCGACTTCAAAACGGCGTTGTTTTCCTTAACCGAGCAGCTTCAGCAGCAAATCCAAAGCCTTCTGGAGCTGACGATCAGTATCGGCATCAGTCTACCGTTCGAATCGGTAAGCCAGGTTCCGCTTGCTTATCAAGAGGGTCTGGAAGCGTTGAAGCACAGGCTTAAGCTAGGGGAAGGTATCGTCATGCAATACGAGAACGTCAACCAAGGCAAGCATTATTTCAATATTCGTTATCCCAACCATCTGGAGAATGATTTATTGGATGCGATCAAGCTTGCGGATAAGGAGAACGCCAAGGAGCTTCTCCACTGCTTCCTCGTGCCTGTATTTTCAGCCGAAATGTCGCCTCAGGAATATCAATTGCCGCTGGTCCGTTTATTGAACAGTCTCCTCGTGGTGCAGCAGGAATCGGGTATCAGCCTGAATCAGATACGTCAAGGAAAAGGCTCTTTATTCGAGGAGCTGCTTAAGCTTAATACGGTGAAGGAAATCGAAGATTGGCTCTGGTGCAAGGTTGTTTATCCGATGATCCAAATCTTTATGGACCGTCAGGATGCGCAATATCATAATATTTCGGAGAAAATGATCGACCTGATCCATCATCATTACGATACGGATCTGTCGCTTGAGGACTGTGCCGCCAAGCTGAATTATAACGCCAATTACTTGAGCAGCGTCTTCCGGAAGGAAACAAACACATCCTTCAGTGAATATCTGGCGGCTTACCGGTTCAGTATGGCGAAGAAATGGCTGCGGGAAACCGATACGCCTGTTAAGGATATCGCCTCCCGCTTATGCTACAACAACCCGCAAAACTTTATCCGCTCCTTCCGCAAGCTGGAGGGCATTACGCCAGGGCAATATCGGGAGAAGCATGTTGCGACTTAGGTGTAATAAAAAGAGGCTGTGCCCATAGACGGCACAGCCTCACTTATTTTTTATTGGGCAAACTGCGCATGAATTTCATCAAACAATGCTTTCAGGTTTGAAGCGGCATTGCCAGAGAACATCAGCTTCAAATTATCATCGGAGGATTTTGCCGACTCTGAAGAATATTCGTACATCTTCTTTTCGTAGGCTTGAATGGCCTGATCGGCATCCTCATGACCGGAAATGGCAAGCGCAAGCTCGGCTGAATCGCGCATCGCGAGGTTAACGCCTTCGCCCGCAAACGGAGACATCAGATGCGCAGCGTCTCCAATAAGCGTAATCCCCGGCTTATGCTCCCATTTCAGTCCAACCGGAAGCATATAAATCCGTCTTGGCAGAACAAGATCATCGGACTTGTGAATATAGTTCCGGAGCGGCTCTGCCCAATCATCGAAATACGCAAGCAGCCGCTGCTTGGCTTCCTTCGGCTGATCAAACGGAATACCGCAGGTATCCAGCCAGTTCTGCTCGGCCGTAAAGGTCAGGTATACTTTAATTTTACCGTCCCCATTTAGCTGTGCAAGTATTCCTTTGTTATCATCAAGCGCAAACACTTTGCCTCTCGCGTTAAAAGCAGCCTGATCCGGATGCGCCTTCGCATCCACATGCAGTTCCACCATCGTTAATCCGGAATAAGAAGCTTGCGCCTCGGTCAGCAGCGGACGAAGCTTGGAAAAAGCGCCATCCGCGCCTATTACGACGTCAGCCGTCACTTTCTCGCCATTATCAAAATGCAGCTCGTGTTGACCGCGTTCCAGCTCAACGGCTTCCGTCAGCTTATAACCGTATCGTATCGTATCCGGCTGCAATGCATTCAGTAGAAGATCGCATAACACGCCGCGGTCAATCTCCGGACGGTCGCCTTGCTCTCCGTCCTCCGCTCTGTCGTCCATATGGATCTTGCCTGTTTTATCGAACAGGCGGAAATCTTCTCCCTCATAGCGAGCAATCGCCTGGAACTGCTCCAGCAATCCCGCTTCCTTCAGGGCCATCTGTCCGGAATCCTCATGAATGTCAAGCGAGCCGCCGCGCTGGGCATTTCCATCCTGAGCTTCCCGCTCATAGACCGTTGCGGCAATGCCGTGTCTTTGCAAGATAAGAGCCAGTGTAAGTCCGCCGGGGCCACCGCCGATAATCGCTATTTGTTTGTTTGTATGATTAGTTGTCATAAAGACCATCTCCTATATCCATTATTGTTGTTTATTCCTTACACAGATATAGTAACGCTGCTACTTAAACTGAATTTAAACCGAAACATAAGCCGCGTATTTTTGTAAGGATGCCTTCCTTTGAGGATGGTTTAACCCTCATAGAATGACAAAAAGAGATGGCGATTATGCCATCTCTCCGATTAAGCAATTCTTATGTCCGGCGCATATAAGCGCGAACCGTAATGGGTGCAAATACCGCAACGATAACCAGGGCGCCTACCAAGGACCAGACCATATCCGATCCAACCGTGCCGGAATTGGTCAACTCGCGGACCGCCGAGACAACGTGGGAAACCGGGTTGATGTTTACGAACCACTGCAGCCATTTTGGCATTGTATCTGCCGGTACGAACGCATTGGACATAAACGTTAACGGGAATAATACAAGCATCGAAATCCCTTGCACGCTGGAAGCCGTACGGGAGATCACGCCAAAGAAAGCAAAGATCCAACTCATCGCCCACGATACGAAAATAACGAGCAAAGCAGCAAGAATAACGTTTCCGATACCGCCGTCAGGACGGTAACCCATAATAAAGCCCATGGAGAACGTAAGCACGGTAGCAATGGTATACCTGATCGTATCGGCTAACAAGGCTCCCGCAAGCGGGGCTATCCGCGCAATCGGCAAGGACTTGAACCGGTCGAAGACGCCTTTGTCCATATCCTCCCGGAGCTGCACGCCGGTTACGATGGAAGTGGTGATTACCGTCTGGACAAGAATACCCGGGATGATAACCGGCAGGTAGCTTTGCACGTCACCGGAGATCGCACCGCCAAAAATATAAGTGAACATCAAAGTGAAAATGATCGGCTGCAGCGTAACGTCAAACAGCTGTTCCGGGGTGCGGCGGATTTTCAATACGCCCCTGTATGCCATGGTAAGCGAGTGACGCAAGGTTTGAATAAAGCTTGTGTGGTTTTTCAGATGACCTGTCTTTACTGATGAACTCATACGTTTACAGCCTCCGCTCTTTTTGTTTCGGTTCCCGTTTCTTTTGTTTTCTCTTCAACGCCATGACCGGTGATGGTCAGGAACACTTCATCAAGAGTGGGCTTCTGAACGCTGACTTCGGACAAAGTAATCCCTTTCTCGCGAAGCGCGATTAACAGATCCGTAATCAGGTCGGCATTAGCCATGGGTGCCGTAATTTTAGCAGCTTCGCTTGTCAAAGTTGCTTGAACCTGAAGCACATGCTCGACTGTATGGCGAGCAATTTCAATATCGGATTGATCCAGAACTCTCAGCTGCAACGAAGAAGTTCCTACCGATTGCTTCAATTCGTCTACGGTGCCTTCAGCCACGACATGACCGCGGTCGATAACGGCGATCCGGTCAGCGAGCTGGTCTGCTTCATCCAGGTATTGAGTAGTAAGCAGAACCGTAGAGCCCGTGTTCACCAGGCGGCGGATCGTATCCCACATTTGAGCGCGGGTACGCGGATCAAGACCTGTGGTTGGCTCATCCAAGAAGATAAGCGGCGGCTGCGCGATGAGGCTGGCCGCGAGGTCCAGACGGCGTCTCATGCCGCCGGAGAAGTTCTTAAGCGGGCGCTTAGCCGCTTCCGTCAATCCGAATTCTTCCAGGAGATCAGCGGCCTTCTTCCGTGCTTCCGCACGTCCCAGTCCAAGCAGACGGGAGAAAATAATCAAATTCTCGGTTGCGCTGAGCGACTCGTCAACCGATGCGTATTGACCGGTAACGCCAATTAATTGGCGGACGATCTGTGATTCCTTCTGCACATCGTGGCCAAAGATCCGGGCCGAGCCCGCATCCGGACGCAGCAGCGTCGCCAGCATGCGGATCGTTGTTGTTTTACCTGCCCCGTTTGGACCAAGCACGCCATAAATCGTACCAGCTTTAACGTTCAAATTAACGCCGTCTACCGCTTTGTTATCTCCAAATACTTTGACTAGACCGTTAGCCTCAACCGCCCAGTCGCCGTTGTTTGGCTTCTTCGCATTCTTATATTCCATTCCTGTTTCCTCCCAAGAATTGTTGATGTCATCATCTTACCGTTCATTTTTAAACTGAATTTAAACGATCGTTAATTTTCGAATCAATGTTTCAATCTTAAGCCAATCCCTTTACTGGTAAATCAGTCTGCAGATGTATTCGCGTATAGCCCGCGGCAGGAAAAAGAAAAAACCGCCCGAATTCTCGGGCGGTTTACCGTTTAGTTCGACAATCCGGCGGACCGGAGTGTCTTCATCACTAGCACCGTTGCCTGCTCTTTGGTGACGTTTGTCCGAGGAGCTAAGCTATGCGCCGAAACGCCTTTCATAATTCCGCGTTCGACGAGAAGAGCAAGCGAAGGATCCGCGTAGCCGGACACCTTTGAGCGGTCCGCGAAGTGGTTCAGCACGGCGGAATCCGCCTGCGTTGTTACTCCGGCATAAGCTAATGCTTTCGCCAGAATAACCGCCGTTTCTTCACGAGTGATTGCAGCCGTTGGATCAAAGAGACCGCTTCCTTTCCCGTTGACCAGACCGGCCTTCTTCGCCGCCGCGATATCCGCCGCAAAAGCGGAATTTGCGGCTACATCCTTAAATGCCGTACCTGCGCTTGAATAGTCAGGCAGGATACCTAATGCTTTTACGATAAGCGATGTTACTTCCGCACGATTCAGATCGCGCGCTCCGTTGAACTTGCCGTCAGCGTCTGCGCTCACGATCAGCTTGGAAGCTGCCTGCCATACATCCTGCTGAGCCCAGCCTGGCAGAGTATCCGTAAAGGAAACTGTCGTCTTCACCAGACCGTAAACGCTATTGCCTTTCCTCTTCAATTCCGCGGATACCGTACCATCGGCATTGTCCGTGAACAACACCGGAACCGGGCGAAGCTCATTCGACTCGGGCAGATAAACGACCCCTGCTGTTTGAGCTTTGTTAATATCCGAGCTTTTTACGGTAAAACTATGCGATAAGAAATAGTCACCGAAATTCGTGATTTCATTAAATGCACCGTTCGCCTGTTTGCCCTCTATCCTGAAGGACAGCGGGGCCGTCACAAGCGGGATACCGCTTTGCTGCAGCAATTTCGAATCCAGGGTCTCCATCGAGATCCGGATATCCGTTCCCGCCGGCAAAGCGGCTGCCGGAATCGAGAATGCCGCGCCTTTCCAACGGACAACAATAACCGAGTCACTGCCTTTAGCCGCGATTGCCGCCGTAATTTCTTTTGGCAAAGAAACCTCAAGCTGCTTGCCATCGCCCTGGGCAATAATCGGGAACGTTGAAGACGCAGCCGAAGCAATTTCTTTCAGCGCGGCTTCGCTTGGCAGATTGACCAATACCTTATCGCCGTCTTTTGTAACCTGCGTATGCAAGCCCTCCTGCCCTTTCACCGGTTCATACGGTGTGGTCTTCACCGGCGCTGTTTTGGTGTTCAGCGGAGTACTGAAGGCCGATACGTTTACGAGCGTATCGTTGTCTTTTTGAATGGCCAATACCTCAACCGCATAACTTGTGTCAGGGGTAAGCCCCGTCACATCAAACTCCGTACCCGCGGTTGTTCCCGCTAACACTTTCCCTACATAGACTTCGTAAGCCGTCGCATGTTCGGAAGCGCTCCATTTGACCTTGATGCTTCCGCTGCTGATGGATGCGGCCTGCAGGCCGGATGGCGCGGACAGTGCATTGGGATCGGGCACACCCGTAATAGGAAGATCCTTGGCGAGCCTTGTCGTTAACGTCCGGTTGCGGTCCCCGCTAATATCCCAGCTCATGACGCCGGACAAATCAAGAGACTTCGCGAGCGAAGCAATATACATCATAGAAGACTCGTCATTATAGGTAAGGAATACGCCATTGTCCGCATTGTACAAATATGAAACCTTGGCTTCGTTATTCCATTGATGCTCGAAACCCTCATCATTCAAGTAATTCTCCTCTATGTCGGTAAAATCGAATATACCGTTTTCCCAGGTTCCGAATGGCGTCCCGCTCGCGCATGTCTGATATTGGCCGCTTGGTTCACAGCCAACCCAGCCTTTGCCGTAGAACGGAATGCCTATATTCACTTTGTAGTTCGGTACCCCTCCGTTCAGTTCGGCAAGCACGGCGCCAAGCACGTTGTTGCGCTTCGCGTAATCCTTCGGATGGTTCTTGTCATAATAAAGCGGGGAGTTATGATGGGCGAGCGTATCCCAGCTTCCGCTGTAGTCGTAAGTCATGATGTTGATAAAATCAAGATAATCCGAGGCTTCGCCGAGATCCGAATTGACTACAAAATTATCACCTTGGCCCGATGCAATCGTCTGCAAATAATATTTGCCGTCTTCCGAGCCTGCCGCATCCAGCGCTTCCCTTACGGCTTGCGCCATCAGCCCGAAGTTTTCCTTATCCAGCGGGCTCCGGGAATTATCGTCCTCGCCGCCTTCAACCGGGTATTCCCAGTCGATATCAACTCCGTCGAGTTTATAGGCGCGGAGGAATTTCACAACCGAATTAGCGAAGGCGCGCCGGGTTTCTTCCGTACTGGCCATATTC
The DNA here is from genome assembly GCF_000023585.1 of Paenibacillus sp. JDR-2. Classification (NCBI taxonomy): domain Bacteria; kingdom Bacillati; phylum Bacillota; class Bacilli; order Caryophanales; family Paenibacillaceae; genus Paenibacillus; species Paenibacillus sp. JDR-2. The sequence continues at coordinate 2,126,301 of NC_012914.1, read as the reverse complement.
GAAAAGTTATTCGACCAAGACCAGCCACCGACGGAAATCAGAAGCTTCAGATGCGGGTTCGCATCCCGAATCGCTGCCCATTCCTCGAAGAGCGCCAAGTCAACCGACGGATCCCCGACAATCATTTCGCCGTCATAGACATAATCGGTTTGCGTTGGAACAACGGCATTCTGACAAGCTGCAGCGCCTGAGCCAAAACCTCTCCAGCAAAGGTCCGCAAAAGCGAGATTCACGTGAGTAATTTGCGAGACATCCACGTCAGACGGATGATAGTTCCGCCCCGTACTGCTCGGAGACCAAAGCGTATAATACGTGACGATATTATAATCGGCTCCCGGAACAACCGTAATCGGCGAGCTGTCTGCCGAGCGCCAAGCCGCGTTTTTCGCTGCAACCTTGAAGGCGTAGCTTGTTCCTTCTTGAAGACCGGAAGCAACATAACGGTTCTCGATACTAGAGCCGATAAGCTGGCCGTTTGCGTAAATATCGTAACCGGTGGCACCCGGAGTCTCCGCCCAGCCAAGCGCTGCCGTCGTTCTGGTTGCGGTTACCGCCTGCAAGCCGCTTGGAGCTGCCAGCCCGCCCCATGTTACCGTTACGGCGTTGCTATTCGCCGATACCTTCGGCAGGTTCTGGGCTCCAACCTCAAACTTATACGCGGTACCGGCTGTATGGCCTCCTTCGGGAAGCGTGTACGTTACCGTATTGGAACCGTCCCATATGCCTTGCTTCCAGGCGCCGTTCACATACAGATCGTAGCCGTTTGCGCCGGGGCTTCCGGTCCATTTCAAAGTGATGCTGTTATCGGTAATCGCGGTGGTGTGGAGATGTCCCGGAGGAGCAAGCGGCGGATCGGGATATTCGCTTGCATCGGGTGCGGTGGTAAACTCGATGATATTGCTTTTATAGTCCAGCGAAGGGCGGTCCGCATACCAGGTAATATAGACCCGGTAAGTCGTTTCCGGCGTTAACCCGCCTATTTCCTGCTTGCTTCGGTCTCCCCAAGTCATCCAAGCGTCGGTATCCGCGTTCCAGATGTCGATATCATTGTTATTGGTCTCGTCGCCTATCAGATCCCATGCGATTTTCGCTGTATTATGAGTAACGAGATCCTTGCCATTCTCGTCTTGGGCAATACGCAGATTTGTTGGTCCCGTATGCGCGGCAGATACGGCCTGCTCTTCCTCCGCAAGCGCATTAGGTGCAAAAGCTAATATTCCGGTAAGAATTGAAACCACTAATAACAAAGGGAGATTCCATAAAGATCTTCTCATCATCGATAAGTTCAATTATTTCACCTCTAATATTGGATTTGAATTAGGATTGGATTTTAAGCTCGGCCGGCTGCTATACCCTGCTGCAAGTCACTTTGCTGCATAACGTAAGCAATCTCCCATTCATCACCACCATGCATTAGCGACTTTAAGTTGTTAATTTCTAGTAAATCCATCATGGAACAGGAACCGGATTAAGGTAAGGTGGAAAATTCCATTATGAGGGGATATTATAACGTTATAAGGTTTTGAGAGGGAGAAATTTATTCGACACAAAAAAGAAGACGTTGCTCTCCCGGTACGAGAAAGTAACGTCTTCTAGTCATTTACCGTAATCATGTTGCCTGTCATTTATTTGACCCATAACTCGAACAGCCCTTCTGTAACCCCAAGGTTGTACATATAATAAAGGCCGAACAAAAAGCTCACCGTGCCCGCAGCACGCATCAAACCACGGTTCAGCTTTACGCTTGTTTTGCTATATACAAACGGAATGCCCAGAATCGTTGTGAAAATCAGCATGCCCGTGATCGTTCCGACGCCAAATACCATAATGTACAGAGCACATTCCCATACCGACTCTACCGTTGACAAGGTCAGAATAACCATCGCCGCGCTTCCGGCAAGACCATGGATAAAGCCGATTACCGTCACTTTAATGAGAGAGGATTTGTCATGCCGGTGGGAATGCTGATAAGCGCGCTTTACCGACACGACATTTTTATAACCTAAATAAACGAGCATTACACCTACCAGAAACTCCAGCGACAACGCCCATACTTCCGGCAGCTCTCCCTTTAAGAGAACGAGCACCATTCCTACGATAAATAACGTGCTTGTATGACCGATGCCCCAAAAGATTCCCGTTAACGTTGAACGCCACAGCTTCTTTTGATTGCTCACCATCGTCGATACCGCGATAATGTGGTCGGGTTCAATGGAATGCTTGATGCCAAGCACCAGACCAAGAAGCAGAACCGTTATTAAACTCCCCATCCAATATAGCCTCCCAAGCGTTCCTGTCTCTCTACCATTTAACCATTATGTTCCATCCGAACTCTATCATAAACTTGTTTAAGAGGAATGCCAAGCGCGCTTGCGATTTTTCTGCAATCCTCATATTCCGGCGCCCATTGGACAACCTCTCCGTTATACAGGCCCTTTTTGACCGTGACCGGACCCCATTCGGTATGGACCGTTTCGAATACACGCTCCAGCCGGTGAACGGTTAGCGGATAATAGCGGATGCCCAGCGTCGTTGTCTCGCGGAACAAGATCGCTTTCATCGCCTCTAATTTGTCCTGCGAGCATAACAGCTGAAGCATCGTTCCCGGCCTATTCTTCTTCATATAAATCGGCGTGTAGAATACGTCATTAGCGCCCGCTTCAAACAGCAAGTCCATCACGTACCCGAGCCATTCGCCCGAAATATCGTCCAGATTCACTTCGAGCTTGATCATTCCGCTGTCTTCATGCTCATATGCCGGCTGATTGTACATTTCGTCTGACTCCTGTCCCCTGCAGCTATTCGCCAATTACAACGCGCAAAACATTCGGATGATCCGGGAACGTCTTGGTTCCAGCGCCATACCCGATTGCCTCTACCTTGAAGGAAGGCATAGGTCCAAAGCTTTCGGCAAGCACTGCCGCAAAAGCTGCGCCGGTAGGAGTCGTAAGCTCCGCACGGATCGTCGACTGCTCGATCGGAATGCCTTTCAGCATTTCGAGCGTTGCCGGCGCAGGCACTGGATATATACCGTGATCGATCCGGATTTTGCCGACTCCAACCGGTACGGGCGCACATTTCACCGTTGTAATCTGCAGCTGGTGAAGCAGAATTGCAGCGCCAACAATATCAACGATAGAATCAACCGCGCCTACCTCGTGAAAATGAACCCGTTCCAGCGGCAGGCCATGAATCTTCCCTTCGGCCTCGCCAATCTTCTTAAAGATCTGAAGCGCGGTTTGCTTAACCGCGTCCGTCAAGGCAGACTTCCCGATAAGCTGGACAATGTCCTTGTACGCCCGATGATCATGGTGGTGATGACCATGGTCATGCGAGTGGCTGTGGTCATGGTCGTGATCATGACTATGCGAGTGGCTGTGGCCATGGTCGTGATCATGATCGTGCGAATGGCTGTGGCCGTGGTCGTGATTATGACTATGCGAGTGGCTGTGGTCATGGTCGTGATCATGACTATGCGAATGGCTGTGGCTGTGGCCGTGGTCGTGATCATGACTATGCGAATGATGGTGATGGTCATGATGGTGCTCGTGCGCATGCCCATGGCTATGATCATGAGCATGGTTGTGCCCATGACCCTCATGCTTCAGCTCGACATCAAACTTCAAAGCTTTAATGCCGTTCTTCATCACATGCTTCCAGGTAAGCTCGTATTCGTCGCTGATTTGAAGCTTCTTCAGTTCTGCCTGCAGCTGGGCGGCGTCGCCTCCCGCATCCAGGAGAGCGCCGATAAACATATCTCCGCTAATGCCGGAGAAGCAATCGATATATAAGGTTTTCATAGGCCAGCGGCTCCTTTGTTTATAAGCTGATGGATAAGCGCGGCGTTATAACCGCCGCCAAAACCGTTGTCGATGTTGACTACGCTGATGCCGGAGGCGCATGAATTCAGCATGGTGAGAAGTGCCGACAGTCCGTTGAAGTTGGCACCGTAGCCCACGCTTGTCGGAACCGCAATAACCGGATGACCGACAAGTCCGCCTACAACGCTTGGCAGCGCCCCTTCCATCCCGGCAACCACGACCGAAACGGAGGCTTGCTGAATCTCTTCCGCATGATGCAGCAGGCGATGAATGCCTGCAACCCCAACATCGTAGAAACGGCGTACGCGGCTTCCCAGAACTTCAGCCGTTACAGCCGCTTCTTCGGCAACAGCCAGATCCGATGTGCCTGCCGCCACAACAGCAACATACCCTTTCAGCTTGCTCTCCTGATTGTCCGCATGCTTCCAAAACAGCAGTCTCGCTACAGGATCATATTGATAATCAGAGCACTCGGTCCGGATCCGGTCCGCTTTTTCCCGAGACACGCGGGTAATAAGCACCTCATGATTTTGCGCCTGCAAAGCTTTCGCAATCCCGATGATTTGCTCTGTCGACTTGCCTTCCCCATATATGATTTCAGGGAAGCCCTGTCGCTTTTTCCGGTGATGGTCTACCTTCGCAAAGCCCAAATTCTCGAACGTCGCCAGCAGCTTGGAAGCATCCTCCACGCTAAGCCTGCCGTCCTGTACCTGTCTTAGCACTTCTTCAAGCATGTATTCACCTCTTAAGCCTTTTCGGATCTTTAGAACAATGCTGCAATACTTGCTGCCAGTTTCTCGTAGCGATCATAAATGGCTTTATAAACCTTGCTGTTCTCGGGATTCGGATTCACCGCTTCCCCCATCGGGATATTAGACTTGATCGATGCCAGATCCTTCTCTTCCCCGATAGCGACCAGCCCAATCCAGGCGGCTCCCCAAGCCGCGCTGTGGTGATTCTCCGAAACGTAAATATCCGCTTCGAAAATATCCGCCATCATCTGCAGCCAGAACGGCGAACGCGCTAAACCGCCGTTGACGTAAATTTTACGGGAAGGACCGGCAAGCTGCTCCAAGGCCCGTCCAATCTGATACAGATTAAACGTAATGCCTTCCAGCACGGCGCGAACGTAATGCGCCTTCGTATGGGCAACGGTCATCCCGTAGAAGTTGCCTCTTGCCCGTGGATTCCACAGCGGCGCCCTCTCCCCGTTAATATACGGAAGGAACAGCAGGCCTTCGGCTCCGGGAGCTGACTTATCCGCCTCCGCAAGGAAGCTCTCGTAGCTGCCTTGATCATTCAGAAGCTGCTTCAGCCACTGGAGCGCAATGCCGCCATTGTTCGTAGGTCCGCCGATAATATAGGAATCCTCGGTAAAAGAATAGCAGAACGTCTCGCCGCGGCTGCTGACCTTCGCCTCATGAGTTACTTGGCGGATGGCTCCGCTTGTCCCGACCGATACGGCAACCTCCCCGGGCAGCAGCGCGCCAATTCCCAAATTAGCCAGCTGGCCGTCTGCGGCGCCAATCGCCGCAGGCAGCTCCGGAGCGATTCCCATTTCTTCAGCAATCTCCCTGTTTATCGTACCTAGAAGGGTCGTAGGAGCAACAATTTCGGATAGCTGGCTTGCCTGAATACCAACCAAATCCAGCATTTCCCCATCCCACTCCCGCGTATACGGGTTAAACAATCCGGTAGCGGAAGCCATCGAATAGTCGATAACCCGCTTGCCAAACCAGCAATAGATCAGATATTCCTTAATCGACATAAAATAGGTTGCCTGATGGTACGGCTCATAGCCGGCTTCCTTCATCCACAGCAGCTTCAGGAAAGGCGACATGGGATGGATAGGCGTACCCGTTTTCGCGTAGTAACGTTGACGTTCTTCCTCTGTCAGACGTTCAGCCTGATCCGTTCCCCTGCCGTCCGACCAAATCAAAGCAGGGGATAACGGCTTACCCTCTCCGCTTACCGGTACAAGAGAATGCATAGCCGCGGAAAATCCGAGGACGGCAATATCGTCCTTTCCGATCCCTGCTTTCTGAATCGCATTCCGCACGGCCAGAACGGCAGAGCGTTCAATAGCAACCGCATCCTGCTGGACCCAGCCTACCTGCGGGTATTCGGAGTCAACAAGCACCTCCGCCTCCGCAACAAGATGGCCAATGCGGTTAAAGATACAGGCTTTGGCGCTGGTTGTGCCCAGATCAAGCCCAATGACGTAGTTTGACATTCGATATTCCTTCCTTTTCCTCAAGCATAAACGGCTTGCCCTTATAAATTAAGCGATCGATTCATGCTGCCGCTCTTGTATCCGAGCAGATCAAGGGTTACGTATTTATAACCGAAGGCTTGAAGCTGCCCCACGATTTCCTCGTGATGAGCGAGGACTAGCGGCATGTCGCCAGGTTCTACCTCTATTCTAGCAATCTCGTCGTGAGTGCGCACGCGAACTTGGCGAATATGGAGGGATTTCAAGTAGGCTTCCGCACGTTCCACCTTCAGCAGCTTCTCGTTCGTAATTCTCTCACCGTAAGCAATCCTTGAGGATAAGCAGGCGAAGGAAGGTTTATCCCATGTCGGCAGACCGAAAACTTTCGACAGTTCCCGAATTTCCTGTTTATATAAATCCGCCTCCAGAAGCGGCCCTCTCACGCCTCTTTCCTTGGCCGCCTGCATGCCGGGACGATGTTCATTTTTGTCATCCGCAATAACGCCATACACGAGATTGGCGAAAGAACGCTCTTCGAGCAGCGGATACAGGTGATCAAACAAGCTGCTTTTGCAAAAATAACAACGGTTCTTATTGTTCTCCGCATACCCCGGAATGGCCAGCTCCGAAGTCGAAATGACTTCGTGCTGTACGCGGATTTGCTTCGCCAGCTTCTTGGCCTCTTCCAGCTCGCTTGTCGGATAAGTCTCCGAATCGGCCGTGACGGCAAGCACGTTCCCCGTTCCAAGCGTCTCCACCGCCGCTTTTAACAGAAAGGTACTGTCCACCCCTCCGGAAAAAGCAACCACAACCGATCCCATCTCGCGAAGAATGTCCTGCAGGGCAACATATTTTTCAGTTGGCACTTCCATTCCCCTCTCTAGATCGTCATGCTGCCGAAACCGCCGTCCACGCGGATCAATGTTCCTGTTACGAAGCCCGATGCTTTCTCCGAAGCCAGCCATACCGCTGCGCCTTGAAGCTCCTCCGGCGTTCCGAACCGGTTCATCGGCGTATGACGCATGATGGAAGCAACTCGTTCCTCGCTTAATATTTTACGGTTCTGTTCAGCCGGGAAGAACCCCGGAATAATGGCATTAACCCGGATGCCTTGCTCCGCGAATTCGCGGGCGAGAAATTGCGTAACGCTGTTAAGACCGGCCTTGGATACCGAATAAGTGAATACTTTGGATAACGGAGTTGTTGAAGATACGGACGAAATGTTAATAATGCTGCCCGTCCGCTGCTGCTCGATCATCCGCTTCGCGAAGATTTGGCAGGTCAGCACGATCCCTTTCAGGTTGACGTCCATAATGTCATCCCACTCTTCCATTTCCAGCTCGAAGAATGGAGTTGGGCTGTTTTTACCCGGAGCATTCAGCAGAATGTCGCATCCGCCTCTCCATGCTTCAATTTCCGACTGTACCTTAAGCAGCGATTCCTTCGACAATACATCAGCCTGGAACGCCTTTGCGCTGCCGCCATCGCTGATAATGGAGTCTACCACATCCTGTGCCTTTTCGAGATTCCGTCCAACAATCGCAACATGAGCGCCGTGAGCGGCAAGACCTGCTGCCATGTAAGAACCAAGTACGCTGTTACCGCCAATTACAACCGCTGTTTTCCCCGTCAAATCAAATAAGTTAGTCGTCATATCTCTTCTATCCCCTTTGACTCTGATCTAGAACAAGTTTCCATCGATATTGAAATCAAGGTCATACAAATCCTTTACAACTTCCATGCGCGGATGATGCTTCACGTATTCCAGGAGAGCTTCCGAGACTTCAATCTCGCCAATCTCCAGCGTGTTTTTGATCCGCACCATTTTCACCTGGTCAAAATGCAGAATATTGCAGGTCTTAATCGACGCCTGAATCGTCTCACGGTCATTAGGAAGCGTAGTGGCTATCTTGGTCGGCGCCACAACCGTCGAAGTCAGACCGTTTGCGTACGTTTTCTCCAGATCCATCTTGTCCACGAGACGCTGCGTCGTAAAATCCGCCGTTCCAACGCCGTTTGCATTGCCTTCCGTCTGATGCGTCAGGTCGAGCACGGCCATTTTGTTCACGTCCGGCCCGCCATGAGCGTAAGGAGTTGGATAACGGCCCGTAATGTTAGGATCCATTCCGTCGCCGCTGATGTTCTTGCCGATTTGATCAATAATGAGAACATCCAGCTGGTCGAAGAACAGCTTCGGCAGCAGCTCTTTCGCTTGGGCGAGGAATTGCGGCTCCCGCTCTACGATTTCATCCGGCGTAAGCGTTTCGATGAACCTGACTTTATCAAAAGCATTCTCGATGGACGCTACGCCAAACAATACCGGCTTCTGCTCCATAATAAGCTTTGCCATAGCCGGAACATTCTCCGCCATGTATTTGAAGCCAAGCTGATGGCACGCCTCCGCGCCTCTTTGCTTGCCAAGACCGATGCTGATCATCTTCATGATACCGCTTTCCACATTGCCTCTAAATGCCGTATGCGGCTTCACGCGGTTAATCACTACAATGCCGTCCGCTGCGGCAGCGAATTTATCCAGATAGACGGGAAGGCCGTTCGGAAGCTCGCCAAGCTGTACAACTCCCATTGAAGAGCGAATCTCGCATCCTGCCGTTTCCTCCGTTACGCCCAGATGAGCAAGCACTTCGCGTTGACCTTCCGCCGTTGCTCCGCCATGGCTTCCCATGCTTGGCACGATAAAAGGCTTCGCTCCGGCATCCTTCAGGAACTTCACGGTTACCGCCGTTATCTCCACCAGACGGTCAAGTCCGCGGCTGCCCACCGCGATTGCAATCTCCATGCCCGGTTTGACGCGGCTTGTAATTTGCTCCCGCTGAAGCTTCGGCAGCAGCTCGCTTGCGATATCCTCAATTTTTGCATCGTCGAAATTCACTTTCACCTTAGCCATGCGCGGAATCGGAATATCCTTGACCAGATCCTGCAAAATACCCATCCTGTCATCGCTCCTTTTTTCGCTCTTATATTTTGTTTGTTTAATGAACAAATTAATTGTATTATAAATGTAACAAGCACTTTCTCCATTGTCAATTCCGTATTTATGCTACTATGCTTACGATGCAAGAATCGTCACAAAAAGCGTGTGACGATTCTTTTTAGGAGGAAAAAAATGATTACCGGCGACGCTTCTTATATAAAGAAAATGAATCGCTCTCTGATTCTGAAAGAAATTTTGAAGGAAGGCATGCTTTCGAGAGCCGACGTCTCCAAAGTAACCGCCCTCACCCGGGCAACGGTATCGGGTCAGGTCGCGGATCTGCTTGACGAGGAATTGGTTATCGAGACAGAAATCGAATACAATCAGGTCGGCCGCAAGCCAATTATGCTGTCCATCAATGCGGAGGCCGGCTACGCGATCGGCATCGATCTGGAGTATGATCAGATATCCTTTGCGATCTCGGATCTTAAAGGCTCTCTTGTCCTGACCGACACCATTAAACTGCAAAGCCATGCTTATGCAGATATCTTGTCCTTACTGACCGGGCAGATCAAGCATTATCAGGAGCGCTTCGCTGCCAGCCGTTACGGTATTATCGGCATTGTAATCGCCATTCACGGCCTTGTCTCAACGGATGAAGTGATTCATTATATCCCGTCCTTTGGCTGGCATGACGTACCGCTGAAGAGTGATTTGGAGAACGCCCTTGGGCTGCAGGTCAAGCTGGAGAACAACGCGAATCTCAGCGCTTTTGCAGAACGCGTTTTTTTTCACCACGAGACTGACGATTTGATAAGCGTGACACTCTATTCCGGAATAGGGATGGGCATGATGATTAACCACTCCTTCTTCCGGGGACAGGACGGCTTTGCCGGGGAGATCGGCCATATGATTGTTGTTCCCGGAGGCCTTCCATGCAATTGCGGCAATAAAGGCTGCTGGGAGAAATACGCTTCCGAGACAAGCGTCTTCCAACTATTGCGTGCCAAGAAGCCTGACGCGGACATCACCTACGCGCAAATCGGGAACTGGATCGAAGCGAAGGAACCGGATGCGACGGAGCTAATTGAGCAGTTCATCTATTATCTGTCCATCGGCCTAAATAACATTATCAATATTTATAATCCCGAGGTTGTTGTTCTGGACAGCGAATTACTGCGGATTTATCCGGACTCCCTGCAGCATATTGAATCGAATTTGAACTCCAGAGTCAGCCACTACCGGGAAATCAAGATTTCTACCATTGGGAAAAAATCCTGCGTGCTTGGCGCATGCGCGATTGCGATCCAGAACTTCCTGAGGGTCCCCGTCTTGAATCTTCCCTATAAGAGGTAAAAAATAAAAAGCGGTGCAGAGTTTGTTCTCTGCGCCGCTTTTCTGTTAGTCGTGGAAGTTTGTTCCGTCCGTTACAGCTTTCACATAACCCGCACGGATTACAAAGTCGCCAAAATTCTCGCCTTTGTTGCGTTCAGACGCATAGCGATCAATGATTGGCGTAAGGGTATCAATGATTTCGTCTTCGCCGATGTTTTCTTTGTACATCTTGCTGAGGCGGTCGCCCGTAAAGCCTGCACCCATGTACATGTTGTATTTGCCAGGCGATTTGCCGATAAACGAAATTTCGCCAAGCGCCGGACGCGCGCAGCCGTTCGGGCAGCCAGTCATCCGGATGTTGATTTCTTGATCCTGGAGTCCTGCGTTTGCAAGGATTGGCTCAAGACGGTCGATCAGCGACGGCAGGTAACGCTCTGCTTCGGCCATGGCAAGACCGCAGGTTGGAAGCGCTACGCAGGACAATGCGCTGCGGCGGAGCGCCGAATAGTTCGAACCTTCCGCAATGCCGAATTCCTTCAGAAGAGCAACGATTTTTGTCTTCTTCTGAGCCGTAACGTTCGCGATAACCAGATTCTGGTTAGCCGTTAAACGGAAATCTCCCGTATGGATCTTGGCAATTTCGCGAAGTGCGGATCTCAGCTTATTATCTTCCGTATCTACCACACGGCCGGCTTGAACATACAAGTTCAGATTCCATTTGCCGTCTTTGCCTTTAATCCAGCCGTAACGGTCGCCCGTATGCTCGAAGTGGAATTCGCGGGCAGGCGCAAGCTCCCAGCCCAGACGGTCTTGCAATTCATCCATGAACCAAGGAAGGCCATGACGGTCGATCGTATATTTGAAACGAGCGTATTTACGTACGGAACGGTTTCCGTAGTCGCGTTGAATCGTTACGACTTTTTCAGCCAAATCCAATACTTGATCAGGCGTTACGAAGCCGATGACCTTTGCAAGCTGCGGGTAAGTCGCCGTATCGCCATGCGTCATGCCCATGCCGCCGCCAACGCAAACGTTAAAGCCGGCAAGCTTGCCGTCTTCGCCAAGGATCGCAATATAACCAAGATCCTGCGAGTACACGTCCACGTCGTTCGAAGGAGGTACGGCAATGCCGATCTTAAATTTACGAGGCAGGTAGACCGGACCGTAGATCGGTTCAACCTCTCCTTGCTCCGCACCGTCTACTACCTTCTCGCCATCCAGCCAAATTTCATGGTAAGCAGGCGTTTTTGGCGCCAAATGCGATGTAAGCTGCTGGGACCAGTGGAATACTTCGCTATGAAGCTCCGACTGGTACGGATTTGGGTTGCACATCACGTTACGGCTAACGTCGCCGCATGCAGCCAGTGTCGACAGCATAGCCGCATTGATTTCTTGAATCGTTTTCTTCAGGTTCCATTTCAATACGCCATGCAGCTGGAAAGCTTGACGCGTAGTCAGCTTCAGGCTGCCTGTACCGTATTTGTCAGCTAGGCTATCCATCAGAAGCCATTGCTCCGGAGTCGCTACACCACCCGGTGTAACGACGCGAAGCATAAATTGATAATAAGGCTCGAGCTTTTGCTTCTCGCGCTCGTTGCGATAATCGCGGTCGTCCTGCATATAGCTGCCGTGGAATTTCAGAAGTCGGTTATCCAGATCAGGAAGGCCGCCGGTAATCCGGTTTGCCAGCGAGTCGGTCAACGAGCCGCGCAAATAGTTACTTTCGAGTTTCAGATGTTCCACGTCGCTCGGCGGTCCGCCGACGGGCTCGACTTTATGGTTCTTTGCCATTGCTGTTAGCTCCTTTGCCCCATGTAATGGGTCCATACTTATCTATTTGCTATGCGCTGCCGATCGAGCGCCTAGTATACGTCGCGTTGGTAACGTCCTTGCTCTTGCAAAGCCGACAGGTATGCTGCCGCATCCTCAGGCGATTTGCCGCCGTATTGGCCGATAATCGTCAGGAGCGCGGATTGAACGTCATGCGCCATGTGCTTCTCGTCGCCGCAGACATAAACATGAGCGCCGTTTTCCAGCCACTTGTACAGCTCAGCGCCGTTTTCCAGCATGCGGTGTTGCACGTAAACCTTCTCATCCGAATCACGGGAGAATGCTACGTCCAGCTTCGACAATACGCCGTCCTTCAGCATGCGCTGCCAATCCGTCTGGTACAAGAAGTCCGTCACGAAATGTCTGTCGCCGTAGAACAGCCAAGTTTGGCCATCGGCACCCGATTCCTCGCGCTCTTCCAGGAAGGCGCGGAACGGAGCAACACCAGTGCCAGGACCAACCATGATCACAGGCGTTTCCGGACTAACCGGCGGCTTGAAGTTCGGATTCTGCTGGATAAAGACCGGCAGCTTGTCGCCAGGCTGCAAACGTTCGGATACAAATACCGAGCATACGCCTTTGCGGTCACGGCCATGCGCTTCATATTCAACCTTGCGGATGGTCAGATGCACTTCTTCCGGATGCGCTTCGATGCTGCTTGCGATCGAATAAAGACGTGGAGGCAGCTTGCGGAGCAGGCTTGCGACATCCGCCGCTTTCAGCGTCCAAGGCGCGAAATCGCGGAGCAGGTCAAGCAGATCGCGTCCGTTCAAATACGCCTTCAGTTCTTCTTTATTTTCCGGTTTAACAAGCTCAGCCAGCTTGGCATTGCCGGAGAAAGCAACGGCTTTTTCCAGCAGCGGCTTTGTTAATACCGTGATTTCATAATGGTGGAGAAGAGCTTCACGCAGCGCTGAAGTCTCTCCGGCTTTACCCGTTACGACTTTTTCATCCGCATTCCAGTTAAGAAGCGTGATGATGTCGTCTACCAAAGCAGGTTCGTTTTGCGCGTATACGCCAACCGCATCGCCAGGCGCATAAGTCAGACCGGAGCCTTCGAGCGACAGCTCCAAATGGCGTGTCTCGCGATCGGAGCCTCTGCCGTTCAGGTTCAAGCTGTCCAGCAATTCGGCCATAAACGGATTCGAACGGGAGTATTCGGACTCGCCGGCTGCTGCCGGAGAAGCCGATACTGCTGCTCCTTGCGGAGCCGCCGCTGCCGATGGTGCAGCGCTAACCGCGCCGCTAACTGCCGCAAGCCAGCCGGCTGCCGCATCTTCGAAATCAACGTCGCAGTCCACGCGGTCAACGATACGTTCAGCGCCAAGCTCAGCGAGACGGGAATCAAAGTCTGCGCCTGTTTTACAGAAGAATTCGTACGATGTGTCGCCAAGAGCCAGAACGGAGAACTTCATGCCATCCAGCTTAGGTGCGCGTTTGCCATTCAGGAATTCATAGAACGTTAATGCGTTATCCGGCGGATCTCCCTCGCCATGCGTGCTTGCGAGGATAAACAAATATCCGACTTCTTTTAATTTGTTGGTCTTAAACTTGTTCATCGCCGACAACGTTACTTCAAAACCTTGGGCTTTCAGCTTTTCAGCCAGACGGCCGGCCAGTCTTTGCGCATTGCCTGTTTGCGATCCGAACAAAATGGTAGCATCCTTAGGACCCTGCGGCACGGCAGGTACTACAGTAAGTGCAGTCACAGGCGCTTCCGCAACAGCGGCTCCTGCGGCAACCGATGCCAGAGCCGTGTTATTGCCCGCGCCGTAAAAAGCTAAATAACCGCTCAACCATTGCATTTGAGATCCTGTTAAAGTTGGGAGCAGCTTGTTAAGCAGTTCTGCCTGCTCGCCTGTAAACGGACTATTCGTCACTTGAAGTTGCAAACAACATCCACCTCACATCAATCTATAAAATCCGACTTCGATACTCTGTTTTTACTATACTTAATACTAACGCAGGCTTTCGTAAGGTTCAATGTGTTAGTCGAAAAATGTCTATAAGATATTCTGTAATATTAATCACTTTTATTTATAAAGCTGCGTATCCGGACCTATTCGGCTTAATTTTTCCCTAATTATGGCTGTAAGATGCTTTTTCTCCTCTTCCTGCAAGGCATCGGCCGATAATTTGCGGGCAGCAACCGGAAGAATCCAGGCATCAATCTCTTCATCGGTAACTCCGCTCAGCCTCTTATATTCATCCAAGAAAATGTCATTAATCCTACTGCGGTGGGCCTGGAAATAATCTTTTAATGAAGCAGGGGTTTCAGGAGGCCACACATAGGCAATAAAAATCAAAATAAACTCCGCGATGTCAGCTAACGGATTGCCTACTGTAGCGTTCATCCAATCAATCATAACCGGATTTCCATTGTGTATCATGAAATTGCCAGGGTTAGGGTCGCCGTGACAGAGGCGGTCTCCATCCGGCAGGCTGTCCAGATAAGCAAATACCCGTTGCTTCTCGCCGTTGCTTAGATAAGCAGGCCAGGCAATCGAGCGTTTCAAATCATCTTTCTGGCCATTTAAGCCGGCCGGCGTTTTTATCTGATGAATAGCATGCAGCATCCTTGCCATAACGCGTACGTCGCTGTCCATAACATCCAAGCGGACATCCCGCTCAAGATGCTCGGGAGCAAAGAGTCGCTCCTTAATTGATCGCCCAGCAAGTTTTTCATATATAATGCCGCAGCTTCCTTCGTAATCCATAAGTTCGTACGGTCTGACAGCAGGCAAGCCTGCTTCCCATGCAACCATGCTGCTTCGAAACTCATTAGATACCGCTTCTCTTGTCGTGTCGGAACGGAACAGCTTGAGCACCCGATCATCGCCCCATTCGTATACTTCCGCACAACCACCAGTACCAACACATGCTCCCGGCTTAATCATTGTTGGTCCTCCTTCATTAATAATGCTTCGTACATATCCTGAATCATCGCCGTTGCTTCTTCAATGCTGAGGTCAAGCGTATTCGTATTGATCATCGTTCCTAGCCCGATTAAATAAACGGACAATGCCTTAACGATCTTTCGAAGCTTTTCGTCGGAAATCCGAGACAAGCGCCCACGGCTGCGGAAATAGGCGGTATACATTTCTTCCGCAATAAATTTGTCTTTCTGGCTTGTGTACTTTTTATGACCGGATAGATATACCGCTTTGAACAGCTGCTTCTCCGCTTGGGCGAAATGCAGGCTGCCAATCGCCAGATTGAGTACCGGCACATTGCTGTCATTCTCGTACGCTTTCATGCTGGATAGGGCAAATTGTACTGCCTTTTCATATACATCGTCTTTCAGATCGTTCATGTTGCCGTATACGCTGTAAATCGGCTGTGTCGAGCAGCCGAGCTTCTGGGCTACGCTGCGTGCGGTCAATGCAGTCAGCCCTTGTTCCCGCACAAGTTCAAACGCGGCAGCTAGCACCTTTTCCTTGGTCATTTCCGCTTTTGGAGGCATGCATAATCCCCTTCATTAAATAACAGTTATTATATAACATATGTTATATATCGGGCTATATATTGTCAATCCTTAGTAAAAAAAGAAAAAAGCACCTCATTTACATGAGATGCATTTGAAATATCATATCCTATTATCTTGCGAAGTTATGTCCGCCAATTCTGGCTACAACCTCGAGGTTGCTCCAGAACGCCCCTCTAGTGACGTTAGGATTATAGAAATAAACGGCGTCGTATACATTATTTCTCCCGTTCAAGGCATCCTTAGCTGCGCGAAGCGCGCTTGCGTTCGGTTTGCTCTTGTCTAGCAGCCCGTTGTGGGCTGGAGGGAATTGCTTGCCGGAGTAGATTACATCGTGAATGGAATCCGGAAAACGGGAGTCCTTCACCCGGTTCAGAATAACATTCGCAATGGCAAGCTGTCCTTCGTAGGAGTCTCTGCCTGCTTCAATTTGGGAAATCTTCGCAAGCAGCGTTAAATCGCTTTGCGTAAAAGATGAGGCCGGATTATCCAGGAATGAAGGGATAACGACTTTTAATTTTGTTCCGGGCTTTACCTGTTCCTTGCTGTTTAATCCGTTGCGCTTGAGCAAAGTTGCAGCGCTGATTCCGTACTCCTTGCTGATCTCGGCAAGACCGTATTCATCGGTTACGGCCGCACGGTCCACATCAGTCAGCTTTGCCGTATTCGAATCGGTATCCCAAGCAAGATCTGCGTGGAGCGTATCAGCCAGCTGGCGGAGAGGCACATACATTCTGCCGTCTTCCATGAACGGCACCGCATCCATCTTGTAGCGGCTGCCGTTGAAATACACGACCGGTACGCCGTTGCCGAATACAACTTCATCATTATAGGCTGTATCTATTGTAAGTTCTTCGTTATTGCTGTCCCAGCTGACCTCGGCGCCAAGCATTGTAGCAATTCGCGCTGCCGGTACATACATTCTGTTCTTTTGTGTAATAATGGAATCTGACAGCTTCGCGTTCTCGCCGTTTACCCGAACCGTTGCGCCCGCTTCTGCTGCAGAAACGCTTGCAAGCGGTCCAGCACTAAGCCAGAGAAGCGCTAAAGCCATTACACAAGACATGATCTTCACAGATTTTTGCATGCTATGTATGATCATATATACCTCCTCAAATAAATGTAGGTATAAAGCCCTGAACCATTCATGCTCTGGGTAATTGTACCACATGCAAATATGAAGTTTGGATTAACATTTTCACAGAAAAGCTGAAATACGCTAGAAATTCTTTCATTTTTCTCATAAAAGAGCGATTTGTTTCTCATTTATTATTAATTTATACTATTAATAAATAGTTGGTCGTGAAGCACACGCCGTTTTGATTTTCGTTTTATCTCCGTGATAAGACGATTTCGAAGCGGCGTTTTTGTTTGTCTTCATGACTATTTTCAGAAAAGGATGTGCTGGAAATGATCAAATTTGAACAAGCCTTTGACGAGTGGATGCAGGGCATGATTAGCGAGGAAGACAACCAACGAAGACGTGAATTACTGGAGAAAGGACTGGGGCATGGCACGATAGAATTTCTGCGTTTAGTCTGGTTCCCGGCCGCCGGAAGCTTTAAACACCTGTATCCGGAATGGGAAGTGCAAGACTTCCATAACGGTTACCGCTATCTCGATTTGGCTTATATGCCGGGCGGAGACGCAAAAGGCGGCATAGAAATCCAAGGCTACGGGCCTCATGCCCGGGATCTGGATGTGCGGCGGTTTAAGGATCTGTGCTGGCGACATTGCCTGTTAGCATTGGATAACTGGGTGTTTCTGCCGCTCGCTTACCTCTCCATCGTTGATGAACCTAAACGCTGCCAGCAGCTCGTGCTTTCCTTTATAGGTAAATTTATTGCGACGGATGTGCCGGAGTCGTTGGGATGTCTTGAAGCGGAGACCATCCGTTACGCCAGAAGGCTGCTGCGGCCGTTTATGCCATCGGAGCTCGCTGCCCATCTGCGTGTTTCGGACCAATATGCACGCAGGATCCTAATCAGACTGGTTGAACTTCGGCTTCTAAGAGTAGCCAGCGGCAAACAGCGGTACCGTACTTACGCTTTACGGGTCTGATGATGGTCTGCTCACCGACCGAATAACTGCTAATGCTACTACTGCTATTGTTACTGCTGCTAAGCTAATGCTGCTGCTCCAAAAGGCTAACGAAACTACGTATCGCTATTCGCCCGTTTTTGGGGCTTTTGATATTCTAACGAAACTACACATCGTTATTTGCTGCTTTCGTGCCTCATATGGTCTCTATTCAGCCAAATAGCGTTACTCAGTTTCGTTAGAATCCGAATGCAACCGATTTCCGGGCAAATAACGATACTACGTTTCGTTAGCGCGACGAGCTACTGAAAATGTTCCAGGTTTGGTTGCTGGCGGATGGGACTGGTGCGATGATCAGAGTCTAGGGAGAATTGTGACGGTACGCCTAAAATGGATCGCGTGCGATACTCCAGTAATATGCATTGCCACCAGCTGACGCGGCAGATCCCCCGTTGCGGCCATCGGCTAACGAAACTATGTATCGCTATTCGCCCGATTTTGGGGATTTTGAAATTCTAACGAAACTACAGATCGTTATTTGCTGCTTTCGTGCCTCATATGGTCTCTAATCAGCCAAATAGCGTTACTCAGTTTCGTTAGAATCCGAGTGCAGCTTAATTCTGGCAAATAACGATACTACGTTTCGTTAGCGGGACTAGAACGACGCGGGAGTGAATGTTCGCACGCAAATACGCGGAACGAGCGGACGAGGGTGTGACGATTCGCACGTAAAGTCGCGGAACGAGCGGACGAGGGTGTGACGATTCGCACGCAAAGTCGCGGAACGAGCGGACGAGGGTGTGACGATTCGCACGCAAATACGCGGAACGAGCGGACGAGGGTGTGACGGTCCGCTCGCTAACACGCGGACATAATCAAAGACCTCCGAGAACCCCGGAGGTCTTTGATTAGATCGGGTTACTTTTTCAAGCCATTGGCATCGCGGATCAGCGAGAAGTATTGGTCCGCCAGCACAACTTGATACTCAGGACCAAGCTCGGCTGTGACATTCGCCAGATCCGTTGGCGTCATGCCCCATGCCAGGATGCCGAGGGATACGAACAGCGGCGATTTGCCGTCCCATTTCGCTTTGGCATCGGCGAGAGCTTTTTTCGTATCGTTTACGGAGCCTACGCCTTGGATGTTGGACGTAGGAACACCGTCTACAATGTCTACCTTTGTGAAGTTATCCCAGCCGATGAACAGACCAGGCACTTCATATTGATCGCGGTATGCCGCATTGTTCGCTTTGCTGAGCGGCAGGTTTTCACCATTCAGACGGTTAAGCACATACGGAATGTTCATGCCGGTTTTCTTCAGGTAGTCTTTCGTGTTTTTCAGATAATCGGTAAGAGCCTTCTCCGGCCAAGCTGCCGGGTAGAAATAACCCGCTCCGGAAGGTCCTGCGATAATCTGATCGTTAGCCGTTGCCGTGCCATAGAAGTAGTTCAGCATGGCAGGAGCGGCATCGTAGAGCAGCGGGCTGGAAGTCCAGTTGATCGGCACCTGGCCGCGCTTTGGATCATCCCACAAATTCCGCAGTCTATGCTGGTTATATTGCAGGTTGTCGCCTTCGCTGAAGGTATACGTTACGTAGATTTTGTTATCGAGCTTCACCGGCTTCGGAGCTTTAGGCTTCGAGAATTCCGGCTTTGTGCCGGAGAACACGGTCATATTGCTGAACCAGTCCGCCGCAAGCACGTATACGCCATGATTCGAAGCAACCTCTACGCCGCTGAACTCTCCTTGGAAATCGTTGCTGAACCATCCGAGGTACGGAGTTCCCGGCTTCACATCGGACAGGATTTTCTCGAACAATTCCTTCTCCGCCGGATCATTGGAATCCAGCCAGAAGACCATCGCTTTGTTCGCTACAGCATAATCGCGCAGGTAACCATATGGCTCCTTCGTCAGGGAAGAGAACGGCTGGTCATTGGTCGCGCTCACCTTGTACTCGTTCCACATCTCAACCGACATGGTCAGAGCTTTCGTGCCGGCAGGAGGCGTGAACTTGTAAGTGAAGTAGTTGCCGCCATCCGCAAAGCGGTGGCCGCCGCTGCCCGAAGAGACCTGGGAGCTTTGCGGGTCATACAGGAAAGGCTTTTCTGCATCCGTACCCGGCAGGAAATGCGCAACCTCTACGCCGTCAGCCTTCACCGTAATTTCGTGAACGGCCGATCCCCAGCCATCCTGGGTGAAAGCATCCCCGAACTTCACATACACATCAGGCTTTGCCAAAAACGAAGACAAGTCGAGATCATATACTTGACGGTTCTTGGCATCGCGCTCTTCCGTTTTCTCCTGCGCTACAACCTTGTAAGTATCAGGCTGATTCGCAGGCGGGCGCGCGGATACTTCCGGACTCAAACCAACCAGCATCCGGTGGCTTGTTTCCTTCCACAAATTCTCGTACTCCCATGTATAAGCATCTACGCGGTCTTTGAATTTGCCTTGAAGATCCTCGATTACTTTGAGATTATACGGTGCAGCTTGCAGCTTTGCGGCGAGCTCAGGGCTTACAGCCACGCCATCGCGAAGTCCGGCAAGCGTTGTTGCCACGTTTACGGAATCCGGTACGTTAGGATCATAGACAATGATACCTTTTACTTCTTTTTGGAACTTTTTCAAAAGGTCGAAATAATCGTCACGCACTTTATAGTCGACGTCCAGATCATTCAGCCATTTGTACTTGCCCTCTTCCTTGCTTTCCAGCAGGTAAATACGGGGCTCTTTACGGTTGACGATCCCCTGCAAGGTAGACAGCATAAGCTTCACATCGCCCGGAGCATCATAAATGTCGGCAACCTCCAGCTGCTTAGGCTGCTTGAAGGTCGGAAGCTGTTGTTTATCCGGCCATGAAATGGTGGATCCTTGTGCCGCTGGCTGCGGATCGGCATACGATCCTGCCGCCGTGAAAGACAGCGTACTGACAATTGCTAGACTGATTGCCGTTAACTTTCGAATCATGTTCTCACACCTCTTATGGTTTAATTAGTGATGCTGCAAGTTCGAAAACGAAACGCTGGCTCCCCACCTCCTAGCGGTGTATTATAGCTGTGGCTCACACACAAGACATATTATATATATTGTATATGTCATTTCAATAACTTCGACAAAAATTACCAAATAAATAGTGCTTTACGTCCCCATCGGGGTCTTAAGAAGGAGACATATACTTCCGCAAAAAGACAAAAAAAGACTTCCGGAAATCCGGAAGTCTTAATCTGTTAGATCTATTTGTTCTCCTTGATTACTTGTTCAGTCAGACTTGTAATAGCTGCTTCATCTAATTTGTTATACTCCAACGTTATCGAACCTTCTTCTCCGTTAAAAACAAGCAAAGTGCGCTCGCCTGCTGCAACTGCTCTCTGAACTTGCTCACCGCCTATTATTATCACCTGACTATTATCCAGTTCGGAACCATAATTACTATAGGTTATCGCAATTAACGTTTCACCTTGATAGGGTCCGTATAATATGTCCTTATTTGCTTTCTGTTCGCCTGCCGGTTTAACCAGCTTGCCTTTATGATTGGCGTAAGCAACAAGAACCTCTTGCTTGTCTCCAATGGCTTTTCCCTGCTCATCCTTTGGCGGACCGACGCGTTGCACATAAATAACTTCGTAGCCGTCTAGTTTCGGAATTTTAAAAGAGAGATTGGATTGCTCGATCTTCTCCTGGGCATTAGCTAGCCCATTATCGGAGCTCCGACATCCGTATAGTAACAGCAAGCACACACAGAATAACATTCCTAGCTTTTTCATAAAACCACCTCGTAGCTACATATTAAAGAGTCACCATCCATATTCCTCTTTATAACAAATAGAAAAAGACTTTCGGTTACCCGAAAGTCTTGCGTCGCTCAAATAACAAGAGACTTCCGGTTACCCGAAAGTCTCCCGCATCAGTCCTCTATTGCCGCCTTGCGGCTGTTAATGCGGCGGATCAGCTCGGGGTCAAATTTCTCCCGTCTGTCGTACGTGTACAAGCCGTTTACTTCCTGCTCCACGTCATACAGCTGCGTATAGCAGAAGCCAAACATCATCGGATGATCCAGCAGCGTATCCGTGAGTCCCGCGTAACGGGCTAGGAAGTCCTCCTCCGACACCGGTCGGTCTCCATAGCCCCACGACTTCTCGTCCTTCTGTTCCGGATTCCACCAGATCCCGCCGTATTCGCTGACGAAATAAGGCTGGCCTTCATACTGCTGCCTCTTAGGGAACGTATTAAACACTTCGCCGCCGTTCCTCATCGGCTCGTATCTCGCCCGGAACGTCTCCGGGTTCTGGTCGTAATCATGAACGTCAAATATATCCGTGATGACATGGAAGTTACCGCTTGTATCGATAACGGGACGCGTCGGGTCCATCCGCTTCGTCACTTCATAGACGATGCGGAGCACCTCGTTATTTTGCTTGGTCCCGTCCTTATCCCAAGTCTCGTTAAACGGGCACCAGCCAATAAGCGCGGGATGGTTGAAATCGCGTTCCATTCCTTCCAGCCATTCCGGCAAAAACCCGGCCAGCCCCTCTGAAGTCGTTATGTCCAGTCCCCAGTTGGCATGCTCGCCCCACACAAGGTAACCAAGCTTATCCGCCCAATACAGGAAACGGGGCTCGAATATTTTCTCATGCAGTCTTGCGCCGTTAAAACCAAGCCCCATCGAGATTTCGATATCCTTGCGGAGATCCTCGTCGCTTGGAGCCGTATAGACGCCATCCGGGTAAAATCCCTGATCCAGCACAAGCCGCTGGAACACGGATTTGCCGTTAATGCGGAAAGCCATCCCGTCCAGCTTCACCGAGCGAAGCCCAAAATAAGACTGGACCGAATCAAGCGTCTGCCCATCCCGAACCAGACTGATCTCCAGATCATACAATTCCGGACTGCCCGGCTGCCAGAGATGAACCGTCGACAACGGGAGCGTCAGCTTCGCCGACGGACCCGATACGGTAATTGCCGCTTCGCCAGCTGCCGCGCCTTCATACAAGGCTTTTACAGCCAGCTTGGTGCCGGCCTTAAACCCGCTTCCGCCAAGCTGCAGCTCCAGATGCGCACATGCATTGTCCGGATCCGGGACAAGCTTCATTCCTGCCAAATAAGCTTCCGGTACCCGCTCCAGCCATACCGTCTGCCAGATTCCCGTTGTTCGGGTATAATCGCAGCCTGAGGAGTAATACCCTCCGCATTGCTTGCCCCGCGGCTGACGTCCCGAACGCAGGTCGTCTACCGCGTAGACGGTAATCACATTGCTCCCCGCCGAGACAGCAGAAGTGATATCAAAGCTGAAGGAGGAATAACCGCCGCGGTGCCTGCCTACCGCCGTGCCGTTCACCCATACCTCCGCTTCGTAATCGACAGCGCCAAAGTGAAGCAGAACTCGCCCGTCGTTTGCCCAATCATCCGGAAGAATAATTTCTCTTTTGTACCAGACCGCTGCCATAAAATCCTTGTATTCTACGCCCGAGAGCTTGCTCTCCGGGCAGAACGGCACGTTAATCGTACCGGACAGCTCAAGTCCGGGCTCCTGGAAGCCGCGCTCTTTGCCGCTTTTGCCATGGTCGATTTCGAACTGCCACTGCCCGTTCAGGTTGATCCAATCAGGCCGAACCCACTGAGGACGCGGATATTCGGGACGGGGAATCGTAAGTTTCATAAGTTAGCAAGCTCCTTTGCAATTAGCCTTTAATTGAACCGACATAGACGCCTTTAACAAAATATTTCTGCAGGAACGGATACACCATCAGAATCGGCAACGTGGAGAAGACGATCGTGCAATACTTCACCAATTCCCGGAAAGCGGTCGCGCTGGATGCGCTGTCGATCACAACGCCGCCGGCGCTGCCCTGAGTCGTAGCCGTTGAATCGTTAGCCACCAGAATCTCCTTGAGCAGCAGCTGCAGCGGGAACTGATCCCGGTCCTTCAGCAGCACCATCGCGTTAAACCAGGAGTTCCAGTTGCCTACGAGATAATAGAGGAAAATAACGGCGAGCGTCGCCTTGGACAGCGGCAGAATAACGTTTACGAGCAGCTTCAGCTGGCTTGCGCCGTCAATAATCGCCGCTTCCTCGAGCTCGGTCGGAATCGACTGGAAGCCGGTACGGAGCACGATCATATTCCAAGTGTTCAAGGCCGTAGGCAGAATCATCGCCCACAGATTGTTGTACAGGCCGATATCCTTCATTAATAAGAACCACGGAATCAATCCGCCGCCAAAAAACATCGTCACGGTAATAATGATCATGATATATTTCTTGAAATACAAATCCCGCCTGGACAGAACGAAAGCGCCCATAATCGTCATGAGCATATTCACTAACGTTCCAAGCCCTACATACAAGATTGTATTCTTATAGCCCACCAATAGACTGTTATCCTTAAAAATCAGCTTGTAGCCGTCAATCGTAAGGCCAAGAGGTTTTAACAGAACGCCTTTATGCGCAACCAGTCTTGCCGGATCGCTAACGGAAGCGAAAATGATATGGACGATCGGATACAGGCAGCACAATGTTAAAACCGTGAGCAGGACATAGATCATGACATCAAATGTTCTGCTGCTGATCGACTGATACTTCATCGTAAAAGCCTCCCCTTTCTACCATAAGCTCACTTCGGATTTGCGGCTTGCTATTTTGTTCGTTACCCACAGCAGGGCAAAGTTGACTAACGAGCTGATAAGACCAACGGCCGTCGAATAGCTCAAGCTCGCTTCGCGCAAGCCTCTCCGGTAGACATAGGAAGCAATAACATCGGCTCTATCATAGGTAAGCGGATTATAGAGAAGGATAATCTTCTCATAGCTGGACGCCATGATGCCGCCTACGGCGAAGATAAATAGAATAATGATGACCGGGCTGATCTGCGGCAGCGTAATATGCCACATTTTCTTCAATCTGCCGATTCCGTCCATATCCGCCGCTTCGTACAGCGTTGAATCAATCGAGCTCATGGCAGCGAGATAGATGATGCTGGACCAGCCGATCGTCTGCCAGATGTCGGAGAATGTATAGATCGGCCTGAAAAACTGGGAATACCCGAGTAAAGAGGTATAATCCTTGCCTGTAATCAGCTGAAGCAGTTGGGTAATAACCCCTTCATCCTCCGTAAAAATATGAATCATCCCGCACACGACAACCAGAGAGATAAAATGCGGCATGTAAGTGATCGTCTGTACCAGCTTCTTGAATTTGCCGTCTCGTACTTCGTTGAGTAATAACGCCAATACAATCGGAGCGGTGAAACCAAAAGCAAGGCCCCATACGTTCAGCATCAGCGTATTTTTAACGACCCGCCAGAAATACGGCCCCCCGAAGAAATCGATAAAATGCTTCAAGCCTACCCAGTCGCTGTTCGAGAAGCCCAGCAGCGGCTTAAAGTCTTTGAATGCGATCAACAATCCCCACATCGGCCCATAGCAGAAAATGACAAACCATGCGATAACAGGTACCGCCAATAAATAGACAAACCAGTTTTTTCTAACGTCCTTTTTGATGATTTGACCCGTTCTCATGCATCCACCGCCTTATTTCCCAGGTAGGGCATCGCCGCCTGCGGAATCCGCAAACAGCCATGCCCGTATATCTCCTGTATAAACCTAAACTTGAAATTACCGCGCGTTATACCGGTCAAGCGCAGCCTGATGGATGCTCAGGAATTCGTCAAGTCCCATCTTCTTCGCTTCGCTCAGGAATTTGTCGTACGCATCTACCGGCAGCTGTCCTTTAATAATCTTGGCAAAATATTCATTGCGCAGCGTCGACAGCTGGTTGCCAAGCTCCGCTTCGCGGGAGGCTTCTTCCGTCGTGAACGTAATCGGAGGCATCGCTACGCTTGTGTCCATATTTTCCGTCCAAGTTTTCCGAATGTCGCCCGAGTAGCTGCCTTCTGCCACGATCAGCGGGTTGGAGTTATGCTCGTCGCGGATATCCGGCCAGGAGTGCATGCGGTATTTCACAAGAGTTGTCGCTACCGGCTGACCGTCCGGATCTTTGTAAATATAGCTGTCAGGCTGGAAGTAAGGCTTGCCCGTCTCGTCAACCAGATGCACCTTGCCGTATTCGCCGTAGTTCAGAATCTCCCAGCCTTTCTTGCTGTAAGCAAAATCAAGAAATCTCATAGCCGCTTCCACATCATCGGCCTGCGTCGTAACCGCAGCGGATCTGCCTGTTCTCTTGAAGTTCTTGTAGGTGGTAGCCGCCTTGTCGCCGGCGTTCAGAACCGGGTTCAGAGCGCCAACGAAGTCGATATTGTTCTGCTGCTTCCAGTAGCTCCACATCGTATCCGGGGAATCCATCATAACGGCTGTTTTAGCCGAAATGGCGCTTGCCATCCGCTGGTTGAAGTCCGCAGTCGCCCAGTCTTTGTTCAGCAGTCCCTCTTTGTTCCATTGCTGCATGGTAGCCAGATAGTCCTTCGCTTTAGGCTGGGCCGGGCCCCATTGCACCTTGCCGTCCGCATCCATAAACGTCCAGTCCCATACGCCATAAGCACCGTTGATGATGCCCGTAAAGATCTGACCGTAAGTGGAACCGTAGTTGAGCGGCTCGCTGTAGCCGACTTCCTTCGCTTTGGTCAGGAACGTATGCCATTCGTCAATCGTATTCGGCACTTCGAGTCCCGTCTTATCAAGCGCTTCCTTCTTGATCAGCATGCCGAACCACATCCATTCGGAATAAGGAGCGATGCCATAGAAGCCCAACAGCTTGCCGCTGTCCGTTACCGTTGTTTTTCTTCTTGTCTCATCGGAGTTGCGCCATTCGCTATAGTTCGGAGCGTATTTATCCATATAATCCGTCAAATCCAGATAAGCGCCGTCTTTAACGCCCGCTTCAAGTCCGCCCGGGTAACGTTCCGGCTCGATAATAATGTCCGGCAGCTCGCCCGAAGACATCATCAGCGTAAACGCGTCCGCTTCCTGGCCAACCGGAGGCGTAATGAAATTAACCTTGATGCCGGTTAATTTCTCGACCTGCTTCTGTACGACCTGATTGTTCATATCCGGAATTTGGGAATCGGCCGGCAGCCATACGTCCAGCGTTACGTCCTTTTTATAAGGGTACGCGTCATAATGGCTTGGAATTTTCTCGTCGTACAGATCGCCGAGATAAGTATCGTTTAACGTGTTGTTGACTTCATCCATCTGCTCTTGGGTTGGGGCTTTATTGCCGCGGATGGTTGGGCTGATATCCGAGAAAGCCGTCGTTACAGCCGGCGCCTGCGAGCTGTCGGTTGTTGCGGCAGGATCAGCGGACTCCTTCGGATCATTATTGTTGTTGCTGCAGGCCGCTAGAGCGGAACCGGTTAGTACGGATACAAGTAACAGGTTAAGCAAACGTTTCTTCATCGTTCCCATGTTTTTATCCCCCTGCTTCACGTTTAATGAACTTCCATACTTGAATGTCAACGTTTTCATTTTTAAATATTGGAACTAACAAAGCTGATCTCATCAATTCCCGCCTATAAAAAGGCTTTTCCTCCGTTGTAGTTCGCAGAAAAACTATTTAGTTACAGAATTGATGTATCAATCGGTAAAAAAAAGAGCTGTTGCTTATTCCCCCGATGGCACCTTCAAGGCAAACGTATCCCCGTAAGGCACTCCAAAATCAGGCGATCCGTCCGAATGCCAGCCAAACTTCTGAATACGGGTTGCACGATGCTTGGTCTCCACTCCAGGCGCATGCAGCGCATGGAAGACAATCCAATCCTCCTGATCATCAGGCGACTTGGTAAAGCTGTTATGTCCCGTCGCGTATACCCCGTTCTCAACGCTTTTCTTAAATACCGGCTGCATCGTTTTCGTCCAGGAATCCGCAGCCATCGGGTCTGCCGAATCCTCCATGGTCAGCATCCCAAGCGAATAATCCTCGGACCAGGTCGTGCTGGCAGAATAAATAAGAAACACTCTTCCGTTACGCTTCAGCATAACAGGCCCTTCATTAATCGCCATACCCCCTTGCTTCTCCCATTCCAGAGTTGGAGCCGTCAGCATGGTCTGCTCTCCGGTTAACGTCCACGGATTTGTCATTCGCATGATATAAATGGCTGAACCATAGTCCGGGAAGTGACCATAACCGGCGTATAGGAAGTACAACTGCTCCCCCATCTCAAGTACGGTTCCGTCCAGACCGGGTACAGGTGTCTGCAACGCGCCTTTCCAGGCCCACTCGCCCTCAAGCGGATCTGCCTGCTCATTCTCCAGGACGCAAATCCGGCGGGTATCATCCCCTCCTCCATCATTAGCAGTGTAGTAGATGTACCATTTGTTATTCAGGAAATGAATTTCCGGCGCCCACAGATTGCTGCTGTACGGGCCTCCAGCCTCAGGTGTCCAAATTGTTTGTTTGCGCCCCCCTGCAAGTCCTGTCAGACTAGCCGATTGCGTAAGCACCAGACGGTTCCCCCGCGTACACATGTAGTAGTAATAACCGTCCGTATGCTTATACACCCATGGATCGCCAGCGTTTGCAACAATAGGGTTGTTGAATGTTTCAGCTTGTGTCATCTACTCTCTCCTTTTCTTGCACCATCATTACGCCTTGCATCTCCTATTATCTAGGAGGCCCCACCCGCGAACAATTACGAAAGCGCTTTAATTTCTGTTCAAAAAACGGAATAGCCAAGTCGGTTTCGACGGTCGAAAAAAACCGTCTCCTGGAGAAATGCCATTAAGATAGACTTAACTTAATGACATTTCTCCAGGAGACGGCTTCATATGAATCGTTATTTCATGTTTTGTTTGCGCCATTCGAAAGGTGTCACCCCAACCGATTTGACAAAGAAATCATAGAATCGGCTGGAGGAAGTGAAACCCACCTCGGAGGAAATCGATTCAATGGCTTTGTCGGTCTGGCGCAGCAGACGCTTCGCCTCCTCCATTCGCAGGTTAATCATATACTGCTTTGGCGATACGCCAACGATTTCGGTAAACTTCTTGCGCAAATTGCTCTCCGATACAAAATGCTTGGACGCCAGCTCATGAACCGTAAGCTGACTGTAGAACCTGGCGTGTATTTCCTTCAACACTTCATGAATAACCGTCTGATCGTTCTTGCCTCCGGCTGTTTGGGAAAAAAGGGCTTGATAGCGCTGGAATAAGACGATCACTGTCTCAAACGCGATTCTCATTATATTGAAGGAATCCATGCTGCTCCGGTCCTTCTTCCATTCCTTCTCCAGCTGGCTGTAACTAATTTCCGCCCATTCGGTATCTTCCTCGGCGAGCTGAATATGATGAATTCGATTACATTCATACCCGGCATGAAACAGGTATCGGGATTGCAGCGGAATCCGCTCATGGTTGAAATGAACGGATACCCCTCTCCAAGGTTTCGTGCATACAAAGCCGTGATGCAGCCCGGGAGGAATCAAGATCAAGCTGCCCGCGCTTACCTTTATGTTTTGTTCCGGGGAGCTGTAATAGCCCTCTCCGTCCAGAACCAAAGTCAACTCATCATAATCATGGGAATGCGAGATAAAGAGGCCGTCACCTTCTTCCAAATGAAAGGTATGCGGCTTGAAACGATCGATGCTTACTATAAAACTTTCGTTGCAATGCTCCATCTTCCATCCCCCTTTTGCCTTTGCATGCTGCTCTCTCCTGAAGCTCTATTAGGAAATTATAGCAATAATTTCAAGAGTTGCTCAAGGAAAAGGACCCATAGAAGGTGGACAAATTTATTGGTCTTTCTTTAACTGATCATAAACATCCTGCTTGATTTGCACATTCCTCTTTTTCACCTGATCAGCCAGATACGCCTGAAATTTAAGCTGTAGAACCTCTTCCTGCAGCTGGGCTTTGACCGAATCAAGCGGAACGGAAAAGTTGTCGGTCCGGTTAACCAGCCGGATAATCGAGAAGCCGCTGCCACAGTCCAGGACTGGCGAGTATTCGCCGATCTCCAGCCGGGCAGCCGCCTGCTTCAGCACCGCATCCGCCTGAAGAGGAGAATCCTGGCCGCCAATAATAACCGTGTTGTCGCGAAGACCATTTTCGGTGTACTTCTTGGCGGCCTCCTCGAAAGATAAACCCGCTTTCAGCTCCTGCTGAGCTTCCGTTATTTGCTTGTATGCTTGTTCCCTTTCCCCGTCACCGAAAGGGATGGACAATTCTTTATAAGTTAATTGCGTCTGCCCCGCGAATTCAGCATGAGACTGATACCTGTCAAGAAGCTCTTGATCCGTCACTTTAAGCTCCCGTTCGCCTAGCTTTTCCGCCAGATCAAGCTTCAGATTGCTGATCGAATAGAAGTAGAACTGGCTTAAATCATATTCCCCCAAGCCATAAATCGCCTTCCCCTGCTTCAAATCCTTGGCTCTTGATTGATTGTTATCGTTCCAATTCCGGGTAAAGTCGGCAAAAGAACTGCTTTCGGCCAGTCCGTTCTCCACTGCAAGCAGCTGCAGCGTCTTTCCCTCAACGGCGTCTTTCATAGCTTGTTTCTTCAGCCGGTCAATAGGCCTTTCACCGCCAAATGCAGAAGTCCAATAATCTTTGCGATCCTCCGCCCCGTAGGTCACGCTGAAATAATTGGTTACTTCGCCTTTCGCCTTATCCATATAAAGCCGGAATTCATCGAGACTGATTGGCTGACCGCCTACGGTCGCAATCGCTTCACTACCGGAAGGACTTCCTCCCGTAGGCTGGGGCCATGCAACAGCCAATCCCGCTGACGCAAGAAGAAGCACGCCGCCTGCGATCCACCACATCCGTTTAAGGCGAGAAAAGCTTCCTTTCCTCTGATTCGCCAGGTTCCGATTCATGCTCATCCCCCATGTCCGTCCAGTATACGCCAGCTTCCCGCAAGGTTGGATACCCTCTTGATTCGGTGATGCGGATACGAATGCGATCTGTTTCAACAGGTTCAAACCGGCAAATCTTTTTATATCCGATGACTTGGCCTTCATAGAGCGGATGCCAGTCCGCACCGTCATGCCATTCGAGATAAAACCGTTCAGTCCGCTGACCTTCCCGGATATGCTCCTTCAGCGTGACGCGATCGAAGGTTATCCTATTCTTCCATTGCAATTCAATTGTGGCCGACTCGGTTCCTTCGGCTGTCCTCCAAAACGTATGGAGATGGCCATCGGTAAGCTTAGCTCCTTCATGTTCCTCATTAAGGGAAGCAGAAGCCGTAACGTTCGCTTCGCTTGCGAGATTACTCCGGTATCTTTTCTTCAGCTCGCGGCCAAGCTCCTGCAGTCGGGATACATCCTGCTCATGGATCAGCCCGCGCCGGTCCGGCGGCAAGTTCAGCAGGAAGGTGCTGTTCCCGCCAACCGTCCGTTCATATAAATCAACCAGCTCATCAACTGATTTCACTTTGTCGTCTTCATGCTTATGATAAAACCAGCCTGGACGGATTGACGTGTTTGTCTCTGCCGGATACCAGACAACCCGGTCCGTCTCCGCCAGAACCTTGCGGCTTCCCAAATCCTCTTCCTCGGAGCCAAGTCGCCTCGCGAACTCACCGCTGTCCGTCTGCTGGGAATTTGCCTGAATTTTCTCGTTATCCCGAAGGCTGGCCGGCACTACGCTCCATTCCACCAGCCGTGTATGTCCCGCTTCATTGCCGCACCAACGCACATCCGGACCGCAGACCGAGATCACCGAGCCAGGCTGCAGACGCCGGATCACTTCATAGTAGGCATCCCAGTCATAGACCTGCCTTTTGCCGTTAGGACCTTCTCCGCAAGCCCCGTCGAACCAGACGCAGAACAGTTCGCCATAGCCATCCAACAGCTCGGTCAATTGATTCACGAAATACCGGTTATAACGCTCGGAATCCCCATAGCTTGCTTCATGCCGGTCCCATGGCGAGACATAGATGCCGAACTTCAGTCCCGCTTCGCGGCAGGCTTCTGCTGTTTCCTTCACAACATCGCCGTCCCCTTGCTTCCAGGGGCTGCTCTTCACCGAATGATCCGTATATTGGCTAGGCCACAGGCAAAATCCGTCATGATGCTTACAGGTTAAGATCAAGCCTTTCATACCGGCGCTTTGGCATGCCTTCACCCACTGCCTGGCATCAAGCTCCGTGGGACTAAAGATCCCGGGCGACTCTTCCCCCGTTCCCCATTCCATGTCCGTAAACGTGTTAACGGTAAAATGAATAAACGCATAAAACTCCGTCTCCTGCCAAGCCAGCTGCCGGGACGAAGGAACGATCTGAGCGGCTTCCTTAATCGTTACGCCCAATTCATATCTCCTCCTAAGTTCTTAGCCTTTTACTCCGCCAAGCGCCATCCCTTCCGTTAACTTCTTCTGCAAGAGCGCATAAATCAGCACCGTTGGCGCCAGCACGATAACAAGACCGGCAAAAAGCGAACCCCAGTCGGTTGCGAACTGCTGGATCTGCATGAGGTTGGATAAGCCGACCGGAATTGTCTTTTTCGCATCGCTTGTCATAAAGGTCATCGCCATCACGTATTCGTTCCAGAAATCAAAGAAGCTGAATACGATTAAGGTGACAATCCCCGGCCGGGCCATCGGAATAATAATGCGGACTAATATCGAGAAATAACCGCAGCCGTCGATCATGGCCGCTTCTTCATAATCATTCGCTATCGACTTCATAAAGCCTGTCAGTAAATAAACGGAAAATGGAAGGCTGCCTGTCGCATACACCGCGCTTAACCAAAACCGGTTGTCCAGCATATGCAGTTCATTCATCATGATGAATAACGGAACAATGATATACACGCCGCCGATAAACAGGCCCGCCATGTAGAACTGCGTAATAAACCCCCTTCCGCGAAAAACCATTCTGCCTAATACATAAGCCGTCGGCACCGCGGCTATGAGCAATACCGCCATCGAGATCAACACAACAAGAACGGAATTCAGCATATAATCGCCGATGCGGGCCGTTGTAAAGGCGTCTACGTAGTTTTTCCACTGCAGGCCGGATGGCAGCTTCCAGGGGTTCTCCATTACCTCGGCATTTGTCTTGAAAGAAGCGAGTACATTCCACAATAGCGGATATACGACAATAACAGCCTGCACGATAAGGAACAGGCGCAGCGCGATTTTTCCGATGTAAGAAGACATGTCAATGCGAGCCCCTTTCCGTCAGTTTATTGCTGAGTACGGCCAGAATCATCGAAATGATGAAGATAAAGACGCCAATGGCCATCGCGTAGCCAAAGTTGGAATTCGTAAACGCCTGGGAATACAGATACGTCATTACAACCTCGGAATGCCGGTCCGGTCCGCCGCCCGTCATGACCGAGACGATAATAAAACTGATGCTGAGCACCCCGTTAATGCTAAAAATAATCGTTACCCGGATGATCTCCCACAACATTGGGATCGTTATGCGGAAAAACTGCTGGATTCGAGTGGCTCCGTCCAGCTCCGCCGCTTCGTAGAGATCCGGAGAGATGCTGTCGATCCCCGCCATAAACATGACCATATAGTAACCGGCAGCCTGCCAGATGAGCGTAACCGCAAGCGCCCAAAGCACGGTCTTCTGGTCGCCAAGCCAAGGTTTGGCCCAGCTGTGCAGACCTAGCAAATCCAGCCCCGAATTAACGAAACCCATCGTTGGATGATAGATAAACGACCAGAGAATAGCGATAACAACAAAGGACAAGATGCTTGGGAAGAAAAACACCGTCCGGTAAAAGCCCCGCTCTTTCAGCTTGGATCTGGTTAGAATCGACGCGTTAATAAGAGCGGCGATAATCGTAACAACCGGTACGACCAGCATAAGGAAGCCGGTATTGCGGAGCGACAGGAGAAACGTATCGTCATGAAACATATCCGTGTAGTTCCGAAAGCCGATATATTTAGGCTTGTCGCTTAACCCCGTCCATAAAAACATCGATTTTTGGAAAATTTGAATCGTCGGATATACCTTAAACAAGGTGAACAATAAGAGTCCGGGCAGCAAACAAGCAATGATGAATAAGGTTCTTCTTGTTCTGATGGTCATGGCCTTCATCCCCTCTCCCGCGTGATAGAGTTAATTATAAGTTGACTAAGGGAGAGGGGGATATGAACAAAAGCGACGAAGGTTATAGACGATTTTAAGATGGATATGGGCGTAATATCGTCTAGGTGGATGGGCTGCGTATTCTAATACTCCGCCCTCCCCCACCTCGCCGTTTTGTTATTTGGGGGAGGCCGCGAAAAAAAGCTGTGCGGGGATAAGAATATCCGCGCACAGCTTTTTGACTAAGTGAAGAGGCCGATTTCCGCTAACTGAATCTGGGTGGCGCCGCTGTTGGCGGTGATGTTCAAGCGGTAATACGAATAGGACGTTGTGTTGGTGAACGTATAGGTATTGGTCTGGAAACGGTTGGCGAAGGTTTCGTTCGTCCGCGTATCCAGCGTGGTCCAAGTTGTTCCGTTATTGGAGCCCTGCAATGTCCAGTTTTTCGGATCCCTTGTTGGCACGTCGTTCGCTGAAGTAATCGTGTAGGACTTCACCGCTTGGGAGACGCCGGTGGCGAATTTATACTGAATCCAGCCGGTGCTTGTCGTAATCAGCCATTTCGTTGAGGTGTTCTGGTCAAAGGCTTTTTCCTTCTCCTCGCCCGACGGGCTGCTTGTGGAGCTTGCCGTAACCGTGCCGCCTACCGCAACGGAGGTTGGGCCGGCCGGACCGCCCGTAACAGTTGATTCGAAAACGCCGATATCCGGAGCGGAGCCGTTATACAAAGCGTTGCCGTAAAAATCTTTTGTCCCCAGCTGAGGTACGTTAAAGCCCGCATTAATCAGAGGCGATGTCGTTTGAAGCTTGTAGCCGTCCCATACCGTTGCCCCGCTGGTGAAGCCGTTTGCTCCCAAGGTAGGCGCTTGACCCGGATTAACCATTTGCGGAGGAGAAATGACTTTGGCCGGATCGTTTGGCTCGCCTGCCGCGTGGCTTCCCGTTGTCACATAATAGGCATTATTGCGGAATACCGCTGTGCCGTAACCGGACGGGCTGCTTGCCCAGAAGGAAGAGGACGGCGTTGTTTTATCATAAAACACATTATTATAGAAGTAATACGGCACGCTCTTGAAATACGTCGACGCCAGGTTCGCGTTGGAGTTCGTAAATTTCGTAACGGAACCGTTGTAGATAAACACGTTATTCAGGAAATAGGTGGCCGAGGTATCCACGTCGAACCAGCCAAATTTGATAAGATAAGCCGCGTTATCGTCGCTGATGTTATACCGGGCAATATTGTTGCTGCTCCTGCCCAGGTAGCTCATCCAGCCCATCGGGTTGTTATGGGTATAGTTGAACTGGTAGACGATGTTAATGTTCGGAGAGTCGAAGTCAAAAGCCGTTCCATCGCCGTTGTTCGCGCCCGTTGTTGTTGGACCGCCGTACACTTCGTTGTTCTGGAATACGACATTTTGCGATTTCCACGGATAAATACCCGCGCTTTCCGCATTGTACCGTTTCGACCAGCCGTCCACGACGTTATACTCCACAACCGCATCCTTGGCATCGCAAATATCAATCGCGCCTTGGCCAATATTACGCATGTAGTTATGACCGATATAAATGTTTGTCTGCCACAGGTTATTAGGCCCGATCTCATCCTGAAAAGCGGTTGTTGTCGTATAGTTGAAGTTGGCAATCGCGAGCAGGTCAACCTTCTCGATTGTATTATTCTCGATCCGCACGTCGTTAAAGGTCATGTTAGGCTTCAGCGTGCCTATCACGTAGAACATGATTCCGCCGTTAAACGAAGCGTTTCCGTACTGATTCGGCCAGGCGTTTGGACTATCCACGTCATGCACGTAGTTGTCATGAATATAGATATGATCCATGACCCCATCGCCGCCAGCAGGCACTAGATCCGTATCCAGCACAACAAGGATGCCGTCCCTTATGTTCGAAGGTTTGCTGTTTGCGTATGTCACGGTTGTCAGATCGACGCTAAAGTTATCGTCGTTCGTCACTTCCAGGTTGCTGATCTCCCAATATTCCTGGTTGCGAAGCATAACGGCGCCGGTCGATTGGTATGCCCGGGCTGTTCCGCCGCCGTTAATAATCGGACGGGCCGTACCGCCGTACTTGTCGATCTTGATCGGAGAGCCAACCGTACCGGAGCCCTTCGGCCATAGCTGGCCATTCCAGACGCCTCCCGACTTGAACAAGATCTGGTCGCCCGGCTGGAAGGTGGTTGCATTAACTTTGTCCAACGTTTTCCATGGTGTGCTTGTCGAAGTACCGTTGTTGGAATCGCTGCCGGAAGCCGAATCGACGTAATACGTCGTATTCGCTGCGCTTACCGTAGCTGGCACGATAGTTAGAAGGACGGAACACAGTAACAGGAACGCCAGCAAAGCTGAGGTTTGTTTTTTCATTTCCGTTTCATACCTCCTACAAAGAATTGTCACATAAACAACCTGGACCAAGCTCTCTTAAACGCACCATCCCCTCTGCAATAGATTTGTCATTCCAAGCTTACTGCGCAAGTATGCTCTAATCATAAAACCTGCCGACTTGCATCAAGCACGGCAGGTTTTACGAGAATCGCTTATTTGGAATTTACTGCGATCCGGCGGCTTCCAGCTCCTTTTTAATCGCGGTATATACTTTGTACAGCTTCTCGCTGTATTGATCCAAGGTCATCTGCTTGCTCATGATCGAGGAGATGGGTTTATACACTTCATCGCTAGGATTATACTTGCTGCCTTTGGCAACCGGCTTGAAGGTGCCGTTAACCGCAACCATGCCGTCATCGGCTGCTTTGTAGACGTTGTAGGTGGTCTCCGAGATGTATTCCTTCACCAGATCCGGCGCGCCTTTTACCGCCATGACCGCCTTGGCTTTTTCGCCGTTCAGCTTGATCGCTTTTTCCGTATAAATGTACTTCAGGAACTCCTTCGCGAGCTCGGGGTTTTTCGCTTTGGCCGGAATAACCATCGTCTCTACGCTTGTCAGCGCGGACACCTGTTTATCTGCCGTGAACGCCGGTACGCCAAGATAACCAAACTTGAAGCCGTCTTCGCGCGGGGCATCCTTCATCTCGTCCTCAAACCAGGTACCGTTCGGGATAAACATTGCTTTGCCTTGCAGGAACGCCGTTTGCGATTGGGTATGGTTCAGCGCAACAGTACCTGACATCAGGGCATTGTCTTCTTTAGCGATTTTATCGAGAAGACCCCATACCTGCTTAAACGTATCGCTCTTCCAGAATTCCGGATCATAATCGAAAAATTGCTTAAGCGCATCCTGACCGCCCGCAGCATAGATCGCCGGAACAATCATTTCCTCCAGATAACCCGGATAGATGCCTTGGTAGGTCATTAATGCGCGTCCGTTTTCTTTCGCTGCAGCGTTAGCCGCAAAGAAGTCATCCCAGGTTTTTGGCGGAGTAATTCCCTTGGCATCAAACAATGCTTTGTTGTACCAGAGACCCATTACGCCAAAGTTGTACGGGGCGAGATAGACTTTGCCGTCGTCATAAGGCGAGCTTGCGCGGGAGCCGAGTACGCCGTCCAGAATTTTATCCTTAAGCGGAGTCCCGTCAAGAGCAGGACCGTTAAATACGTCCGTCAGATCAAGCAGAGCTTTATCCTTAATGAGGCCGTCTACAAGCGGCGTGTTATCGCTGCCTGCAATGTACATGAAATCAGGCGGGTTGCCTGCCACGATTTTCGGCCGGATCATTTCGGCTATTTTGGGGCTGGCCGTGATGTTGATTTTGGTACCCGGATAATCCTGCATGAACGCTTCCGCCACACTGTCCCAGAACTCCCGGCCATAGCCGCCTTGGAACACCGCAACATCAAGCTCCGGATTATCGAAGGTCTTCGTCTCTGGCGAAGCGCTTTCGGAAGGCGCCGCGGATGGAGACTCGGATTCTGCCGCCGCGGAAGCAGTCGGGGATGGGGATGGGGAATTGCTGGAATTCGAATTCGGGTTCGAGTTGTTGCCGGAACCGCAGCCGGCTAATACCGCGGACAGCAATACAATAACGGAAGTTAACGTATACCACTTCTTGTGCTTCATCACGTTGCATGACCCCTTTCGATTTGTGATGAGCCTAATTATAAGGACGTTGACGAAGTTGCCATATAAACAAAAGAACG
The DNA here is from genome assembly GCF_000023585.1 of Paenibacillus sp. JDR-2. Classification (NCBI taxonomy): domain Bacteria; kingdom Bacillati; phylum Bacillota; class Bacilli; order Caryophanales; family Paenibacillaceae; genus Paenibacillus; species Paenibacillus sp. JDR-2. The sequence goes on along the minus strand of NC_012914.1, from coordinate 2,088,608 downwards.
GATGATGATGGATAATTTTAGCGCCTTTTGCGTCGTGACCTATACGATTTTAAGATCAGCCTTTAACATTCTTGGGAGCTACCCCATAACGCTTGCGAAACAGCCGATTGAAATAAAACGGATCCGGGATGCCTACCTCAATCGCAACCTGCTTGACCAAATAGTTGCCCGATGCCAGCATCTCATGGGCTTTATTCAGGCGAATCTCGTTTAACCGGGTCAGGATACTGCTGCCCGTTTCCGTCTTGAACACCTGGCATAGATACGGCTCGGACAAGCCGACATGCGCGGCTACATCCGAGATCGCTACCCGCTCCGCGTAATGCTCCTCGAGATACGAAAGCGCCTGCTTGATCTCCCCGCGGATCGCCGCGGCTGCGGGAATGCGTCCGATAACATCATAGAGCTGATCGGATGAATCTTTAATAAGAAGCAGCAGGCCGGAATCCGACTCCGCCGCTTCCATCTTTTCAATCCAGACCTGTTCATTCCATGGCTGGCCGTTCCGGACAGGCGTGGTATTCGATAAGCCCCAAATACTGCCGCTTAAGATCCTTTTTAACGTCCTGGGCGGAACCCGATGTGCCGCAGCCGATTCAACCAGGAGAAACGAGCTTTCCACCCATAGCTCCACGGCGCTTCCCCCGGATTTCCTCAAGCTCTCCCGCAGTCTTGCTTCCGATTGATGGAATCCCTCTTGGTTAATGGATTGCCGGGGCAAGCTGGAACAGCAGCCTTCCGTGTATCGGGTATAAAAACGCAGCTCATCGGCTTCCTTATTTAACCTCAGCTGCAGAAGCAATTCCTCAAACGAAGTGGCCGCTTGGCCAAAAAAGACATTGACATGCAGACCGTAATACATCTCTGCGAGCTTGACCAGACGGTGCGCAACCTCTTCCGGCTCCGCCGGATTAAGGCTGCGGGGAACCGTAATAATAAGGGAATATCGCCCTGCCCCTGCAGGAATAACAAATCCATGCTGTTTCCCAGGAAATAATCCATCAGCCAGCTTGTCTAAAATATCCGCGATATCCGACTGCTCCTCCTCTTCCTGCGCATACACGGCAAACGAATAACAGCAGGCACCGTTTAATCCGGTTACTCCTTTGTGCTCCTCGCCTGTTAGACGATTAAAGGCTATGCTTTCTCCATGCTCGGCTCTATTTAGCAGCTGATAGAGGCTTGTCCGCTCACCGCCTGCAGCGTTCTTCACCAATCCTTGCGGAGCCAGCTGATGTCCTCTGGCATCAAGCTTTGCCGCCATCTCGTCCAGGGCCGCCATAAAGGCCTCTGACTTCAAGGTCAGCTTCAGCATATAATCATGAGCGCCGCATTTAAGCGCTTCGCGCACCAATTCGAAGTCGTTGTAATTGCTGAGAACCAGCACCTCTCCCCGAAAATCGCCGGCCACCAGCTTTTTGATCAGCTCGAGTCCGTCCATCTCCGGCATCTTGATATCCGTAATGATGATTTCCGCACCAGTCCGGGCTGCCAGCTCGAGTGCGGCTATGCCATTCGCGGCAGAACCCGCAAATTCGAATCTGTCCCACTTAATCAAAGTTTTCACCGCATGCCGCACGATCATCTCATCATCCACAATAATGACTTTATACATCGATTTGACCCTCTTTCATCAGGATTGGCAGCCGGATTAACGTTTCCGTTCCGACATTCAGCTCGCTTTTGATTTCAATCCCATACTGCCGGCCGACATGCAGACGGATCCTTTCATCCACATTAGACATTCCGATTCCGGACAGCTTCTCATGGGACTGCTTGCGCTCCTGTACTTCCGCCATATCAAACCCTTTGCCGTCATCCGCGATAGTAAGCTGCAGAATGCCTTCTACGATTTCTCCTTCCACCCGGATATGCACTCTCCGGCCTTCGCTGCTTCCCGCATGGATAATCGAATTCTCTACAATTGGCTGGAGAATAAATCTTGGAACCAGGCAGCGGTACAGCAGCTCATCACTCATGCTGCATTCCAACTTGAAGGAATCGCCGTACCGGATCCGCTGAATAACGGCATAATGGAGCAAATTGTCGATCTCCTTTTCAAGCGGAATCATCTCCTCCTTAACCAGAATCGTGTTGCGCAGCAGCTCGGATAAGGAGCCGATGCCTTGTTCCACCACTTCATTCCCGCTCATCATGGCGCTCCACTTCAGCGAGTTCAAGGTATTAAACAGGAAATGCGGATTAATCTGCGCCTGAAGCATCTTCAGCTCCGCTTCGCGCTTGGCCTGCTGCTCCTCCTCAACCTGATAGATCAGCAGCTTAAGCCGGGCAACCATCTGGTCAATCGTCTCGGATAATCTGCCCATTTCATCCGGATGCGTTCTCGACAGTCTGGTTTCGAGCCGGCCAAGCTTAATTTGCTTCGCGTATTGGAGCAAATCGCGCATCGGCTTGTTTATGCTCCTGTAAATCCACATGGCCAGCGCTCCGGCCAATAAGACGATAAGCAAGCAGATGTAAATGAGATTTTTGCGGATGGCATCCAATTCGGAAATGATATACGTATGCGGAACCAGTCCGATCATATACCAGTCCGCTGACCGGATATAAGCGCTGCCCACCAGCACCCGTTCGCCATCTGCTTCCGTGTAGAAGGTTGTATTTGGCTTCTGTGCGTTCATTTTTTTAAACACGGCATCCTGATTATAGACTTGTCCATGCGCAATGGAGGGAGAGACGGAGGATACAACCACTCCCCGGCTGTTCGCAATGTAAATCCGGCCTCCTTTGCCGAGATCCACATGCTCAAACGTATTGCGTGAGAACACCTTCTCGTCAATAACGATAATTAGATATCCGAGTCTTACGTTCAGATCCTCCTCGGAATATATAATGCGGCTGAGGGCGATTTTGTCGGATCCGCGGTTAGACCTGAGATACGTCCACTTGATATTGCCGGGAGCAGTCGCAAGGTCTTGCAGAGCGCTGACAATCTGATTATTCGGGTACCACTCAAAGCCCAAATCAAAGAATGCCTCCCCGCCATTCGTTAACAAAACGACGTTAGAGATATTGCTCAGCCGGAAGACCTGCTCCCCCAGCTCATCCTTCAGGTTGGTCTGCAGCTCGTATTTCTCGTAATCGTTCATGTGGCTTACGTTCTTGAATCCGTCCTGAATCAGATTGTTAATAATAATAGATTCGCTAAGCGTCTCGTATTGCGCCAATTCGCGGGTTGCATTGATGGCCGACTCCGACAGCACCTGAAGGGTCGAAGCACTCAGCTTCTCGGAGATCGAGGCTTCGTATCTCATGTTGGAATAAAAGGCAACGGCGAATACGGGCAGAAGCGAGGTAATGAGGAAAGCGATTAGGAGCCTATGCTTAATGGATAACTTGCGAAGAAAGGTGGATTCCTGCATCGTTTGACCTAGCTCCCCTCGATTTTCGCGTTAAAAAAAACCACGCATCAAGGAAGTACTTAAACTTCGCTGATGACGTGGTTTCTGCGTTATTCTTTCTTTATATTAATGGAATCCGTCAAAAAACAAAACTACGATTATTATTCCATCCCCGGATAACGCCCGCCGAAGGCTTTTGGACTAACCGCATCAATACTGGCTAGATCCTCGGAAGAAAGCTTAATATTTATGGCACCCGCATTTTCCTCCAGATAGGTTCTGCGTTTTGTTCCCGGAATCGGCAGTGCGCCTTTTGCGATTGTCCAAGCAAGAGCCAGCTGCGCGACCGAGCAGTTTTTCTCTTTGGCGATTTCCGCAAGCTTGTCGACGACGTCAACATTCTTTTGGAAGTTCTCCCCTTGAAACCGGGGCAGGATTTGACGCATGTCATCGGCTTTGAAATCCTCGAACTTGCGAAGCTCCCCCGTGATGAAGCCCCTGCTTAGAGGACTGTAAGCAACAAAGGTAATTCCCAGTTCTTTTACGACGGGGAGAATTTCCGCTTCAACATCCCGGCTCCAAAGGGAGTATTCGGTTTGCAAAGCAGAGATCGGATGTACCGCATGGGCTCGGCGAATGTTGGATGCATCTGCTTCGGAGAGGCCAAGGTAACGTACCTTCCCTGCTTTAACCAGGTCTGCCATTGCGCCAACCGTCTCTTCAATCGGGACTTTAGGATCGACGCGATGCTGATAATACAAATCGATATAATCAAGGCCGGTACGCCGCAAGCTCTCGTCAATGGCTTTCTTGACATAGTCCGGATGTCCGCCAATGAATTCCCAGTTCGGGCCAAACGTAAATTTGGTTGCGACTACAGCCTGCTCCCGTTTGCCATTTAACGCTTTCCCCAAAAGCTCCTCGTTATGTCCATTGCCGTAAGTGTCCGCCGTATCCAGCAGTGTAATCCCAAGCTCCAGAGCCCGATGAACGGTTTTTATGGACTCCTCGTCATCTATCGTGCCGTAAATGCCCGGAGACATCCCCATCATCCCTAATCCAATTGAAGAAACAACAAGTTCGCTATTGCCAAGCTTTTGTGTTTTCATCCCGTTTACCCTCTCTTCCTTCAATTCGCTTCGTAGTAATCTTAGCACAACAAACTTACATGGTAAACAAAATATATAAAAAGTGTCTATTTTATTCATTATGTATCAAGTTTATATACGAAATCGCGATTCCGGTTATAATGAAAAAAGGGGGTAATGATTTGAACAGGAATGAAACGGATAAAAAGCATGAAGCACGATCGAAGCTTATTGTGAAGCTGATCCCTTATCTGCGCAAAAACGGATTGCAATCCGTTCGGATGGATGAGATTGCGAGAGTAATGGAGGTCAGCAGAGCGACTTTATATAAGTATTTCTCAACGAAAGAAGAGATCATCGGATTTATTATTGAAGGCTTTATCGGGTACATTAATGAACTGACTATACAGCCGCTTGATTCCGAGCAGAGCTTCAGCACAAGGTTCCAGCTTATATTCGAGCAGACCGTCTCGCTTAACGAATATTTCACGGAAATCTTCCTGAAGGAGCTCGAGACCAGTTACCCGGAATGGCATGACAAACTTGATGAAGCCATGAAGCAGAGGGAACGGCTGATATTAGCTTTCTATGAAGAAGGCGTTCGGAAGGGGATTTTTAATAACGTCAACGGGAAGCTGCTGATCAAGCAGGATGAGATATTAAGAGGAATGTTTAACGTTAAATATCTTATGACGAATCAATTAACCGTTGAGCAGGTCTTGCAAGATTATTATCAGCTGAAGAAAATCCAGTTGTTTAAACCCGATAAGCTCTCAGCCGTTGATGATGCCAGCATGATGCCAAGAATTGAGCATTTGACCCATAAAATTACGAAGCACCTTTTCTGATCGATAAGGGATGGGACCGCCGTTATAGCGGAACCATCCTTTTTTGCTCTCCGCTTTCCCATTGCATAAGCGAATACTCCCCTATCGACCCGTTATCCCGTCGATGACGGCCTGCAAACTGCTTCGGCGAGCAGCCGAAATGCCTCTTAAACAGCTGATAAAATTGAGCGGGGCTTTCAAATCCCACTCTGCCGCTGATTTCCGTTACCGACCAAGTCTCCGTAAGCAGGAGCTGCGCGGCCCGCTTCATTCTTCGCATTTGCACGTAAGACGTAAACGTCATTCCCATTCCTCTCTTGAACAGCTTGGCAAAATAACCGCCGTTGTAATTCAACTCCCTGCCGATATCGGCGATCAGGCAAGACGACTCCAGCTGCTGCTCAATAAGAGCTAAAGCAGGACGCAGTTTTTCCGCCAGCTGCGGGTCCATTGGCGCGATAACCTTCCTATCATCGATTTGAATGAGCCTATACAAAAGCATTTTGAAGCTGGCGTTGACGGCAAGCTCGTAACCTCTTTGCCTGACGGTAATATCCCGGTGCATCCTATTGAGCAACTCATAGACTTGTCCCTTAGACCCGGATTTGCGTAAAGGCTCGTTCAGCATCGTCAGATTGGCCGATTTGCCGGTAAAAGCCGCGTAATACGTAAGCAGAGAAGGGTCCATAAAAGCGGTCATATCAACGTGGCACACGATGTACACCAGTTCGAAATGTCCGTATTTACGGGAACGATGAAGCTCATTTGAGCCTAGCAGCATCACATCGCCGCTCTGCAGCGGGTAATGATGATTCGTAGTTTCAATGGTCATCGCGCCCTTCAGAACAGCAATCCACTCGACTTCCTCATGATAGTGCCATGGACCGTACTCCTCGGAAACTTGACTTTGATGATTGATCGTCCATATTTTCATGCGAAAATTGGGATCTTGGTAATCGACCTGTTCCCTGTCGTAAGCACTGAAACTCACCGTCATTTTCGCGCCTCCACATTGGCTATTATGCCTTTATCGTATCATGAATGTCCGTTTTCAAGACAAAAGGATCGGCTATCAAGAGGCTTTTTCAAGCACCTTGCCTTTACAATGAAGAGAAAATGCCACAAGCCGAAGGAGTCGTCCGACATGAATGATTACCAGCGTCTTTCCAATAATCACGACTTGAACCTACCTTCCTGGGGACCTTATGCCAAGCAATATATCGGCATCTCCCATATTAACGATCCGTCGAAAGGCGTTCGATTTGATTTAAGCTTAATGCCGGGATTCTATCGAAGAAAAATAGATATTCCTAATGTCTTATGGGAATCCGGCTACCATCCTTGGGAGTCTTCGCCGGATTTCAGCCACTTCTCCCACCGCCATGAGCTGGAATGGAAGGATCGGGTCTACGCGGATATATCGTTCAGCAGAATCGATGAGCAGAGCCGGCTTATCCGCGTTAACTTCGCTAACCAAACGGAGCATCCGCAAAATCTAGTGCTGCACGCGATGGCTTCGCTCCAGCCTCCCCGGCTGCCAGGACACGGAGCAGTCCAAATCTTCTCGGAAGCACAGCTTCCTGATGGAGCAAAGTGGGTAGATGCGCTGGAGTACAAGGAATTGATCTTTGCCAAGCCGCGGCCCGCAAACGGTCTGGTATACGATGGATTGGCGCGCGGAGAAATTCGCGGACAGCACTTTACGGGAGGATCGGCTATCGGCAGCCCGTTCGGTACGGATGCCGGAGATCTGCTCCGCTACGAGATAAACATTGAGTCCTCCCTGAAGAACGCCATGTTCCTGTTGCGCGGTCAAGCTGTACGGGGCGCGGAGCTTGAGCTTCGGCTCGGGGAGCAGGACTACCGGCTTCATCTTGAACCATCCGGCAGCTTAACGTTGTCGGAACTGCCTATTGGGAGCCTGCCTGCAGGCAAGCTTTCTGTCAGCCTTCGCACGCGAAACGCAAGCCCGCTTGTGCTTGACGGCTTTATGCTTGTCGAGCAGCATACCTCCAGAGAGGTTGCGTTTACGGATCAGCCTTGGCGCACGGAACCGGAGCTGCTGGAAGGTCCCGTTCCCGGCAGTCTTATTCTTCACTATCCGGATAGTTCCTGTTATTACGGCTTGTTGTGGAATTATCCCGATGCGGAGATCAGGCAGTTCAGAAGCGATGAGCTTGATCGATTCGCACGCCATACGGTGCACGATCATGTGAATGCTATTTTGCAAGGCAACGGAAAAGGACATTTTACGAATGTATTTATGCGTCCTATTCCCGTAAATCCGGCTTCCTCCCTTGTTCTTCACGGCATGGTGTGCTGCGGGACTTTGGAAGAAGTGCATATCCGTCTGGCCAGCTTTTCATTGGATGCCAAGAGCTGCGAGTCTATCTATCGGGCGGAGCGCAAGAAGCTGGAGATTGCTCCCGCTTATCCTTCAGGCGACCGGTATTCCTTCAGCCAGCAGCTCATGCGGGCGACTTTGCTGACAAATACGGTGTTCCCGGTCTACACCAAGCGCAAATTCATTCGTCACAACACCCCGGGGAGATGGTGGGATTCCCTGTACACCTGGGATTCCGGGTTTATCGGACTGGGCTTTGCAGACCTTGATGTCAGCCGGGCGATTGATTGCTTAAATGCTTATATGACGGAGCCCGGAGACCCCGAAGCAGCCTTTATTCATCACGGCAGCCCGGTGCCCGTGCAGCATTATCTGTTTCACGAACTGTGGAACGGCAAGCAGTCTCCAGAGTTCCTAGACTATTTCTACCCAAGATTACGGCAATACTACCTATTCCTCGCAGGCAAAATTAACGGTTCAACAACGGGCGTATTTCAAACCGGTCTGCTTCAAACCTGGGATTATTTCTATAACTCGGGGGGATGGGACGACTACCCGCCTCAGAAATACGTGCATGAGCAAAAATTAGAACATAAAACGGCTCCCGTCATTACAACGAGTCAGGCCATTCGAATCGCCAAAATCCTCATAATGGCGGCGGCAACATCCGATAATTGGAAAATGGATATCCATATCCAGGAATACGACAAGGACATCCGGCGATGGAGCGATGCCCTCGACACTTATGCCTGGGATGAGAAAACCGGTTATTACGGCTACGTGCTGCATAACGAAAAAGGAGAATACGAAGATCTTCTGCATCACGGCTCCGGAGCGAATTACAATAGGGGGATGGATGGCCTTTACCCGCTCCTGGCAGGGATTTGCAAGAAAGACCGTGCCCAGCGTCTTATTGACGCCTTATTTGACGAACAACGTTTCTGGACGCCAATCGGCTTATCCACCGTCGATCAAAGCGCCCCGTATTATCGCGCGGACGGTTACTGGAACGGTGCGGTCTGGATGTCCCATCAGTGGTTTTTCTGGAAAACGATGTTTGATTACGGTTACCCGGACCTCGCTTGCCGTATTGCAAGCACGGCGTTGGAATTATGGAAACGCGAGACCGAAGCTACTTACAACTGTTACGAGCATTTTATCGTTCAGTCGGGACGCGGCGCAGGCTGGCATCACTTCGGCGGGTTATCGTCACCTGTCATCAATTGGTTTGCCGCCTATTATCAGCTGGGCAAGGTTACGACAGGCTTAAACGTCTGGATTCTGCATCAACACATGAAGGATGACTATACGGAATACAGAGCTGAGTTTCATTACGCCGGGGAATCCGATCAGCCTTTTCATATAAGAGTCAATCTGGCTGAAGGATTGCCATACGCGGTTACCGGCACCGGATGCGAAGTATTATGCACAAGCCATCCCAGCGGAGGCGTGGAGCTTATGGTCATCAACTGCCTGACGCAAGCGTCAATCCTAATACAACCCGCTTAGACGGATGTGAAAGCCTGAATGCGCGATGCATTCAGGCTTTCACATCTGCTGGCTATTTCAGCGCCGGAATTTTGACGGTTACGGTCGTTCCGTATCCCGCCCTGCTTTCTATAGTGATTCCGTAGCTCTCCCCGAACAGGAGCCGAAGCCTGTTATGAATATTGGTTAATCCTATGCTTTGGGACGGTTGGCCGTCTTGCGCGCGTTCCGGATAGTCCGCGGCCAGCTTAGCCTGGAGAGCGGCCAGCTCCTCCGGTTCCATTCCTTTTCCGGTATCCCTAATACAGAAGTACACATCCCCCTGCTCATCCATGCTCCCGGTAACCTCGAGCTGTCCTCCTTGATCCATCCGCTCGAGCCCGTGATAGACGGAATTTTCCACAATAGGCTGGAGAATCATCTTGGGGGTTCTCATCCGAAGCAGCCCCTCTTCGATATCCATCTTCATGGCGAATTTATTATCGTAACGAATAGTGATAATTTTTATATAGGCCTGAATACAGTCCGCTTCTTCCTTGATCTGCACAAGCTCATCTTGCTTGATGCTGTAACGGAAAATTTTAGACATGCTTGACGTCATTTGCGCGATTTCCCTGCTTCCGTATTCCAATCCGATGCTGCTGATGCAATTCAGCGTATTATACAGGAAATGCGGGTTGATCTGGCTCTGCAGGGCGGAAAACTCCGCTTGCTTCTGGCTGAGCTCGGATTTGTACAATCTGGCTTGGGTATTGAACATATCCCTAGTCATTTCCTCCATCTCATCCATCATCCGATTGATGTCGCGGGCCAGCGAGCCTACTTCATTGGTAGAGCGGACTTTGATCCGGAAGCCTCTGTCCCTCCTACCTACCCTTTTCATATCCATAACAAGCCCCATCACCGGATTCATCAGGCTATTCATGAAGAAAATGCCCATCATAATCAGAATAAGGATAATTCCGATCCCCACGATTATGCTGACCTTTCTCATGGGGTTCATGTCCGCTGTCAGTTCATGAACCGGAATCATACTCACAATCCGCCACCCGTCCGCCTGCTCCAAGCCTTTGACCTGAACGAGAATATCTTCCCCGTCGATGGTTGTTTTCACGCCGTCACGCAGGTTGTCCTTATCCATAGACAGCAAATCCTTGAACAAAGAGCCTCGTGCCTTGGCATTCGTGGACGCAATAACCTCTTCCTGGCTATCCAGAATGTACAAAGTGGAGTGCGGCGTCAATTCCGTATTTTCCACAAGCCCCTGCAGCTTGTCCATATTAACCATTACGGTGAAGTAACCCGTTATTTGGGAGAAATAGATTCCCCCTATAGATTCCACAATCGGCGCGATATAAAAAAACTGTTCCGATTCCATGCTATCGTCTTTTAAGGTTGTGGTGAACATCCCCTTTTCCCGAAGCGAGGGATCTTTTTTATAAGCTTGGATAAAGCTTGCATAGCGATGGAGAAAGAAAATATCGCCGCCCGAGGAATCCAGACTGTAAAGCTGCTTCCCCCGAACGTCATCAATCACGATTCCGCTCACATACGAATTAAAGGATCTCATATAATCCATGAGATCCAGTGCGTAATTACCGCTATCAAACGCTCTTTTGTAATCATCATCCACTACGGCATATTCCTGAATCAATTTACTGTTGACCGCAATGCCGGTGCTGACCCGGATATCATTAAACACGGTATCAATCTTGCTTCGCGTCTGCTCAATCATTTGATTGCCGAAATTGGCGGCCCTGCTCTGGGTCAGATGAGAGAAGCTATAGAAGAAATAAAGCACCATGACCGTAAATATAACGATAGCGAAAAAAAAGATAAGCCATATCTGATGCTTCAATTTCAGTCTACTGGTCTTCATGGCCTGCCGCTCCGTTCTCCGTTCATCGTTAACTGCTTTTTCTGAATTTAGAAGGCGTTATCCCGCAATGCTTTTTGAAAACTTTATTGAAATAGTAGTATTCCACATACCCGGTCTGAATGGCGATCTCTTCGATCGACAGATCCGTTTTCTTCAATAGCTCACGGGCTTTCTTAATCCTGAGCTCCGACACGTATTCGGAGAAGGTTTTGCCCAGATTTTTCTTGAATAACTGGCAGCAATAAACTTGATTAATGTAGAACTGGGCGGACAAATCCTTCAAATACAACTTCTGTTCGTAGTGGCTGTCGATATAGGCTACCATCCGGTTAAAGCAAGATAAAATGTCCCCTTCCTGCAAGGAGCGGCTGTTCCCTTGCGTAATGGAAGCGAGGACGTCATGCAAAAAGCTGCACAAAGACTCGAAGTGTTCGAATCGTTCCTTAATCTCCGAATAATTAAGGAATTCCATTTCCATATCCTTCAATTCCTCGGCATAGGCGTTTATAAGAATCCCAACGGCCTGGTTCCATAGGTAAACAACCTCACTCATGCCGAGATGCTGATCTTTAAAGTAAGCCTGCAGCCCGTTGATGTACGCCTCCATGTCGTCAAATCGGTTCCCCTGAATGATCCGGTAAATTTCATCGATACATGGCTTCACCAAATAAACCTTCGGCTCGTAATGAACGACGCTTGCGCCATCGTCCAAAAAAGCTTGCGAGGCTGACAGATCTGCTTCTTTAATCAGCTTGCCCATATTCGTTAGCTGGCTGGAAATGCTGCTGATGCCCACCGTATTCATGCCGGTATTTTTCACGGCTAATTCATCCCGAAGCTCTTCAAGGCAATCTTTATTCTCCGCCATCAGAACGATCAACCTTTTATTTGCTCCGGCTTCTACTTCCACAGCAGTAACCGGCTTTCCTTCCAAAGTAAACAGCTTTCCGAAATCCTTGTTGTCGCCTTTGAAATCGATGGAAAGCACTTGGTAATAACATACAGCGCCGCAATCGGGAAGCGGTAAATAACGCTTTATCTCGTCCTCGTTGGGCGAGGTCAGGGCATCCAGAAGAAGCTGGTTGCGTGCTGCGCCTCTCTTGGAGAAATGCATGGCAAGCTCCGCTATAAACGAATCAGCCATATCTACGTCCAAAGGCTTCAGGAAATAGTTAAGCGCGCCGTAGCGCAGCGCTTCCTGCGCATATTTAAATTCCGCATATCCGCTAACGATGACAAACTCAATGTCCAGATCATGCGATTTGGCTCTCTTCATAAGATCAAGCCCGGAAATATCCGGCATGCGTATATCCGTAAATACCAAGTCAGGTTTCTCTGCTAGAATAGCATCCCACGCTTTGTAAGCGCTTGTAAATTGGCCTATAATTTCAAAACCGTATTTATCCCAGTCAAAGGCGTTTCGAATTCCTTTAATCGCCCACGACTCATCATCTACAATCATGACCTTGTACATGGGAATCCTCCTGAACATGTGGGTTTCTCCAAATATATGGATTCTCCGAATATAGCAAATCTGTTCGGGAATAACAACCGAGCAAAATACGGATAAACCATGTTGAAGAGCAATCGATGGCTTATCCGTATCCTATGAATTGAATTACTTGCTGCTTCCTTTAATTTCTTTGTAATGCTTCACATTCTCATCTTGAACGGCCTGACCGCCAGCGTCCATATATTCTTTCACTAACTTATCGTATAAGGCGTCAAATTCTCCCGGCTTGGCAACGATAAGCCTATCCATCATTTGCTTGTTCATATCTCCGAGCGTTTTGCCGTACTTGATGCTAGCTTCGTTCGGAACCCCATAGTAGAAGCCGGTAAAGCCGTCTGTCGTATTAATCTTATAGGAATCAACAGCCATCTGCTCATAAGCCTTATCTCCGGTTGCCAAGGCTGCCGCGTACGTTTTGACATTCTTTTCGGTATCGCCCAGCTCCGCACCGTTTACGACCAGCGTATAATCCAGATTGAGATTGCTCATTTGCATATTTTCGCCGGTTTGCGCAATTCCTTGCGGGATGCCGTCTACCATGTTGTGGTTGACGCCTTCTTCGCCGAACTGCAGGAAGAACAACACTTCCGGATCAGCCATCCAGTTCAGATACTTCATGGCCAGCTCCGCATTTTTGCTGCTTTTCGGGATGAAGGAGAAAAGTCCGTTTTCATTATACGTTTCTTTTATATATTTCCCTTCTGCGTTCTTGAAGGTATCGATAGGAACATAGTTCGCATCCGGCGCATTTTGTTTCAGCGGCTCGCGAATTTTTGCAGTAAGCGCATAATCCCAGTTCGCCCCATAGAAGCCTACCTTGCCGTTGGTTACATCCGCATCCGCTTGCTTAGCCGTTTTGTCTAAAGCAAAGTCGGGGCTGATCAGCTTTTCCGAGTAGAGCTTATTCAGCCATTTATACGCATCCTTGTTACCGGGCTTCAGCCAGTTGGTGGTGGTAACGAATTCCTCCTCCGACATTGGGCCCCAGAAGGATGGAACCAGGTTGCCGAACGTATAGTTCATGCCGGCAGCCGCAGTCGCCCACGGAATGACACCATTTACATTGCCAGGGTTCTTGTCGCGGAAGGCAACGAGCGTATCGTACAATTCATCCTTATTAGTTGGAACAGGAAGTCCCAGCTTATCGAGCCAATCTTTACGGATGAACAAGCCGTTCCAGGCAAGCAAAGTCCGCTTCGCCGGGATGGAGACTTGTTTGCCCTCATATTTCCCGTAGTCAAGAACGGTATCGCCGAGATAAGCTTTCAATTGCTGGCCATCCTTCTCGAGCAATTCGTCCAGAGTATAGAGACCTTTGTTTTTGGCAAAGCGAGTTACGGTGGTTCCATCGTAGGTGAAGGAAATATCGGGAGCTTCGTTGGCTGCCATGAGCACATTCAGCTTGTCGACTTCCTGGGAACGAGGCACCGTAACATATTTTACAATCGCATTATTGGGCTTGCCGAATTTCTCATTAACATATTTGGTCCACGTGTTGTTGCTCAAGTCCGGCTGTCCCTGAATACCTCTGTCGAATACTTCCACCGTCAAGGTTACAGGATTACCCGCAGGCGCTGTTGATGCTGCAGCGTTAGATGACGTTGCGTTTGACGGCGATGCATTGCTGTTGCTGTTGTCTTTCCCGCAGCCTGCCGCTACGCTGGCCAGAATCACTGTACTAAATAGAATTGCTGCTTTCTTCTTCATTCCCGTATTCACTTAAAACCACCCTTTCAGATATCTATCATACAATCATTCAACCTCTTGCAAACATCCTCGCATCCATCTTCCGCCAAGCCCGGGAATCACCCCTCTCATTCTTAATCCGTATCCTCATCAGCCCTTGATAGCCCCCGTCATCACGCCATCTACGAAATACTTCTGCAGTTTGGGATAGACGAGCAGGATCGGGATGGTTGTAAACATAACGCTCGCCGCTTTCAGAGATTCCGGCACGATGTAGGCGCCGGCGCCCCCTTCTCCGCCTTGCTGGCTGTCCAGCTGTTGATTGGCCGAGATGATCTGGTACAGCTTCATTTGCATCGGATACAAATTTTTGTCCGTAATATAGAACAGCGCATCCTGAAATCCGTTCCATCTGTCCACCGCATAGAAGAGGCTTAACGTGGCGATCGAAGGCAGCGACAGCGGGAGCACAATCTTCATAAGAATGCCCAGATCCGAACAGCCGTCAATCGCAGCCGATTCTTCCAGACTCTCCGGAAGGTTGTTGAAAAACGTCTTGAGAATGATTAAGTTAAACACGCTCATCGCGCCCGGCAAGACCAAACTCCACACCGTATTCATCATGCCGAGGTTTTTAACCAGTATATAAGAAGGAATCAGGCCGCCGCTGAAATACATGGTGAAGACCAGTGCGGACAGGATAAAGTTTCTTCCCATCAGCCGTTTCTTCGTTAACGGATACGCTCCGCAAATGGTCAGGAACATACACACCACGGTGTAGAGTACCGTAAGCAGAATACTGTAACCAAGCGTATACAGCATCTCCACGTCGCTTAGGATCGTTTTGTACGTTTCCAGCGTGAAGCCTACCGGCCACAAGCCTACTTTTTGCGAAACAATCGCTTCGTTCGAGCTCAAGGAAAGCGCAATCATATAAAGGAACGGAACGATACAGGTGAAGCATAACGCCACGATAAATACGATAATCACGATATCCGCTACGCTCATTTTTTTCTTTTGTCCTATACTGCTCGCCATACTCACCATATCCCATCCTCACCCAATTTCTTCGCGATATAGTTAGCAGCAATCAGCAAGATCAGGCCAACGACGGATTGGAACAATCCGACCGCTGTTGCCTGGGAGAAATCCCCCGAGCTAATACCAACTCTGTATACGAATGTACTGATAACATCGGAGTAATCGCTAACTAGCGAATTACCCATAACGAACGGACGATCGAAACCGATGGAAACCATTCTGCCAATCTGGAGAATGAGCAAAATATTAATCGTAGACTTAATGCCGGGCAGCGTAATATGCCATACCTTGCGAAGTCTGCTGCAGCCGTCAATATCCGAGGCTTCATACAATTCCTTGTTGATCCCGGTCATGGCAGCCAGATAGATGATCGTCCCCCATCCGATATGCTGCCATACGCCAACGGAGATATAAGTGACTAACCAGGGCACCTTCTGCGACAGAAACTCGATCTTCGCGAATCCGAGGTTTGCCAGGAACGTATTGACCATACCGCTGTTGGAGAACATCAGATAGACCATGCCGCCTATAATAATCCAGGATAAAAAGTGAGGCAGATACAACACGGTTTGCGTTATTTTCTTGAATCTTGCCATTCTCAATTCGTTAAGCAGAATAGCTAGAATAATCGGCGCCGGGAATCCAGCTATTAAGTCATAGACATTCAGAGCCAGCGTATTCTTGAGCGCACGGTAAAAGCTGTCCTGCTGGAAAATGAATTGGAACACATCCAGTCCAACCCACTCACTCCCCTTTATTCCCGCAAAAATGTTGTAATCCTGAAAGGCCATAATTACGCCGTAGATTGGGGCATACTTGAAGATCAAGATATATGCAAAGGGCAGCAGCAGGAGAGCGTATAACCATTTGTCTCTTTTGATATTGTGCAGAAATTTGTTTGGCTTCTTTTGTGAAGCGTAGTCTTGTTCTAAAACCGCTTTCATTTCTCTCATCCCTCCGGCTGTATTAAGGAGCTCTCATGTTTTCATTATAGCTACCGGGGAAAATTAGAAAATGTACTCATTTAAATGAATTTGGTAATAACTTAAATGGTTGAAGAACTACATCCATATAGAAAAGAAAAAGCACGCCACCGGGGGCGTGCTTCTTCTTTATGTTGCTTGGCGTCATTCTCCTTAATATCTGGCTGAGGATTCGTTAACGAGACAATGTTCCCGCCCAGCGCTGCAGCTCCTGTCCGATAACATGAGGATTTTCCTCCAGCAAATGATGGAAGCCTTTGCCGATCGGGAACAGCGTGAGGTTCTTCAGATGCTCCCGGCACCACGCCATTTGCGGCTCGCGGATGGTGCAGCCTGGATCGGCATAGAATAGAATTTTCGGAATTGGCGTCTGCGTAAACCATTCATTTCGCAGCTCAACCGCCTTCGCAACTTCATCCGGCTTGCCTTCGATCGGAATCTGATTAGGAAATACCCACGATGGCTTACGGCTGTCCGGCACCCGAAAAGGCTCCCGGTAAAATTCATGCTCTTCGACAGTAAATGTCCGGTTAATGATAATATGGGGCATGCCCTCCACAAACACGTTATTGTCCCGCATAAACGGCCAGCCCTCTTCCGGGTCACGAAGCTTCTGGAATAGCTCGGCTGATTCGGCTGGCGTAAAGGCCTCCCAGTCCGGGCAAGGATACAGTGCCTGAGGCTCGAGCATCGCAACGGCTGTCACGTTCTCAGAATGACTCCCGGCATATTGCAGGCCAATCGCCATTCCCCAATCATGTCCAACGATGATGATATCCTTCAAGCCCAATTGTTCAATAAACTTGCTGACATAATCCACTTGTTCGAGAAACGTATAGCCGATATCCGGCTTTTCCGACCGGCCCATGCCAATCAGATCTACGGCGATGCAGCGCCCCAGCTTGTCCAGATAAGGAATGAGATTGCGGTACATGTAAGACCAGGTTGGATTGCCATGCAGCAAGAGAATGGGATTTCCGCTCCCCTGCTCGATATAATGCAGGTTGTGTCCGTTAACGTTCAGATAGCGGGATTCAAAGGGATAGTCTGCACGGATAGTCATATTTGTCATAAGCGATACTTGCTCCTTTTGTCTTTTTCCTCATCATACTCTTCTTAGAAAAAGACGCATTGTAATAATGCGACAAGTATCCGCCATTCATGCCTTATTGATACATATTTTGCTCTAGTAATGATTCACCTTCGTTAAAGGTCTTGGATAATTCAGGCTGTGCCTCGTTTTGGAAGAACTGCTCCGGCGTGCTCCCGGCATAAGCCTTGAAGTCCTTGGCAAAATGGGCATGATCCGTATAGCCGCAGGCCTCTACGATATCCAGGTAATCATAGCCGGATTTCCGCAGCCGAATCGTATGCTGAAACCGGATAATCGTGGCGAACTTTTTGGGCGATGCCCCGATTACCGCATTGAATTTGCGCTCGAGCGTTCTTCTGCTGACATATGATTCTGCTACCAGCTGCTCCACGTTAACCTTCCCCTCCCGCCGGATCATTTGAAAGGCAATTTGCTGAATCAGACGATCTTCTTCTCCCTCTCTTAAGACAGTCAGGAAGAATCTCTCGACAATCGTTACACGCTCTTGAGCAGAACTCGCATAAGCAAGCTGCTCCTCCAGCAGAGCAACATGCTTCAGAGGGAAGATATGCTCCAGCTCCACATTCAAATCCTGAAATTCGTGAACGGGATAACGGGTAAAACGCGTTAATCCGCCAGGCTTGAACCGGACGATAATCGTACCGATGCTTCCCGTGCTGACATATTCTTTTGGGGTTGTCTGCAACCCCGTAAGACCGCTTGTTCCCATCTTATGGGTTAGGCCGTTCTCGATTCTCAGCATAGGCTTTCCGTATTGAATGCCGATCACAATCATCGAGGTCGGCAGCACCTTAACCGGATTCCGGTTGGCAAAGTTATGCGGGTTGAAGTCCTCTTGAACAAGGAAGCTGTCTATATAGGGGTCAAGCGGTGGGGTTGGCGTAAAAGGCAACAGCAGCATCGGTCGATCTCCTCCTCTCTACTCCAAAAATGCGATCTGAATGATCTCCTTCGCCTTCTTCAGCTGACGATCGTCCAACTGCTGCAGCAGCCCTAGTACCTCCCCCATAGCACTAGTCTCCTGAGGGGCTTCCGCCTCCTGCTGCTCCACCTCATCCCCAACCCATGAGGTTTGTACCGTATCCTTCATGCATTGCACCAGAAACTTCATCTGCTCGACGTTATATTTGCCTAGAAATTTCCGGACATTTTGCCCGATATGGGCATGCAGCCGATTATGGATGTCATAAATTCGTTGTCCCAATGGGGTTAAGGTGAACCACACCTCTTTTTTATTGTCCGGCAGGCTTTCGCTTTGAATCACTTCTTGTTCAAGCAGCCTTCTGGTGAGCTTGGATATGCTGCCTCTCGGAATGCCGAAATGCTTCGAGATTGCGATCCCGTTTACCGGCTGCATCTCGCCAATCGCATCAACGACATGCAGCATAATGATTGTTGACTCCTTCAGAAACTGAATAACCTCGTGGTCGTTGGTTTGAGCCATCATCCAGCGTTTTTCTTCATCCTCGCCTTCCGACTGGAACCTCTTCTGTATGAGACCTACCTGAACAAGCATGTCGTTCAGCAGGATTTCCTTCTCCATTTCTTTATCTGCAGCGGAATGTCCCATCCCTCATTCGCTCCTTTTAGTCAACTGTAGCCAGTATAACAATGATTGGACGCCAAATAAACATCTAGAGAAACATTATTGACTTCAGGGAAACAAAATAATATGATTGTTTCCATCGAATCTATATTGATTCTTAAAATTCATTTCATTGTCGAGGTGATCCTTCATGAACGTTGTTATTGTATTTGACCATCCCTACGGAGCTGCCGCATCGGAAAATGTTGTTCACAACAGAAGCTACTCTGCCGCGTTATTAGCAGCTGTTAAGCGAGGCCTGACCACGAGCGGCCATCATATCGATCTCATTGATTTGCACGCCGACGGCTTTAATCCCGTTACATCAGCCGAGGATCTTGCGATGTGGCGGCAAAGACAAACAAACGACCCGCTAGTGCTTCACTATCAGCAGCGCCTTATGGCGGCTGATCATATGATTTTTATTTTCCCGATCTGGTGGGAGGCCATGCCGGCTTTGACAAAAGGCTTTATCGACAAAGTGTTTGTGAAAGGCGTGCTGTTCGATGAAGGAAAAGGCGGCCGGCCCTTTTATAGCCTGATGCCCAAGCTGAAGCAGGTTTCTCTATTGACGGTTATGAGTACGCCAAACGTGGTATACAAGTGGATTTTCGGCAATCCGATCACCAAGATTTTATTCCGGGGGACCTTCCGCAAGATGGGGATTCACAAGCTGAAATGGTATAACTACGCGGGTATGGAGCACCGCGGTATGGAGAAACGTCGGCAGATCCTGCTGAAGACGGAAAACAGATTTGCCCGGCTATAAAGAAGTGAAAAAAGAAAAAACCGCAAGGGCTCTTAAAGCCCTTGCGGTTTAGCCCTGCTTACTATTCTCGTTCTCGATAACGGCGGCAAGCAAAGCTAGCGCCAGCCCTTGCCCCCAGCCTTGCGCCCATTTCTTGCCGATGCTGAGATAGCCGTCAATATCGTTCATAACGGCCGTTCCGCCGGATACGTTTAATACTCTACCGCTAGACGTAATGTTGGCAAGAACGCCGTCCAGCGCCTTCTGCACATACTTGCCGTGCAGCGGATTGTTCTGCGTAACCATCGCAGCGGCAATCCCTGCGGTCGCCGAGACTTCACCATAGGCTTCCGGATAATCGAGTACCGTTCCCCAGAGACCATCCTCCTTCTGCAGTCTCTTGATCGCGGCAAGCTGGTCTCGCAGAGAGCCCCAAATATGCATCATTGGCGGATACAGATAACCTTCCGGCACTCCCCTTGCCGCCCGGGACATCGTATACGCCGCCCAAGCATTAGCGCGTGCCCAGTACATGCCGGACATATGATCCTTGTTGATATGATTGTAGCCATGATACCATAAGCCGTCTTCCTCATCCTGCAAGTAATTGATATGCCAATAAAATTGATGAAGGGCATCCTCAATCAGATCCTTGCGGCCTTGCATGACGCCTACCCGCAAAAGAAAATAGGCGGCCATAAACAAAGTATCCGCCCAGCACTGCTCCGGGAAATCATTTTTCGAGGATACGGTGTGCTGCAATACCCGGTCGCCAAAGCGCAAAGCTTTATTTTCAAGATAATCGACCTTGCTCATAATGATATCGAGATATTTCCGATCCTGCGTATGCTCGTACAAGGTGAGCAGCATATGTCCCATCGCGCATGTATTAACCGTCCAGCCCGGAAGGCCAACTTCTATATATTCATCCACCCAGGAAGCCATCCGTTCCAGATAAGCTTTCTCTCCCGTTACTTCGTACGCCCGGCTTACCCCGTAAAAGGCAACTCCGCCCGGCCAATCCCAGGTCAGATCCATGCCAAACGTATAATCCGCCACTTGTCCGACGATTTGCTTCAAATCGATTGCCGTTGCATCCAGCTTCACGGTCTTCATGCCTCCCCATATCCAAAGCCCCCGCTTTCGCAGGGGCCCGAACGTTATTTTAGAGATTACTTAAATTGGCCTGCGTCGATCGCTTTTTGCTTCTCATCGAGAATTTCCTGATAGCCGGCATCCAGATACGTTTTCTTCGCATCCCCATAGACTTTGTCGAACTGATCCTCCGGAGCCAGAGCCACCTTCACGTACAGCTCCTGGAAGAGCGAGTTCAGATCGGTTTTGTACTCGTTTACTTTCTCAAGGACAACGCTGAACAGAGCATCCGGCGTACGGAATTCCGCTAACTTCTCAAAATTATTCAGCACGTCTTCAGCAAGGTTCTCGTAGCCGGGAGGCGACCAATTTTGCAAGTAGGCTTTGCGCGTTACAGCCGGATCCGTATATTGCACAACTTCACTGACGAGTGCGAAATAGTCTTTATTGTTGTTCTGGGATAGTACAGCTTCCCCTTTGTAATCCGGATTCTTAACGGCAAGACCGTCTGCATCCAGCGTATAGTTCTGACCTTCAACACCGTTCTGGAGGTAGAACAGGTTCTTCGGCTGGCTCATCCATTCGAGGTACATCCATACAGCGGCACGTTCCTCATCCGTCGATTCATAGTTGATCCCCATAATCAAGCCGAATGGCCAGTATGCACGGCCTTGCGGCTTGTTGCCTTCCGGAACTCCAGCCGTACCTGGAAGCACTGCAAATTGTGCATCCGGATTGTTCTTCAATGTAGCAGTCAGAACGTCGGTGTTGCTAGCGAGATAGAAGCCGTATGTGCCTGTTTTGCCTGCAACGAATTCCGCTTTCGTCTTCGCATCGTCATTGCGCAAATAGAATTCTTTGTCGATCAGCCCATGATTGTACTGGTAGTTCAGGTTTTTCAGGTACTTCTCTGTTTCCTTCGTAGTCAGGTCCGCTACGCCAAGATCGGAATACAGCGCGCGGTATTTCGGGTCAATCGGCCAATCACGGAAGGCATAGTTGAAGGTATAGTTATTCTGCAAGAGGGCTGCGCCGGCAACCCCAAGTCCAGCCGCCTTCCATTTCTCTAACATTTCGTTATATTTCTCAAGGGAGGTCAGATCCTCCACTTTCATGCCAACCTTCTCCACCCAATCTTTGCGGATCAGCGTGGTGAAGTTATCGGCTGGCGGACGCTGTGCAAAGAAGAATACGTTTTTGCCGTCTACGACACCGTATTGCTTGATTGTCTCGCTCATATTTTTCCAGTAAGTAGGCGCGTAGTTGGCGATTTCATCGTAGTCCAGCTCCTGCATGACATCCTCGCCGTAGTAGGCAAGCGCTTGCGGCATATCGTAGTGGAAAATAATATCCGGTGCTTTGTGCGAAGCAAGCAGCTGCTCATAGTCCGTAACTTCGCTGTTTCTTGTGATCGGCACGAATTTTACGTCGATATTGTACTTATCGCCGAATTCCTTCTGAATCCAGCGCGTATAGTAGTTGTCGGAGACGTTCCAGCCTTCGAAAGCGCGTTCATAAACCGGGATCTGAAGAGTAACCTTCTCCGGGAAGCCTTTCGAATAATCCGGATACTTGCTTGCCGGACTATCGCTTGGCGTATTGCTGGCTGTATCGCTTGCGGAAGGAGAAGGTTCGGTAGAGCTCTTTGTATTCGAATTGTTGTTATTCGTGCAGCCCGACAAAATGCCGAATACCACAAACAAAGCCATAAACATGGATACCATATTTTTTTTGCTCATTGCTTGTTCCCCCAATTATTAATTTTCGTATTCGAGGTTATTCCTTCACGGCCCCAAGCATAACGCCTTGGACAAAATACTTCTGGATAAACGGGTACACGCAAATAATGGGAAGAGTCGCGAACACCACGCAGGATGCTTTAAGCACTTCGGGATTACTGAGCGATACCTGAGTCGCTTCCAGCTGGAAGCTTTCGCTCGCTTGAATAACCAGGTAATACAGCTTCAGCTGCAGCGGCCGCATATCCACGTTTTGCTTGATGTAAAACAATGCGTCTTGGTACGTATTCCAGCGCCCAACCGCATAGAAGAGAGACAAGGTTGCAATGATTGGTTTGGACAGCGGCAGCACAATGCTGACAAGAATCCGGAAATGTCCGGCTCCGTCAATCCTAGCCGATTCCTCCAGACTGTCCGGTATGCTGCTCGACAGCGCCGTCTTCATGATCAGCAGGTTAAAGGCGCTGAAGGCCGGCGGCAGGATAATAGACCACATGGTGTCCAGCAGCCCCAGGTTGTTAACCAGCAAATATTCGGGAATGATACCGCCGCTGAAATACAGGGTGAAAATAAAGATGAAGGTCAGCACGGTACGTCCCTTTAATTGTTTACGGGATAACGGATACGCGGCGCATATGGTAATAATCATTCCAATGATTGTGAACAGCACCGTCACCATGACCGATACATACAAGGAACGCAAAATACTGTGATCCGCGAAAATCTTCTTGTATGCTTCCAAAGTAAACCCTTCCGGCCAGATGAAAACTTTATTCGCAATCACAAATGCGTCTTCGCTTAAAGATTTGGATACGACATGCAGAAAAGGCAGCAAACAGGCAAGCGAAGCGAGGATGATAGAGAGGTGGATCAGCACATCCCAAATATCAAACCGCCTTCTGCGATGAACAGCAAGTGCGCTGTTAGAAGCTTTCATGGTTCACCTCTCCTAAAAAGAATTGCCACGTGTCTTTGGTTTGGTGGAAATTCTTGCTTCGTAAGCATAAGCCTATAAAATTCCGTCCTCGCCAAGCTTCTTCGCAATCCGGTCCGCGGCAAGCACAAGCACAAGTCCGATGACAGCCTGGAATAATCCAAGCGCCGTTGCCCGGCTGAAGTTGCCGCTTTCAATCCCCCAACGGTACACCAACACGGGAATCGTAACCGTGTATTCCGTCGTAGCCTTGTTTTGCAGGGCAAATACGCGCTCGAACGAGCCCTCCATGACTTTGCCTAGATTCATGATAAGCAAGGTAACAATCGTTACGCGGATCGATGGCAGCGTCACGTTCCATACCTTCCTCCAGCGCCCGGCGCCGTCAACGATGGCTGCTTCGTACATTTCCGGGTTGATGCTGCTGATCGAGGCAAGGTAGATGATCGTTCCCCAGCCCATGCTCTGCCAGACGCCAATCGCCAGATAACTGATCAGCCAATTGGTATCATCCTGCAGGAACGGAATCCGGTCGCCGCCCATCATGGCAATGAGATTATTGATCGCGCCGTTACTCTCGCTAAGCAGCTGGTAAGCAATTGCTCCGATAATAATCCAGGATAGAAAATGCGGCAGATACAGCAGCGTCTGATTCACGCGTTTAAATCTTACGCCTCTTACCTCGTTCAGCAGCAGGGCCAGCACAATCGGCATCGTAAAGCTGAACAACAGATCAAGACTGTTAAGCAGAAGCGTATTGCGTACGGCGCGGCCAAAGTCATGCTTGGCGAATATTTCCTGGAATACTTGAAAGCCTACCCAGTCGCTGCCCCAAAATCCTTTGGCAATTTTATAGTTTTTAAATGCAAGTATGAGGCCTGACATCGGTGCGTACTTGAAGGTCAGTACAAAAGCCAGCGGAATCATTAACAGTGCATAGAGCTGCCAATCCCGCCGAAGATAATACGTCATTCCTCGTCTGTTTAATCCGAGATTTTTTAAAGCGGCTTCATTTTGCTGTGAAGCGCTTTCAATTTTCACATTCTCACCCCCTCAGCAATTATCTTTCCCCGGCCCTTGTGCTCGCCTCAGACATCGTCCGTGGCTGACATCATCATACCTCCGGCATTTCCGAACGGTAAATCTTGAGTATTGATTCTCTCTGTCATTTTTGATTGCGAATGCATCATTTGTGCTTATCCGGCGCGGTTTTTGATCAAATCTGATAGGTATGAGCAAAAATAAAAGCTGTCCTGCAGGCGGCATGACAGCTCTCATTTTTTCGCTTACGATGTCTTGGATCTCGATGTCTTATAGCTGCTTGGCGGCATCCCTTCATACTTGCGGAAAAACCGGTTAAAGCTTTGAACGTTATAGTAGCCCACTTCGGAAGCAATTTGCGTTATCGTCATTTTTGATTCCACAAGCAGCTGCTTCGCCTTCTCGATCCGTAATTGATTCATATAATCGATGAGGCTTTTGCCGGTTAATTCATACACGATCTTCCGCATATAGGAATAGCTGATGCCAATCTCCTTCGCCATCTCCTCGAACACGATTTCCTTGCGGAAATGTTCCTCCAGATAACGAATAATTCGTTCGCCGTGATTCGCTTCTCCCGTACTCCGCTCCAGATGCTGAACAATCTCGGTAAAGAAATCGCGCAGATAGTTCTCCAGCTCGTCAATCGTGTCGGTGGAAGCAATCGCCGAGTAGATATTTCCCCGTCCGGAGAAAATCCGCGAAGTGCTGATGTTATTCTCCCGGAGATGACGGATGGTAACGCCAATCAACTGGTTGTAGATAAACAGGATATTGTCATAGGAAACGTGAGAATCGGAATGAATTTCGGCCCGGATACTCTCCAGTTCCTTCAGAATGCTGCCCAGGTCGGCACGCTCCAGGAAATTCACGATACGCCGTTCGCTGTTTGTCGGGTAAATGTATTTCTTGCCGCGGTCTTCATCAGGCTTCCAGTAAAAAATACAACCGCTCCCTTTAATCATGCGGTGTTTGATTGCATCCGTTGCCTCCGCAACCCGCTCGGGGATCGACTCCCTGAATTCCGTCTGGCCGCTGACTCCGGTCGTAACCGAATGTCCAAGCAGATCAAGCGCCGTATCCCGGATTTGAACAAGCGCAGCCTTTATTCCTTGAAGCCCGTTCTCCATCTCTTCCTGTCCGTAGTTGATCACAAATACGAAGCAGCCGTCGCCTTGATAAATTCCCCGGGCATACAGGTCTTCCGGGAATAAGCTCTCGCATTTCGAGAGCAGAAGATAACGGTGGAAGCTGCGGGTCTCCGGGTTATTCTTGCTGACGTATCTCCTGTACCTGTCAATGGAGACAACCGCAACGGTATAATAGGGCTCGGGGAACATCTCCGCAATCTGTTTCTTCACTTCGCCGCGCAGCAACTGATGAACCGATAAGCTTCGTGTATCCTGCTCCCGCTCCTGAAGCAGCGTATGCAAGCCTTCCTCCTCTTCCTGCATCCGCCTGAACGCCGACTCCAGGAAGACCAGCTCGTTTTTGTTCGTGCCGCCGAGATTGCTGCGTTCGCGCATCGTCCTGACAAGCCTCCGGACCGGCTGGGACAACCAGGTGGCAAGTAGAACGGCAAGAATAGTGCCAGCGATGATGATTATACCCGTAATAAAAATAATGCCCTTCTGAAGGTTATACGTCTTCGTCATTAACTGATCCATCGAATAAATATTTACGTTCCACCAGCCGAGCTGCTCCGAGCGGGACCAGGTATACAGCAGCCGTTCGCCGTTTAATACATGGTAGGCATATCCTTCCCTTTTGCTATTACTTAGGATTTGCTTGATAAACGGCTGCTTATTGCCGTCTGTCAGAAGCAAGGACTTGTCATTATGCGAAATAATCGTGCCGTCGGATTTCAGGAGCATAAAGCCTTCCGAACCAGGCTCAAAGGATCTTAAATAACTGGCAATCTGGCTCTCCTTCAAATTCACGACAATCGTTCCCCGCGTAGTCGTTGACAGGCGGTTTAACGGCAAAACATAGGATACGACCTGCATGCCGGACTGCAATTGGCGGGGGTACCAGACGCCACCGATTCCTCTCCTGCCGGCAAGCGCCTTGTCCATCCAATCTACCGGTTCGTAACGGTCCAGCGTTGTAATTCCCCGGTCGGTAGAGACCACGTAATCCGCTTCATCAAGCAGGAAATAAGTAGAGTATACGCCATCCACGCGGTGGTTCAGACTCGCCAGCTCACTTAGTATTCTTAGCGCGCTGGACACATCGCTATAATCCGAATTAAGCGCCGAATACGTCCTGAAGCTGCGGATCCGGTCAAATATATTCGTGCCGGCCAGCTGGACCGCATCCTGCGCTAGATTGCTCAAGGCATTCTCGTTAAGCTCCCTGTTTGCAATAAGCCCTTCAAGCGAGGTGTTCGCAATTGCGCCTTCCGAGTAACCCACGATTTGCGTACCGCTGTACCAGGTCAGAATGGCAGTAGGAATAGCCATGACACAGATCAGAATCAGCATCAGCTGAAGCATCATGGGAAATCGTTTCATCCGCCCGTCCTCCTATCGTTTCTCATAATAGCCTTGGAGTCCCTCTAAGCTGGATTTTTTGTAAGCGCTTTAAATTTGTTATAAAAAAATACCGAACCAACTATCAATCTTGGATAATTATACACTATAAAGAACTGCTGGGTCTATTTCCCTATTTGGATTTTCACTATAAAAATAAGCCAGCCGTAGAAAATGCGGCTGACTTATTTTTGAACCGGAGCATTTACGCCGCAGTTCTATTCCCGATTAACCTTAATGATCTGCACGTCATAGCCTTTAAGCTCTGTTGTGCCGCCTTGAACGCTGGCGCCAGTAAGCAGATCAATCCCGGACTGCTCTCGGAGCGTAACCGTAACGGCATCCGCATTGTGATTAAGCACAAACAGATAATCCTGGCCGTCTTTGGAGCGGATCGTTGTCTCCACGCCTTCCGGCGTGCCGGAAACCAGCGGTTTGATGCCGCGGGAAGCGCATAGCTGAGGCAGCCAGTCCTGCAGGAAGGCTTCTTCCGGACTTGTCGCCAGGTACCAGGCTTCGCCTTCGCCAAACTTGTTAACCGTTAGAGCAGGCATGCCGCGGTAGAAATCATCCCCGTATACGGCCTTTACTTCGGCGCCTTCCGAGTGAATCAGATCGCAGAGCATGCCGCACTCGTATTCCGCCTGAGAGCCAAGCATGTTGTCCGACAGAACAATCCGGTTGCGCTGCGAAGGAAGCAGGGCATCAATCTCTTCCGCCCAGATGCCAAGCAATTTGCGCAGCTTGCCCGGGTAACCGCCGAGCGTTACCAGATCGGTCTCGTTTACGATACCGCTGAAGTAGGTTGTAATAACCGCGCCGCCGGCAGCCGTATAGGCTTCCAGCTTCTCCGCCACGCCATCCTTCACCATGTACATGACCGGCGCGATAACCAGGTCGTAGCCGCTGAGGTCCGCTTCTACGCTGACCACATCGGCCGCAATGCCGGCACGGTATAGCGCATCATAGAATTTATGAGCTTCATTCACGTATTTAAGAGCAATGGACGGACCGCTGGACATCTCAATCGCCCACCAGTTTTCCCAATCGAACAGGATCGCAACCTTTGCTTTCACTCTCGCATCCAGCAAAGTATCTCCCAGCTTCCCGAGCTCCGCGCCAAGCTCCGCGCATTCGCGGAATACGCGGGTATGCTCGTGGCCGACATGCTCGATAACCGCGCCGTGATATTTCTCGCATGCCCCGGTCGAACGGCGAAGCTGGAAGAACAGGATCGTATCCGCTCCGCGCGCAACGGCCTGGTAGCTCCATAAGCGCATAACGCCCGGACGCTTAAGCGAGTTGTACGGCTGCCAGTTCTGCTGGCTTGGCGTCTGCTCCATCAGCATAAACGGCTGGCCGTCCTTCAGGCCTCGCATCAGATCATGCATCATGCCGGTATAGCTGTGCGGCGTATCGAAGCGCGGGTAGTTATCCCAGGATACAACGTCCATGTGCTTCGCCCATTTATGATAATCCAGCTTTTTGAAAGCGCCCATCAGGTTGGTTGTAACCGGAATATCCGGCGTAACCTTCTTGACCGCTTCGTACTCCAGCTTATAGCACTCGAGCAGGCTGTCCGAATGGAAACGCATGTAATCGAGCGACAGACCTTGGAAGTTTGTCTCCGTCCGGCCGTTCGCGCCGTACCATTCCTCGCTGCGGCCGCTTGGCAGAACGATATCTTCAAAGTCGTAGAAAATATGGCCCCAGAATGCCGTATTCCAAGCTTTGTTCACTTCTTCAATCGTTCCGTAACGATCCTTAAGCCATACTCGGAAAGCCGCTTCGCAATTGTCGCAATAGCAGTTGCCCGCGCCGCCGTATTCATTGTTGATATGCCAGATGAGCAGAGCCGGGTGATCTTTGTACCGCTCGGCAAGCTTCTCGGCCATGCGCACCGAATACTTGCGGAAGGTTGGGCTGTTCGGACAGGAGTTATGGCGGCCGCCAAACTTGCGTTTGTTGCCGTTGAAATCGACTTGCAGCACATCCGGATATTTACGGGCCATCCACGCGGGATGCGCTGCCGTGCTTGTAGCCAGACAGACGCCAACGCCGTCCGCATGAAGCTTGTCCATCATCTCGTCGAGCCAGCCGAAATCGTAGGTATCCTCATCAGGCTGGTTTTTTGCCCAGGCAAATACGTTAAGCGTTGCCACATCGATTCCGGAAAGCTTGAACATCCGTAAATCCTCGTCCCAGACTTCCTTCTCCCATTGATCCGGATTATAGTCACCGCCGTACCAGATTTTCGGTTTTTTCGCATTTATCATCTTGTCACACCTCTTCGTATATGATAAAACTGCATTATCTTCTTCTATTGTAAGCCTTCACATTACTGTAACCTATATAAAATTAATGATTTTGCATATAAAAATATGGAGGTTCCAATGATGCGACGAGTCGTTCCCGCCTTCCCTTCGGAACCGCTGCCCTTGCAGCTCGAAACGATTGGCTTTAACCCTGATCAGGAGACCTTGGACAGACCGGAAGGCTATCCCTATTTCCATTGGCTCCAAACCTTGGAAGGTGAAGGCGAATTAACGGTTAGCGGTCAAACCTGGAAAATGAATGAGCGCTCCGGCGTCCTTCTTGCCCCGGGCACGCCACACCGTTACGAGGCCAGAAACGGCTGGTGGCAGACGGGTTATATTACGTTTCGCGGAGGTATGGCTGCCAGTATCGTGCAGTCTATCGGCTGGGGAAGCGCCGAGCGCTTCCAATGGGAGGCCGGCAATGACCGGATTAGCGATCAGCTGTTTAAAATGCTGACCTTTGCCGAATCCGGAAGCGATCCATCCGGCTGGCAGTCGTCGGCCGATTTGTACCAATTCCTGACGCTCCTTCGGACCAATGCCCGAACGGATAACCGCCCGTCCATGTCCAAACGGCTGGAGCGGATTCAGGGGCTGCTGGCCTGGCTGGAACAGCATTTTGCCAACCCTGAGATCGGATTGGCCGACATGGCCGCGCAGCTTGGCATCGGCGAGAGGCAGCTGAACGAAAGATTCCGCGAGCTGTTTGGCCAAACGGCCTATTCGTATCTCATTCAGCTGCGGATCCGGAAAGCGAAGGAATGGCTGCCTTCCCGGCCGGACTGGACCGTGCGCCGCATCGGCGAAGCGGTAGGCTTTCGCGACGCGAGCCATTTCGTCTCCACCTTCCGCCAAAGGGAAGGCATGACGCCGGAAACTTACCGGAAGTTGTATGGACGTTAATATTTAGGAGGGATCCGCATGAACGAACAGGCATCCTTTGCGTTTCGAAATGACGACCCGTCTATTCTGACGCTGGACTCTATCGGCTGGCAGAGCATTCAGAACCCCGATTACAGCTTTACGGGCGATGAACGGCCGGACTTTGGACATGTCATTTTTCAATATACCCTAAACGGTCTAGGCTATATCGAATACGAGCAGCAATGCATACCGCTGCCGAGGGGAACCGGATTTCTCGTCAAAGTTCCTAGTAAACACCGGTACTTTTATAAAAGCGAAGACGAACCCTGGGAGGTGCTTTGGCTCAATCTGAGCGGCGATGAAGCAAGCCGGATCTGGGATCTTGTTATCGCGCAGGAAGGACCGATTATCCGGCGGGATCCGAACTCCCCGATTATTCACGCATTCCGGAAGCTCCTCCGGTCGATTGCCGAAGAGAAGATAACGGATAAATATCAGCTGTCCGCAAAGGTCTATGAATGGATGATCGCTTTGGTGCAGACGAGCAGGGAAGTCAGCCGGGAGATTAGCACAAGCTCCAGCAGCCTTATTCAACGGGCGAAGGATTTTATGAAGCAGCACTATGCGCAGCCGTTAACCTTAGACCAGCTGGCCGAGCATTGCGGTGTCAACAAGTATCATTTATGCCGGTTGTTCCAGAAGTCGGATCAGACTTCGCCGCTCGCTTATTTGCGGGACCGGAGAATGGAGGCTGCCGTCGCTTTGCTTAGAACAACGGAGCTTCCCGTCCAGACGATAGGCGAAATGTGCGGCTTTGAAAATTCAAGCTACTTCGGCAAGGTATTTCGGGAGTATATGTCGATGACCCCCAAAGAATACCGGATGAAAAAGATCGAGTTTCCTTATGACGCCATCTATTACGAATGAAAAAAGGTACAAGCCGTGTTCAGAACACATGCTTGTACCTTTATGGTTATTGACGGCGGTACCAGGGCAGTCTGGACAGCGGCGCTTCGACCCGGGCTTCGCATGGTCCAATGACTTCGCTGCCGTCATCGCCTAGCCAGGTTCCCTCCGGAAATACGATTCCGCGCGACACCGCCCCTTTCTCCAAAACCGGAGCGACTAGAATATGATCCCCTAGCAAAAACTGATCGGTCACCTGTTCGAATCCTCCCTCCGGAAACACGTACGCCATATGCCGCATGATCGGCTCTCCGGTCTCGGCAGCCAGTCTGACCCATTTGGCAATCTCCGCTCCCAATCGGGTATGCAGCCCCGCTGCTTCGATGCAATACTTCAGATGAGTCTCGTCGAGCACCCTCCACGGGGCCGTGGAGAACTGCATCATCGGGAACAGCGCGGAGCACTGCGCATAACGCACAAACAATTCCCCATCCACCTTGAAGTCTGGCCGGATCAGATCCTCATATTGCCCGCCGCCAACCATGTCCGGACAGTTGAACGCATAACCGCTTAATCCTTGCGCAAGCCCGTTCGGAATTAAGGAAGCCAGACCGTCGCCGTCCCAGCTGTGATTCTTGTCGCTAAGACGCTGGACTAGCGGCTGGCCTGCCAGCTTCCAGCATGCGCGATATTCATTAAACGGATAGTGAAGGCCAAGACGTGCCCAAGATTCGCATTGTTCATTTGGCGTTGACGGCCGTGAGCCGACATCCGTCTTCTTATAATATTGAGGGTCTCCGGCATCCAGCTTAAACCCGTCTATCCCGTAAGCTTCCGTTAAATGATCCAATTGCTGCTTAAACCAGCTCACGGCGTCTTCATTGATGCCGTCCAGAATGGCGCTATAGCCGTTCCACCACTGACGGACAACCGGACTTCCGTCAGCCTCCCGAAGCAAATAGCGCTGCTTGTGCAAATAACGGAATACTTCTCCATCCGGACTAATGAACGGACATACCCACAGCAAGACGCGGAAGCCAAGCGAATGCAGCTTGCCGACCATCGCTTGGGGATCGGGAAACCGACCAGGGTGAAACGCAAGCGTACCGTAATCCTCATGCCAATTATCGTCAATCATCATAATTCCCGGCGGAAAACCGTTCGCAACAATGGCCTCCGCATAAGCAAGCACCTTGTCCTGTGTGGGATGATAGCTCATCTCCATCCAGGTGTTGTATTGGGGAACCTGAAAGAACAACAAATCCGGATAAGTGCCGGAAGGAGGGAAATAGGTCTTGGAAGCATGCTGAAACGCATCCCGCAAATGCTTGCCGCTTTCTTCGACTTTAATCGTCCCTTCTATTCCTTCAATAATAAGCTCGTTCCCTTCCAAGGAAAATCGAAAAGGCTCCTCCGACCAGACGGATCTCCCCTTGCTGGAAACAAGCAGGGTATTCGCTTGATTATAACCGGCATCGCCATATAGATCGCGCTGAAAAGCCATACGGCCAAAGGGCATCCGTATACCGTCGGCAACGGCACCGCCCCACCAAAATTCTTCTTTCAATAAAGGAATCTTGATTAATGCAGAGTACATTTCACAGCCTCCTGTACGTAAATCAATGTATTTCTATAACTACATTGATCTTACATCCAGCCGTACAGGACAACAATCTTAAACTATTGCAGCAAACTATAAGGATATTGACTATTCGGGTATACGCACCCTAAACGTCGTCCCCCGTTCAAACCGGCTGTCCGCTTCAATCGTCCCGCCATGGAGCTGGACAATTCTTTGCACTATGGACAAGCCTAGTCCGGTGCTGCCGGAACGGCGGTCTCTGGCACTGTCTCCGCGGTAGAAGCGGTCGTAGATATACGGAAGCTGATCTTCAGGAATACCGTCTCCCGTGTCGCGGACCGTCACTATGCAAGCTCCGTCCTCCTGCTCTGCCGATACATGGATGGAGCGGCCGCCCGGAATATGCTTCACGGCGTTGGACAACAGATTCGTCCACACCTGCATGAGCAAAACTTCGTCTCCGTAGATACGAAGCTTGCCGGGTACGGCAACCCTGATCGCAATTTCCTTCTCCGTCAGCTGCCATTCCAGAAGCTGAACCGCCTGCCGGAGCTGCGGCTTCAGGAGGAAAGGCTGCTTGCCCGGCGAATAACCGGAATGATCCAGCGTCGAGAGCAGCAGCAGCTGGCGGCTTAACGCCGCCAAATGCCGGGTCTCTTGTCCGATGATAGAGGCATAATGACGGATCCGCTCCGCATCGTTGATATCCTGGTGAACCAAAGAATCGGCATAACCTTGTATAGAGGCCAGCGGAGATTGAATCTCATGCGAGACGTTCGCCACGAATTCCTTTTTGGACCGGTCGGAACGCTCCAGCTCGTTGCTCATCGCCCTGAAATGTCTGGCGAGCTGCCCGATCTCATCCTTCCGCTTCACCGGGATTTGAATATTATATTGGCCTTGCGCCACCTTTTTTGTCGCTTCCGTCAGACGAATGATCGGCTGAACCAGATAACGCGCGCTTAACAGAAAATACGGGAAGCTGAGCAGCACGGTCAGAATAAACATAACGAGGAAAAACATCCGCAGTTCATCGAAATGCACACGGCTGTCATGCCGCAGAAATAAGGCGTACCGCTCGGCATCAGCCCGAACGGATACGCCTACGGTATTGCTCAATGCATTGTCGAAGTAACCGGTCTCAAACGCTTTATTCGGATATTCCGCCACGCCATGATAGTTGCCGCCGTTTAATACCCGCTTCTTATCGGCTTCCTTTAAATCCAGCTTCGAGAACGGCCTCCCGAAATATAGGCCGTTACCCGATGCATCATAGACGTAAATTTGATAACCAAGCCTAGCCGAGCTGTTCAAATAATCGCCCATTCCGCCCGGATGCAGACGGATATAGTCCCGGAGCTGTTCGGCCGTCCCCATTAATTTGGCATCGGCATGCGGCTTCTGGGCCCAATGATAATACGCCGTTGCCGCATAATAGCCTAGAAGGGAGCTGAGAGCAATCGAATAAACGATAACAATGAACACTCGGACATACAGCGATCTCATGCGGACGGGACCTCAAGCTTGTAGCCGATGCCTCTTATCGTATGAATAACAAACCCGCGTTCGGTTTCCGGGAACCGTTTGCGGAGCCTTTTAATATGTACGTCAATCGTTCTCTCGTCGCCATTGTAATCCGTTCCCCATATAATGCGGATCAGCTCGTCCCTGGAGAATACCCGCCCCGGATATTCGGCCAGCTGCGCAAGCAGCTCGAATTCCTTGAGCGGGAGCATTTGAACCTCTTCTCCGTCTACGATCTCGTAGTTTTTCCGGTCGATAATAAGCTGATTCAGCCGGATTTTATCGCTGGATGCAAGCGAGTATCGTCGGAACAACGCCTTCACCCGGTACAAAATTTCCGGCAGCTCGAACGGCTTCGTGACATAATCGTCGGTACCGCTCAGGTACCCCTGTTCTTTGTCGCTTAGTTGATCCCGGGCGGTTAGCAGAATAATCGGGATATCGTAGTTTTTTCTCGTAAATTCGCATAAAGTCAATCCGTCTACAATGGGCAGCATAACGTCCAATATGGCAAGATCTACAGGTTGCTTCTCTAGTACGGCAATCGCTTCCAGACCGTTCTGCGCTTCCAGAACGCGATAGCCTTCCCGGGTCAAATAATGACCAAGCAGCGTGCGGGTATTGGAATCATCGTCTGTTATGAGCAATTGTTTCATCGGTTTCTCTCCCGCCTCCCATGCCGGCGTCTATCCTTTTCTTCTATTAACGCGCTTTTCTTCTCCAGATCACCATAACGCCCGCACCTACGATAACGATGCCCGTGATCAGCCACCATACCCAGTTCCCGGAACCGCCGGCATCCTTCTGAACTTCACCCGCCGAGAGAGCCGGCGTATCCTCCTGCGCCGCCGCCGCAAGCTCCGTTCCGCCTGCTTCCCCGCTGCTTGCTTCAGATACCGGATCCGCCGTTCCCGTATTCGCAATTGCGTCCTCTTCGGAAGCCGCGGGCTGTTCCTCAACCGACGTCTCGGCTGAAGCTGCCGGGGACGGAGATGGCGTAGACGTTGTGCTTTCTACGGCTGCCTGCTCTTGACCGGTTCCCTTAGCAGGATCTTCCGTTGGTTTATTCCCGCCTTGGGCAGCCGGCTTGGTTGTCCCCGTAACCACGGTATGATCTTCAGGTAAAGCCGATGCGGAAGGTTTGCTTGACTGCACCGGCTTCTCCGTAGCTGCAGGCGTTGGTGTTGGCGTCATAGTCGGCTTTTCCGTCGGTTTAGCAGATGGAGCTGCCGAAGGCGCCGAATCCGCTTTTTTCACAAGCTTAAAGCTGCTTTCATCAAACGCAAATCGGATCGTATAGTCATGATCGTAGTCGATATCGGCTACCGTTACATGGATCTTTGATGCAATCGGCTTAGTAATATCCGCTGTAAATTCCACAAGCCGCGTGTCCGCTTTTTTATTCGAGCTGATCACCTTCGTATCCACGTATCCGCCGCCGCCCGGCACCTTGAACTGCGTGACCCAGAAGCTGTGATTAATGGTTACCCGGACCGTCGCTTTACCATCCTTGATGACGATAGACGCGGGCTTCTCCCAATAGTCGTTCGCCATGGAGACCGAATCGTTGTCCGCCTGCAAAATAAGATAATCTCCCGTATAAGTCCCGTCCTCCAACCCAGCTGCATGCGCGTTTCCCGTCCATGCAAGCATCCATATGCAAAACGCGGCAATCAAGCCGCTAAGCGCTTTGTTCATTTTCCGTTTCAAACCTGTTCCCGTCCCTTCCGCTCATATTCTCCCATTCTATGTTGATAATGATAATTATTATCACAAACAATCCTACCAATATTTTCTTTTTCCTGTCAACCTTTATTTCCATAAGCTGTATGCCGGATCGATGCATAACAAAAGGGCTTCAGGAGTCTTATACCGACTCTCCAAAGCCCCGTGATCCTAACTATGCGTTTTGAGCTTCTGCCTCCGGCAGCGGATGACGGACGATCTTCACTTCTAGAAGTTGATTTTGTTCGAAATGATATATTCCGGAATTTCCCGGTGCGAGTGGGATTCGCGGAAAGCCTCGCTTCCGGTCCAAGCCTGGAAGTTCTCTTTGCTCTCCCATTTGGTGCTGACCGTTACCTCATCGTATTCCTTCGTATTCTCGGTGAGCATCACTTCAAGACCAAGAAACCCCTTCATGCCTTCTACCTTGCCGATCCGGTCGAAGCGTTCGATAAGCTTCATTCCGTTCCCTTTCGTAATCTGCGATACGTTCGTTACGATAACCATAACGTTTCCCTCCCCCTTATTGTTCACGTGGATTTTACTTCCGCATTGTGAACAGAGCGTGAATTCCAGATTACATTTTCAAAAAACGGAAAACTCGAAAACTTGTAATCTAAAATTCATACTCCGTTCATAATCGGGGTTTAGAATTCGGGGCGTAGTCAAATCTTGGCAATGGAAATAGTGAAACGCTATATTTTTTTTGATTTGTCATTGAGAATGATAATCATTGTCCGAGTATAGCAGTCGACAGTTTCATGTACCATGCCTGCATAAGAAAGGAGCTGAGACCTGCAAATCCAAGGCTTTGAAAGGCATGAAGGAGCAATAATCCTACCAGCTTATCAACTAGATCAACGGAACCTGTTTCATTCCAAGCAATTAAAAAACCATTATAAGAGGAGTGTTTGTACAAATGGCACAAATGTTCAAAAGATCGTTGGTAATGACGTTAATGGCAGTAGTTCTGTTAATGGGAATGGCGGCTTCCGCCTTCGCTTCTTCGGAAAACTATCAATTCAACTATAACGGCAGCTATCATGCCCATTCGAGTTCTTACATTGCAGGTCCAGCCGACGTAGACGGCGGCAACGTTACGATTACGCTGACAGGCAACTACTTCCCGCAAGTTGACGTTGGCGGCGTAGCTTACTACGGCTCCTACAGCTCCGCTACGAACCTGACAACCTTCACATTCCCTGGAAACGCATCGTCAAACATTGATCTTACCCTGTACGTAGTGGCAGGACCGCATAGCACATCGTATAACCTCGAGCTTGAGTGGCTGTAATAACAGCCTAAGGATCGGGCAATAAGCTTGAGCAAAGAAGGAAGCGTTGATTGGCCAGATCAACGCTTCCTATTTGTCAAATTTAAGTATAAGGGAGTAATTCAAGTGACATTATCCATTAGAAGGTCATTGGCAATTGTAATGGCGTTCGCTTTATTTCTGGGCATCCTACATATCCCCCCTGCCTCCGCAGCCTCTTCCGAGCTTCGCAACGGTGAATACGATGTTCCCTTCCGCTATTTGAAAGACGGCTCAACCAGCACTTCGGCTGCCGATGGTTTTATGGTGAAAGACACAGGCAAGCTAATCATTACAAACGGCAAAGCGGTATTTGAACATCAAGTAACAAAGGATAACTATTCTACCTTCGAGTATTTCGGATCGCGTAAATCCGGTGCTGCCAAAGCTTTTATTGCGACAACCAATGGTACGGAAACCGCCACTGGCCTTGATGGTTATACACAGGCTGTCTCCAGAGACGCCGCTTCTCCCAACACTGACAATGTCGTTATTCGATTGGAAATCGAAGACGTTTATTCCGACCAGGATATTGTGATGCATATTAACGACAAACAGAATATTTTTGGCGCTGATTACTATAATCACTGGTATAACGCACAGTTGCAGCTCCAATTAGACGGGATTGACCTTTCTCCTCAACCAGGCGATGGCAATGGCGGGGATGACGTTATTACCGTTGACTCTTTCGGTAAACTCGTGAACACCGCAAACAGTTTGCTTGGAAGTGCCGTTGCAGGTCAAGCGGACGGTCAATATCCGGCAAGCTCGATCGAAGAATTGCAAGCAAAAATTCTTTCAGCAACAACCCTTAAAGACCAAGATGCAGACTATCTCGAAGCAGCTTATAAACTGCTTGATACGGCAATCAAGAAGTTCAAGAATTCTGTCGTTGTGGTCAACAGAGCTTCTCTCTCCAGATGGATTCTAGAAGCCAAAACTTGGCTGGCAACCGATCCTAAAGATTCCGGCTTTGCCGAAAGCGGTATCGCATCTTCTTTAGCATTCGGAGCCGCATACTCCCAAGGAGAATTCCCATCCGAATTCCCAACCTATGAAGCTGTTTCCTACGGCGTGCCTCTTGGCCTTACCGCCAAGGTGCGAAGAGAACTGGCAGCTGCCGAGACGCTGTTCCAGGATCCTGCTGCCACACAAGCTCAAGTCAATGCGATGGTATATGAACAGCTCGCGAAATATAACTGGGAAGATATAGCTGCCCAACAGTATACAAAGAAATCGGAAGTTGAGATTTACGTGCTGGACAATGTTGCGGTAGGAACCAACGTAGAGTCGCAATACGCTTCGGAAATCGGAGATACGGCCGTACTCTTGCAACAGGCAGGTACATACGGAACACTCGCCAATATCACGTTCATTGACAATCCGAATGATTCCATCGTTTTTACCGACAAAGTGATCGCACAGCCCTCCCTTAGCGCCAATACCGGGCTGTATTCCAAAGCCTATTCCGCTACGCCAGCCAAACCGGTAATTTTGAGCAGCAACGATACCGAGAAGGTCTATCAGGCTTACGTAAGAAGCAGCAATGCCAGTTTCCCTCAGACCGACATGCTATGGCAAGGTCTCGCGAAGTTCAAATACCCGGTGACGTTCGCCAACAATACCATTGTTGACATCCCCGGCGTCACGAGAGAAATCTTCATCAGCTTTAATGCCGCCCAGCACAAAGCGCTTTTAGCACTTATCAATGAGGCTCAAGAGCTGCACGACGGTGCTGATGCGGGCAATGATATTGGGCAATATCCGGAAGGCTTTAAAGAAACTTTGCAAGCAGCTATTATCTCCGCTACATCGACAGGGGGATATTTGGCTGCTCCAAGACCTAAGATTTTGTCAGCTGCAAAGGATCTTCAAACCGCAATCGATACATTCAAAGCCGGAGTAACGAGAAATGTAAATTTCTCGGCGGCCCATGCAACGGATGAAGCCTTCTCCAGCGTCGACAGCTACTTCAACAAGCCGGCAAAAGTGGCTTATGTCGATAGCGATACGGTCAAAGTAACCCTCACGATCAATAAC
Source organism: Paenibacillus sp. JDR-2 (assembly GCF_000023585.1). Classification (NCBI taxonomy): domain Bacteria; kingdom Bacillati; phylum Bacillota; class Bacilli; order Caryophanales; family Paenibacillaceae; genus Paenibacillus; species Paenibacillus sp. JDR-2. The sequence continues at coordinate 2,049,339 of NC_012914.1, read as the reverse complement.
AGCAGTTCCGTTCCGGAATTCAAGATTAAATCGGGGGACAGTTACGTAGACGCTTCGGTGATCAGCACAAGTCCGGTAGCCAATACGAGACTGGTATCATTCGAGACGGACAGCCTTGCGTCGCTCGTGGATGCCCAAGTCAAAATCGGAGACGCGACGAAGCAATCGATTCGACTGAATTTCAATAATGTAGATAATACGGCATTGCTGGCCCTTATCGGGGAAGCGCAGACCGCTTATGATAAGGCCGTCGTTGGAACCGGCTCCGGACAATATCCGGCGGCTGCGAAGACGGCTCTGCTGAATGCCTTGACAGCGGCGAACAAAGAGGCCGTTCGTATTCCCGCAGCAAGCGAAGATACGGCTGCCGCTGTTGTGGCCTTGCGGCAAGCTATGGATAAGTTCAAAGAATCGTCTATTACAAGCCCGACGGATCCCGGTACTCCGCCTGCCGGACAGGATCCTAAATATCCGGAGAACGGCAGTTATTATATGAACTTCCGGATTCTGAAGGACGGAACCGATGAGACCTCAATCATGAACACCTACGTCAATACGAGAGCATTAGTGAATGTAAGCTCAGGATCCAAATCCGTTTCCTTTACGCTCAAACAAAGCAAGCAGATCACCGCCGTGAAGCTAAGCGGAAGCAGCGGCTCCGTCTCTAACGAAAGTACAGCCAATAATACGCGCGTCGTGACTTTCCAGCTCTCGAGCTTGTCTTCGAAGGTTAACGGCTGGGTAGACGTCAATTGGCCTGAAATTAACTATGTTCACAATTATGACGTGCAATTCCAGTTTGACGAAAGCTCCGCGGTATTTGCGGGCGCCAATCCCTCCGTCCCCGGCGGCAGCGGAAACGTAGGCGCGCCTCCGGGAATGGGCATGGAAGATACCCCTGATTCGGAAGAGAAACCCGAAGAAGGTACGGAAACCGAGCAGCCGGCGCCGGATGTCAAATTCTCGGATATCAATACCCATTGGGCAAAAGCGAATATCGAAGCGGCTGTTAAGCTTGGTATCGTTAACGGCTTTACCGATGGCAGCTTCCGTCCGGACAACAAGGTCTCGCGAGGGGAGTTTGCGGTTATGATCAGCCGTGCTCTCCAGCTTGAAGGCGAAGATACGGAGACGGTCTTCCAAGACGGAAGCACCATTCCTAATTGGGCAAAATCCCATATCGCCCGCGCGGTAGCCGCCGGTCTTATGCAAGGCTTCGCGGATGATACGTTCCGGATTTCCGAACAGCTCTCCCGAGCGCAACTGGCGGTCATTATCGCAAGAGCCGCCAATCTGAAGCTGGATGACAACGGCTCCGCAAGCTTCAGCGATTCGAAGGATATTCCTGCCTGGGCGAGCAAAGAAGTCGCCGCGGCTGTAGATGCCGGACTGATTCAGGGCAAGGACAACCGCTTTGCTCCCAATGAGACGGCAACACGCGCCGAAGCGGTCACCATGATCATCCGGTTGCTCGATTTTTTTGAAAAGAAAGCTTAAATAACAAGCAAAAAGCCCTCGCGCAAGTTAAACTTGCGCAAGGGCTTTTTCTCTGCGTACGACAAACAGGATCCACCATCCCAGGAGTCCGCCAAAGCCATTAAGAATAAGATCATCGACGTCAAAGCTGCCCATCGAGAAAACAAGCTGCGAGCATTCCAGAGCTAGGCTTAAACCAAACGAAAGCGCGGCTGCTCCAAGAAAGGATATGGAGTCATGCTTCGTCCATAAGCCAACAAGAATTCCGCAAGGCAGGAATATCGCGATATTGCCAAACAGATTTACCTGTTCATGACGCTCCGACAGTCCGTGAAGATTTTGCGAGATCGATTTGAACGGGGTAAAATTAGCCCGCTCCAGACCGTACCGCATATATTCCGGATATTCTAACGTCCAGTGAAGCTTTTGCCATAGAAACGCTATATTAACCGAGCTGAACTTAAACAAGATCACCTTAAGCAAAATATAAAGATAGAATAAAAAAAGAACCGATAGGATGCTGCCTTTTGTGTATTTCATCATAAATGTCCCTGCCCTTCTGTTAAGCCAATTGCCGTTTGCGTTGACTTAATCAGAATAAGACCCATAGTTTAAAAATTAAGCAGGGCAAATCTAAAGTTTTTCTTAATTATTCTCCGACCAGCATTGGGTTTCCGTCATGACCGTTTCGCCCGTTTGCAGGGATTGCTTCATCATTAGCGCCAGATAATGATCCTGGCAGGCTTCCGCCAGGCTATAGAAATCTTCACCGCCGGCAGCATATACCCCCATCTTCTCCAGGCATGCTGCCACCGCAATTTCGTCGTCGGTCAATCGCGCCGGTGCGGTGTTGTTCTTATAGACAGCCTGTTCGCCTAAGTGAAGGCTCTTCAGATAATAGCCTTCCAAATTGCCGTCCAGTCCCGCCTGCTGGCGGGTCATCCGCAGATGGACCGGCGTCAAATGATCAAGCAAGTAGCGGACGTCAAAGTTGTTGATTTCGCCTCGTTCCCCTCTCACAAGCACGCGCGGCGAGCGGATCCAGGAGAAATACTGGTCTCCGGTAAAATCGTAAACGCCGTATTTTCCGCCAAAATCAAACGAAGCCATAACCTGCTCCGATTGCTGTAGTCGACTCTCCGCAGGCGGACCGGAACGGCCCGGACCTTCCATTATCGGCGAAGCGAATGCCGCGGCGCGTATGCTTGCGTTCTCAAAACCAATGCCGAGATAGCGTCGCATCAGACTGATGCCATGATAATCATGAGCGGCCGATACTTGCGCCTGCGTCACCTGGCCAAGCTTGCCGGAGCGGACGATAGCCAGCCTCCCGGCGTGATTAGGCTGAAACGCATATTGCTCGGCAACCTGAATCCGTCCCTTGCCGCCGACCTGCCGGTATAATGCGATAAGATCCTCCAGCTTCTCGGCGGGAGGCGTCTCGCATAACACCGCAACATCGCGGCTGGTCAACTCCAGCATTACGCCTGGAGCAACCTTACGCGGTACGCTGACGACAACAAACGCAAGAGAAACGGCATCCAGCATCGCTTGAATCGTGCGGAACGTCGGCACTCCCCATGCTTGCTCGAATGCTTTGCCTTTCTCCTCATCGCGCACAACTACGCCTGCAACATCAAATCGTTCGGGCAGCGCTTTTGCAATACGCAGAAAAAACTCGCTGCGCCAGCCTCCCCCTACAATGCCAAACCGTACAATGCTCATCATATCCTCCCGTTGCCCCGCAAATTTTACGAATACGCCTTTCTTAACCCAGTATACCAGCTTCAGACAAGCAGCAAAAAGCCCGCGGTCCGAAAGGCTTCCGGACTACGGGCGATTGAGACAAGCTGAACAATCAGCCTGAGTTCTTCTCGCGAAGATGATTATGGACGGAAGCATTATCCGGCACCGCTGCGGACTGCCGGATAGTCAGCGAAGGGGAAAGCACGATCCGTTCACTCTCTTCTCCCGGCTGACTGATCCGGCGGACAAGAAGCTGCACCGCTCTCTGCCCCATCTGTTCAATCGGCTGGGCAACCGTTGTCAGCGGCGGATCCGTGACGGAGGCAAGTACCGTATCGTCAAACCCGATAATCGAGCAATCCTGCGGAATCCGCAGTCCCAACTCCTTGGCCGCGCGGAGTGCGCCAATGGCCAGCAGATCGTTGCAGCAAAAAATCGCCGTCGGGCGGTCTTTCATCTGAAGCAGCTCCCATGCCCTGTCTTTGCCATCCTTGTGGCCGCAGCTGACGACAAACAACGGATCCAGCATCAGTCCCGCCGCTTCGGCGGTCTGCGTGAACCCCCGTACCCGCTCCCTGCTGCTGCTGATCGAGCCTTGCTCGGCCAGAACGGCAAGACGGGTATGGCCAAGCGAGATCAGATGACCGGCCGCGGCAGCCCCTCCCGCATAATCGTCCACAACAACCGTCGGAACCTCTACGGTAGGAAACTCCCTAGCCAGCAGGGCAACCGGAACTCTCCCCTGCAGCAGCGGGTTTAATACGGACAGCTCCTTCAAGCCTGTGCTGATAATAACGCCATCGACGTTTTTTTGCTGCAGCAGAGCGGCATAATGCTCAACCTTCTCGTCCTTGTTATCCGTGCTGCATATAAAGACGCTGTAGCCATGCCGCTGTCCTTCATCCTCAACCGCTCTTGCGATTTCAGCGAAAAAAGGGTTAGAGATGTCCGGCACAAGCAAACCTAATGCATACGTTTTTTTACCGGTAAGCGCGGATGCGATCATGCTTGGCTTATAACCCATGCGCAGCATGATTTGCCTGATCTCTTCCCGGCGCTCCTCGCTGATTTTGCCCTTTCCGTTAATGACAAGGGATACGGTAGCAATGGATACGCCGGCTTTTTAGCTACATCGTATATGTCGCTTTCATCTTTGACGATTCTCCAATCGCGCGAAACATGTTTAAGTCCATTATGCGCGTAAAGGAGAGCGCTTTCAACGTTTATCTGGAATATTTGGAAATTGCTTTTACGAGCTTAAATTTTCGACTTCAACCGACAGCACGTTTTTAAACCGGCGCATTTCCTCGTAGATCGAAGTCGTCGGATACAGCTCTCCGGATGACAGGACAAGCCGGATTTGCATCCGGCCATCCCCGATATCCTTAATCGTTGTATGCTTGATCTGATGATCCGACCGGATGCTTGCCAGCGTACCGTCCAGCTCGGCCGAGCGGTCGAAGGTCAAGCATACCGATACGTCGCGCTCCCGCAGCTTGGATGGGCCAAGCGACCGAACGGCAAGAGGTACGAGGTTAACGGCCAGAATGATAATGCCGGCAGCCGTGAAGGCCTCCTTGTAAAAGCCCGCGCCCGCCGCAATGCCGAGCGCCGAGGCGGACCACACCATCGCGGCCGTTGTCAGGCCGGAGATAACGTCGTTGTTCCGCCGCAGAATGACCCCGGCGCCAATAAAGCCAACTCCGCTTACGATTTGGGCGGCGAGACGCATCGGATCCATATTGGTCATGCCCGGGCGGGCAAGCGAGGAAGCCGCTTCGATGGATACCATCGTAATGAGGCAGCTGGCAACCGAAATGACCATGCTTGTCTTAATGCCAAGCGGCTTATGACGAAGCTGACGGTCTACCCCGATGAGCAGACCAAGGGCTAATGCCGCCCCAAGCTTAATTGCAAACAGCGGTAATCCCCTCCTTCCGAAGCCGCATGAACCCGTTAGTTGTTCCCTGCGCGGTTAAGCTTGCTTACTTCAACTCCGGCAAGCATCATAATGCCAATGCCATGATTGTCATTGACGACGGTACGCAGGTCGTACATATAGTAATCCGGCGAGAAGGAGTATCGCGAGCCGCTGCATACGCCGTGTACGCTGCCCGAACGGTCGATGGCCTTCTCGGTCAGACCTTTCCAGGCTTTTCTTGCTGCGGCTGCGTAATCATGGGCATCGTTATTGTTCAGCCAGCCGAAACGAATACCTCGGGAGAAGGCATAAGCGAACATCGCGGTACAAGAGGCTTCCTCATAGGCTTCCGCCTGGTTCAGAACTTGTCTCCAGAGGCCCGAGCCGCTCTGCAAGCCGGCAACTCCGGCACACATCGCCTTGAAGAAATCGAGCAATGCCTCGCGGTCCGAATGATCCTCCGGCAGACGTTCAAGCAGCTCGGAAAGCGAGAACAGCACCCATCCGTTCCCCCGTCCCCAAGGCACTCTGGTTGCCTGGCCGTATTTGAAATCATAGACATGCGACATAATCCGTTCTTCTTCTATAAAGAGGTAACGGCGGAACAGCAAAAATTGCCGGGCTGCCTCGTTCAGTACTTCCCGGTCCCCGGTAATGACGGCATAACGGGTCAGAAACGGCGCGCTCATGTACAGATCGTCCGCCCACATGGTTTTATCGAAATATTCCCCTTCGCTGAGCCGGAAGAAAGCTCCGTCTTCCCTCCGCTCCAGCCGTTTCAGCATAAAGTCGACGATGGAATCCGCAATGCGGCGGAATACATCGTCTCCTTCCTGAAGATAAGCTTCCAGCATCGCCGAGCCGAACGAGCCGCAATTATCCAGCATCTTCATCAGCACCAGCTGATGATTGACGCTCGGGAATCCGTATTCCCGCCGGTCCCACAAGGAATAATCGTACATGTCCGTACAGGTGCGGATATGCGACAAAGCGTAACGCGACCATTCCTCCCGGTTCAATTCCCGGGCCGTGCGCAGCAAACCGTACATCGTAACGCCAAGCGGATAGTCCCACCGCCCGTAATTGGTAGCCGTGCCAACCGTCCACTTGTTGCTCAGCATCGCGTTTTCATAATAAGGACGAAGCCGGGTCTTAGGCATATCCAGCTCCCAGTACGTGCTGCCCGCGGCTTGACCGTCTAAACGAACGGCAGGCAGCAGGGCAGACAGCCGGCCAACTTCCGAAGCATCCAGCTCCGCATTTGCCGCAATAGGCCCGGCATAAATCCACTCTCCGTCATAGCCATGAATGTGCACGGGCTGCTGAAGGGCCAGTGACTTGCCATCAGACGAAGCATTCAGTTCAAAGCCCCAGCCATGCTTGCTGCTTTCCGTACGGATCAACAGATGACCGCTGCCGGCTTCCGGCTTCAGACTTTCGCGGAATGCTCCCGCTTCGGCCAGGCTCAGCACCAGCTTGCCGTCCAGCCATACCGATGCCGGCCCAAATACCTTTCCTTCAAGCTCAAGCGATTCTGTACCCGACAGGAAAGGAAGCTTGGTCCAGCCGTAACCGGCCACTGTTGTCTCCGGAGTACCGAAGAGGCGCTCTAGGTTAGGCTGAGACATTTCATCCTCCTGCCATTTCGTTCGGGGAAGCCAGCGGATGCCGGTCTCCTCTTCCGGTAAACGTTCGTTAGGGAAGCCTAGTTCCCCGTACAAAGACTTCTTCACCGGCTCGGAGAATACCCATCCCGCATTTCCGTCCCGTCCGGCGAATGGAGCAAGCACGTTCAGAATCCGCACCTTCGCTTCATCCGCCCCAAACCGGCAGCCAAAGCCCGCAGGGGTCCGTCTTGCCTCGATCAGAATCCGGTTCCAGCCTTGCGCCAGCAGCATCGGAACAACGACGCGGGCATCCGGCTTCATCTCTTCCACGGCGGAAGTACGGAACAGCAGCTGGTCGTTCATGTATAGTCGAATGGGGCCAATCGGCTCGAGATTGCAATCAATGGAGCGTTCATTGTCGCTCCATACAAGCCCGTACACGTAAGCGTAATCGCCGGTTACCGCCTGCGGCCATCTGGAGCCAAGCTCCATGTCGTACAGACCTTCTTCATTTTGCAAAATACCTTGTTTCGAAAAGGGGCGATACGCAAACGGAATGGACGGATTCGCTCCGACATAGCGGCTCGCCAGCAGCTCCAAAATGCGGTGTTCATCATCGCCAAACGCAGATCTTGCACTATCCCTAGGCTCTATATATACGGTCATTGCCCGTTCCTCCCCCTGCCATTTGAAGGCGACAGCCGAATATCAAAGGTCCGGTCATACGGCGTCAGCACATTGACCACAAGCGTCTGGCAGTCAGCGGGATAGGCTGCTCCGCGAATCGACTTCATCCGATGCTCATGGGCGCCTCCGTCCAGCTCAATCCAATCTTCGCCAGCCTTGAACGATACGTTGCCTTCTTTCCAAAATTCGGTTCCGGTCTCGGCAGGCGCCCGATCTCCTCCGCTAAACTCTCCGTCTTTCCCGAAGATAAAGGAAATCTGGGTCAACAGCACATCCGGCTTGTCGCAGCTTACGCGAAGTCGCCAGCCATCGACGGTTTCAGTCAGCTCCACCTGCACCTGATGCTGCTGCAGGTGAGTGACCTCGCGCAGCTGATGCGGCAAAAGATACCAAGGGCTTACTTGCTCGGCGGCCGATCCAGGCAATCTGTCGGCGGCAATCGGTCCATAATAGCCCTTTGCCTCCGAACCTGTTAGCTTATAGCCGTTCTCGAGCTGCTCCAGCTCGTTCATCTTGATAAAGCCCGGCTCAAACGAGCTGCTTACTTGCACCCCAAGCAGTTGAGCTTTTCCGTGGCGCAGCGCAAAGAAGGAATTGGTCTCCGCCATTACCGTCACGCTGGTTTGCCCATCCCGCTGCCGGGCGACCGGTGCGCCAAATTCCGGATGAAGCCGGCTGTGATAGATTTTGCCGCCATGTCCGGCCGTCTCCATCCGGCCTAAATAATGCTTCCTGTCGAATTGCCCGTTAATGACAACCTTGTAGGACTCCGGCAGATGGCCTGCCTCAACCGAAGAATCGCGCAGCTCCGGATGCAGCAGGAGGCCCAGCAAAGCGTTATTAGGAATCGCGCCCGGATGGGTAGACGACTCCGCGCCCAGCTTGGCAAGCGCGGCGAACAACGGATCCTTGTCGTATTCGGCCATCAGACAGGATACGAACAAATAACCGGACATATCGTATTTATGGCCGAAGTCCTGCCGGCCGGAATAATCCGTTACGACTTCCCCGTCCGGATGAATCAGGTAGGCCATCATCCGCAAATTACGGCGAACCGGCTCCAGAAGCTCGGGATGGCCAAGCAGCTCGGCGGTATGGTACAGCATTACGTCGCTGACGCCGTTGTATATCCCGTTGCTTCGTTCCGTCCATTCGCCGTCCTCCGTACAATCGATCCCTTCCGCGAGCCAGGCTTCGGCGCGGGCAATCAAAGCCTCATTGCCGGTAATCGTGTACAGGAAGCCAAGAGCAGCCGTCAGCACCCAGCGGTGATTCGGGGTATGGCAGCCTCCGGTAAGCATTGCCGGAACCGATTGTTCCAAGAACCGCCTAATATTCCGGCATACGGATTCCAAAGCCGCCCAATCATGCATGTCGAGCAGCTCGTAAAGCTGGGCAAGCCCAACAACGGCAAACGCCGTGTCCGGCGGCGAATGCATATTCGTCCAGCCCGGGGAGATCGTGCCGTCGGCATGCTGCTGGCGGACAATAAAAGCCGCCGCCCGATCCAGGCTGGCCAGCAGCAACTCGTCATGATAGTATCGGGAATCCGAATTAACGAGCGCACAGCCCCAAACAGCCATTACGGCTAACGTGCCGGTATGGGTAGCAAACGGAATTCCGCTGTCCGGATCCGCTACCCCGCCATCAAAACGGCTTTGATTGTCGTTTATTTGATTATCCAAGCCTCGCGAAACCCAATCATCGTTAACGGCCACAAGCTTCTCGTACATCGTAATCATCCTTCCAAGGGCTCCTTCAAGCCGGCAAGTGTATGTCTGATCGTTGCCAATTCCGCTTCGATCCTATCCGGTATTTCCTCGTACAGCGATTTCCATGGAACAAACAGATTTTCCTGCTCCGCTAGCTCGTAAGGGACAAATTCGAAGGAAGGCGTAAAGCGGTGATAGATCTGCTGATAGGCGCGGACCAGCTCGCTCGTCTTGTCATCGTATTGTCCCTTTGCCTTAAACCATTCCGGCAAGGTCAAGCCATCCCAGCCGGCCTCTTGCTCCGTTACCGTTCTTGCGTTGGGCAGCAGTTCGAACAAGACGGGCAGCGGGGAGAAAGCATGCTTCCCCGGCTGGGAATAGACGCTTACCGTCTTTCCCGCGAGGTTCGAGCGGTCCGGCAGCAAGGCCTTTAAGTACTTGCCGTGAAAGCTGGCTTCGGCATCCGCTACTCCACCGTTCCAATCGACGTAAATCCACACATGCTCGAGCTCATACAAATGCTGAATGTCATAATCCCAATAAATAGCAAATTCAATCACGTAATCAATGCCGTCAGCGAGATGCTCGAACCTGCGCGGAAAGGAAGGGGAATTCTCTCCCCGATGAAGAACAGAAACCCCAACCCGTACCGGGTAAAAGGGTTCCTGTTTATCGAAATATAACCGCGGCGCGTATGCTGCCAATTGGCGGATATCCATGATCTAGCCTCCGAATGCCGCAAGCTTCCCGAGCAGCCGGTCATGGCTAAGCTCGATTTCTTCCGGCGTGCAAGCCGCCTTCAGCTCGTATACCTTGACGGGAGCGGCGGCGATAATCGGGAGGAAGCGGTCAAAATAATTCATGTCGCCGCTATGCACGTAAGGGCACCAATGATCCGACAAGCCCACCGTCTCGTGAATATGAATGCCTACGACATGATCCTTAATCGCTTCCATGTCGCGGGCGTTATCGTACAGCCCCATCCGTTCCATCATCATGCCATGGCCAAAATCGTACCATAACCCGACCCGGGCGCCCTTCAACCGGTCGAAGACCGTCTTTGCTTCTCTTAACGTCGGCATTTGATAGCAGCGCGAGCGCGTTTCGATGCCGATGGATACGTTTAAGCCTTTGGCCTCGATCCGGTCGCATGCTTCCTCGAGACTGTCGCCAATCCGGCTTAAATAATGGCCCGCTGCCGATTCCCGTCGTTCGATCATTTCGCTCCACAGCTTGCCGTAAGCCGGAGATTCGGGACCTTCCTCGTTGTAGATCTTTTTGAGCTCCTGATCGATGTTATAGTCGAACGGAACCTCTCCCGGATGGACCACAACCGCCTTCGCGCCATAACGGTTCGCATATTCGGCAGAGCGGAGCAGCAGCTCAATCGAACGCTGACGCTTCTCTTCGTCGCCAAAGCCAAGCAGGACCGAATCGGTTCCGTAATCGGGATCCGCCACATGCGGGAACGTATTATGCACGCTCGACACCCCGATTTCTCCCCGTTCAATCATCGGTTCTATCGTCGACAGCAGTTCATTTGTCACGTTATAGTTCAGCTCGACATAACGGAAGCCAAGCTCCCGGATCTCTTCGATCATGCCGCTGCCCGTTTGATGCCTTTTAATATTCCAGCAGGTTGAGAACGAATATTGTCCTTTGTCCTTCCCCATGTCTTTAATCCTCCAGATATATAGCGGCCGTTGCCGCCTCTTTGGTTAACCCTTAACCGCGCCAAGCATAACGCCGTTAACGAAATAGCGCTGCAGCCACGGATACACGATCAGGATCGGTACCGTTGCGAAAATAACGCTTGCCGCTTTCAGGCTTTCCGGCTGCAGCATTTGGCGTCCGCTTGCGCCCTCCGCTGCGATCAAATCGGTGACCATGTTGTTTTGAACGAGCTGGTACAGCTTTAATTGGAGCGGATACAACTCCGGGCTTGTAATGTACATCAGCGTATCGGTAAAGCCGTTCCAACGGCCTACCGCGTAGAACAAGCTTAGCGTAGCGATAACCGGCATCGACAGCGGCACGATAATGCTCATTAACGTACGGAAATACGAGCTGCCGTCGATCTCCGCCGATTCTTCAAGCGAATCGGGAATATTTTGAATGAATGTAATCAGAATAATCAGATAAAACGGGCTGATTAGTCCCGGCAGCACAAGCGCCCAAATCGAGTCGAGCAGGTGCAGATTGCGCACGAGCATGTATTCCGGAATAATGCCGCCGCTGAAAAACATCGTGATGATGATAATAAACATGACAACCTTGCGGCCTTTTAATTTGGTTTTGGCCAGCGGGTACGCTGCCGCAATCGACATCACCATGCACAACACGGTGAACAAAACCGTCAGCAAAATCGTAAAGCCGAGTGAACGGATCATCGACATGTCCGTAACTACCTGCTTGTAAGCACCCCAATTGATTTCCACCGGATAAATACTGACATCGCCTGACATAATAGCGCGCGACGAGCTTAAGGAAATCGCAATTATATGAATAAACGGAGCCAGACATATCAGCACGAATAGAAGTATCGCAAGAGTGTTAATCACGTCAAATGACCGGCTGGCGTTTCGATCTCTCATGTCTTACCGCTCCTTTCCCGTTTTCGATAGCATAGATTACAGAATACTTGTATCCGCCAATTTTTTGGAGGCATAGTTCGCGCCAAGCACGAAGACGAGTCCAACAAGAGCCTGGAATAAACCAACTACGGTAGCAATCGTATATTGTCCGGATTCAATGCCGATACGGTACACGAAGGTGCTGAGCACATCCGCATAATCCCGAACGGCGGTATTGCCGATAATGTAAGGACGTTCAAATCCGATCGCAATCATATGCCCCAGGTTGATAATCAGGAGAGTGACGATCGTGGGTTTCAGCGATGGAAGCGTAATGTTCCAGATCTTTCTCAGACGGCCCGCGCCGTCCACGTCTGCTGCTTCGAACAATTCCCTGTTAATACCCGTAAGAGCAGCCAGGTAAATAATCGTGCCCCATCCGGCACTTTGCCAGACGCCAACGGCCAAGTAAGTAACAAGCCAATCCTTCTTATCCGTCAGAAACGGAATGGCATCAAAACCAAGCGACGTAATAATGTTGTTGATCATGCCGGACTGCGTGCCAAATACCTGCAGCACGATACCGCCGATTATGACCCAGGAAATAAAATGCGGAATATACAAAATCGTTTGCGACAGCTTTTTGAACCAACCTATTTTCAGCTCATAGAGCATTATGGCCAGAAAGAGTGGAGCCGGGAACGATACAATGAGGTCCAAGAAATTAAGCATCAGCGTATTGCGCAAAACCTTGTAAAAGTCCGGCATCGCGAACACTTCCCTGAATCCGTCTAAGCCGATCCATTCGCTGCCGTTAATGCCCTGGAAGAAATTGAAGTCTTTAAACGCGATCAGAATACCGTACATCGGACCGTATTTGAAAATAACAAAGTAACTTACCGGTAGAATCAGTAGAGCATATAATTGCCAATATCTGCGTAAATACGAGAGTCCTTTCAATGCCATCCACCCCTGTCCGCTTACGATGTGCCGGGAGACGAGAGCCTTATGCACGCTCGTCGTCTCCAAGCTTTTATATTGTAGGATCTGCCTCTATTTCATTGCCTCGTAAGCTTTTGTGCGTTCATCCAAAATCGCTTGACCGCCGTTTGCCATATAATCCTTCATCACGGAATTATAAGTACTCTCGAATTGGTCCGGTTTCGCCATTGTTGTCTTTACAATGATTTCATTGAGCTTATCGCGTAAAGCCGTGCCGTATTTCGCCTGCGCTTCAATCGGATGGTCGAACAGAACAGGCTTGATGGTGTCGGATCTTGAGATGCTGAGCGCTTTGCGCGTCTCATCCTGGTAAACCTCAGGCATACCGTATACGTAAGCCTCTACGTTCTTGTCCGCATCGCCGAGTTGCTTCCCGTTCGAGATAATCGCCATATCTCCCCAGTTGTAAATGCGGTTTTTCACATCATCCGATGCATCTGTCTTTACAATGGGAACGCCGTTCTGAAGAGTATAATTCTCGCCTTCGACGCCATTCTGCATGTCAAACAGGTTGCCCTCCGAAGCCATCCAGTCCAGATACTTAACTGCTTCTACTGCATTCTTGCTGCTCTTAGGAATCATTAAATACATGCCGATTGGCGCATATTCCGGTTTCGGATGCTTGCCTTCCGAGTTGGTGTAGACATCAATTGCCGACAGCTTTGCATCAGGAATATTTTTCTGGAGCGTTGCGTACGTGCCGTCCGCATAGAAAGGATTCATGTCATCCTCGCTGTAGAAACCGATTAAACCTTTTGCCGCATCCTCTCCGAGCTTCTTCTTATCCTCGTCCAGACTGAAATCAGCGCTCATAAGACCTTCGTTGTAGAGCTTGTTCATGAACTGCAGGGCATCCTTGAAGCCTGGCAGCAGCACCGGATAATCATTAGAACCAAGCTGTTGCGTTAAGGTGTATCTTTGTTCCTCCGTCACTGGCTGGATAAAGGACCAGATCAATGGCTCGAATTGGGCCGGTGCAAGCGCCATGCCAAGCGGAATGACCTTGCCGCCGGTTTGACCCGGATCTTTTTCCTTAAACGCTTTCAAGGTGTTGTAAAGTTCATCTGTTGTTGTCGGAACCGGGAGATTCAGCTTGTCGAGCCAATCCTGGCGGATAAACGACGAGTATTTGCCAAGATGCGAGCGTTTGGCCGGGAACGCGAATTGCTTGCCGTTGTATTGGCCGTAAGCAAGCGTTTCATCGCCAAGGAATTTCTTCAGGTTAGGACCGTATTGATCAAGCAGTTCGCCCAGATCCGTCAGGCCGCCTTGCTGCGCGTAACGGTAGAACGTTCCCGAATCATACGTAAACACGATATCCGGAACGTCGCTGCCGCTAGCCATCAGAACGTTCAGCTTCTGAACCTCTTCCGAGCGTGGAATCGGTACGAATTGTACATTGATGTTGTTTGGAGTACCGAATTTGTCCTGCACAAACTTCGTCAAGTAGTTGTTCGTAATCGTAGAGCCTGCAGGAGAATTGCCGCGGTCGAATACTTCAACCTTAAGCGTGGAAGCTTTGCCGCTGGAAGCCTTGTCGCCTCCGGTTGATTCATTGGCTTTCTCGTTGCCGCCGTTACTGCTGCATGCGCTGAGCAGCATCGTGCCTACGAGCGTAGCCGTTAATAGAGTGCTGGCTGTCTTTCTACCTTTTCTGCTTTGCTTCATTCGAATCCAACCCCTCTTTCATCCCTTTTCGATTTGCTTCCTGCACCGGGCGTCATTTATTGAACACGCTTACATGCATCGCTTGCGGCCCGTGTTTGGGAAGTGCCCTCAGTATGGCACGGACTGCGGGAAAGTGACAATAAACCAGTTTCGGCGATGCAAACCATTCCGCCAATGCCTTGCCCTGTAAGGCTTTCGAAGCCTGGAATAAATCATTTTCCCGACATAAACCGTATCGCGAAAAGCCCGTAATAAAGCCGTTTCCCGCGATAAACTTTGCGTTAGAAAAAGAAAACAACGGCTGTTCCGGATAGCTCTCTTTATCCGGAACGCCGCTGTCTTTATTAATTAATCGTTAGCCTCATCATCCGCGACGGTCTCATCACGATTACCCTTTGCGCCGCTAAGAGTTGTGGAAGGACGCATCTTCAGCTTGCGGAACTCGCCTGGCGTTACACCGGTTAACCGTTTGAACACCCGTCCGAACGTTATAGAGTTAGCATAACCAACCTGAAGAGCAATATTTTGTACCGTCTCATCCGTTTCGGCGAGCAGACGCTCCGCCTGCTGCATCCGAAGCTGCACGAGAAAATCGACAAATTTCATATCGTACTCCAGCTTGAACAAATGGCTGGCGTATTTGCCGGATATTTCGAACTTGTCGCTTAAGTGCTTAAGGGACAAATCCGGATCGGCGAAATTCTCTTGGATATATGCTCTAATCTCGGTGATCATCGTCTTATAGCCTTTGGTCTGGCTCATCGCAACATACGTATCATAGACTTGTACCAAATAATCCGACAGCTGTTCTTTCATCTCGCCAAGCGATGCCGCCCCTCTTAAACCTGCCAGCACCTCCGAAATCCGTGCCTCGTCCAAGCATTCGTTCAACGTCTCCGACAGCTCCTTCAGCTCGCGGCTGAGCATCTGCAGGAAAAGCTGGACTAACGATAATATATCTTCGTCTTTCATCACATCGGTCTCGAAATGCTTGAACAGCTGCTCGAACGTATCCCGCCAGCTTTCATTGGTCAGCCGGAATTCCTGTACGCAATTGGTACACTGCTGCGTGTAATTGAACATGCCGCGCGGTTGATCCTGAGGGATATCCCCGCTGACCGTAATGGCATCGCGGCCAATCGCGAATTGATATTCCATGCCGTTTAACGCATCGCGATAGGAGCCGCCGATTCCGTTCCAGTCTTTCACGATGGAGCCAATGCCCACAGATAGGTTAAAACGCAAATGTCCCTCTACCCATTCCCTGGCCACTGCAGCCGTGTTGCGAAGCTGAGTCAGCACGTCCGAATCGGCAGCTCCGTCGCCGGATGCGAATACGAACGTAATCCGGTCGGATGCCGACCATTCTCCCCAGCCTTGCAGGCCTTCGTTATTCGCCAGCTCCTGCATCACATTGCCAAGCGCGAACTTTAATACATTCTGCTCATGAAGCGTATTATCCGCCTGGAATTCCTCGTACTTGTTCAGCCTGACGACCATAACCGCGAATCGTCCCTTATCCGGCAGAAGATTCAGCCTGCGAAGACGCTCCATCATCTGATCGCTGCGTTGACCGCTAATAAGCTCATTAAATAGCTGCCTGCGCTGAAGCACAACGCTTTCGCGCTGTTCCTTCTCGTGATCGCGGGATTGGACGATAAGGTTCTCGAGCGCGCGGTCAATCATTGTCAGATCATCGAGTTTAACCGCCGTGCCGTCGCTCCCCCGCAGGTGCAGCGCTTGAATCCGGTTCATCATTAATCTAATCGGCTTATAATTTCGCCGCGTTACCCAAATAATATAAACAATGGCAACCCCAAAGGTCAGGACAGCGATAATAACCCATACATAAGAAACAACCGATACCCAGCTCATCAAATGTCCGGTTTGAAGACCGCTCTCGAAGGTCCAGCCAAGCGGCTGCGAGGCAATCGTTGTCAGCACGTTGCCGCCGGAAGCCGAACCGTTATCTCCCGGATACACGGGCTGCTTGGCCGCATCTGTAATCCGCATGAACGATACTTGGTGGTTCGTCATGCTTCCGATCATCTGCTCGACATTGTAAAGATTGATGTTAATCACGAGGATACCGTCCTTGCCAAAAGGCAGCGGCGTCTCCTTGTACATCGAAATGACCTTTACCGGCTTCAAGCCGTCATATTCCTTGAATTCGCGGCTTGCCGACCAGCCCTTGTATTCGCGTGATCCCTCCGCCTTGCTCAGGAAATCCCTGTCCCCGAATTCGGACAAATCGGTCTCGCCGCTGGACGTCAGCACAACATCATCCGACTTCCTGTACAAATAAATCGATTCGACCAGATCGTTATCCTCAATCAGCGACCGCAAGCTATGAACCACATTATATTTAATCGTTGTGGATTCGGACGAACCGTTCAAATAAGCCGCATAGCTCTTGTTCGACTCGACTTCCCCCAGCACATTAAATTCCACTTCATGAATTGACCGTTCCACGCTGTCTACGACATATCCGGTCGTAATGCGGTCTGCCTTGGCCGTCTCGGACCGGGATATTTCATTAACCGCGATAAACGACAAGAAAATAATCATGGATACGGTCAGCACCAGGATCGGAAAATAGGAAACGAGCAGTCGTATATACCAGTTGTTCAGCTTGAGCATGTTTTTCCTCCTGCCGCGCCCGACTCTGCATGTAAGCGTTGTCACAATCATTAGCCTAAATGAGTAAAGCGGTTTACTTGCCTACATTGTAGCATGGCTCACCTCGATTCGAAACCGTTTCTACAGCAAAAGTTGTAGCAATTTCTAGATTTCATGCCGTTTGCGCAAAAAAAGGCCAACTCTTTATTATGGAAGACAGAAAATTAATTTCGTTTTCATAGTTCGTCTGCACCTCTCCCGCTCTCCTTCGCATTTCGATATTCTATTTTTCATGCAGCTTTCATATCCTCTATTTGTCCCTCTATTCCCGTTAATTCCATTAAATTATCAGATTTGCGTGAAGATTGGATGAATTTTTACAACTTGGATTGATTTCGGTTTGATAACGTTTTATAAAGAGGATAAGTGCAAATTTTTTTTCTATCATTTGCTACTTTAATAAAGCTAATAGGAGATGATTGGATGGACGCTACAGTTCCTAACGCAGGTAAATGCCCGGTGATGCATGGAAGCGCTACAAGCTTTAAATCTAGTGGTACTTCAAATAGAGATTGGTGGCCTAATCAGCTGAACCTTAACATTCTGCACCAGCATGACAGAAAATCGAATCCTATGGGCGAAGACTTTGATTATGCCGAAGAATTCAAGAAGCTTGACTACCAGGCTCTTAAACAGGATCTTCGCAATTTGATGACAGACAGCCAAGAATGGTGGCCGGCCGATTACGGACATTACGGCCCGTTCTTTATCCGCATGGCTTGGCACTCCGCGGGTACATACCGGACAGGCGACGGACGCGGCGGTGCCGGCAGCGGCACGCAGCGCTTTGCTCCGCTTAACAGCTGGCCGGACAACGGCAACTTGGATAAGGCACGCCGTCTGCTCTGGCCAATCAAGCAAAAGTACGGCAATAAAATTTCCTGGGCGGACCTGATGATTTTGACAGGCAATGTCGCAATTGAATCCATGGGAGGCAAAACGTTTGGATTTGGCGGCGGACGCGCGGACGTCTGGCACCCGGAAGAAGATATTTACTGGGGTAATGAAAAGGAATGGCTTGGCGACAATCGTTACACCGGCGATCGCGATCTGGAAAATCCGCTTGCCGCCGTGCAAATGGGACTCATCTACGTGAATCCCGAAGGTCCTAACGGAAATCCGGATCCTGCCGGAAGCGCCCGCGATATTCGCGAAACGTTTGCCCGCATGGGCATGAACGATGAAGAAACCGTCGCGCTTGTTGCCGGCGGACATACCTTTGGCAAGGCACACGGCGCAGGCGACGCTTCTCTTGTTGGTCCCGACCCTGAGGCAGCCCCTCTCGAAGCGCAAGGTCTTGGCTGGCTGAGCACGCATGGTTCCGGCAAAGGCCGCGACGCTATCACAAGCGGCGTTGAAGGCGCATGGACGCCAAATCCAACTGAGTGGGATAACGGCTTTTTCGATATGCTGTTCGGTTACGAATGGGAGCTGTCGAAGAGCCCTGCAGGCGCTCATATCTGGGTTGCGATTAACCCTGACGAGAATCATCTTGCGCCGGACGCAGAAGACGCCTCCGTCCGTGTTCGAACCATGATGACTACGGCCGATATGGCTTTGCGCATTGATCCCGAATACGAACAAATCTCCCGCCGTTTCCACCAGAATCCGGAAGAGTTCGCGGACGCTTTTGCCCGTGCTTGGTTCAAGCTGACTCACCGCGACATGGGACCTCGCGACAGATATCTCGGACCTGAAGTTCCGGCTGAAGAGCTCATCTGGCAGGATGTTGTTCCAGCGGTTGATTATACCTTGTCCGATGAAGAGATTGCCGAGCTGAAAACAAAAATTCTAGACTCCGGTCTGAACGTCAGCGAGCTGGTCACTACAGCATGGGCGTCAGCCAGCACCTTCCGTATTTCGGACATGCGCGGCGGTGCCAACGGAGCCCGTATCCGCCTTTCTCCGCAGCAGGATTGGGAAGTCAATCAGCCGCAGCAGCTTACAAAGGTTATTACGATCCTCGAAGGGATTCAAGAGGATTCCGATAAGAAGGTAAGCATCGCCGACCTGATCGTGCTTGGCGGCAGCGCAGCAGTCGAAAAAGCCGCGCAGGAGGCAGGCTTTAACATTACGGTTCCGTTCTCCCCTGGCCGCGGCGATGCCACGCAGGAGCAAACCGATGAAAAGAGCTTCGCGGTTCTCGAGCCGGTTGCCGATGGCTTCCGCAACTACCTGAAGAAGACGTACAGCGTATCCGCGGAAGAGCTTCTGGTAGACAAAGCTCAGCTGCTGAACCTGACTGCTCCGGAGATGACGGCCCTTGTAGGCGGCCTTCGCGTGTTGGGTACCAACCACGGCGGCACTCAGCATGGCGTATTTACCGATCGCGTCGGCACGCTTACCAACGACTTCTTCGTGAAGCTGCTGGACATGAACATTGCCTGGGAGCCAAGAGATGGCGGCGTGTATTACGGCCGCAACAAGGCGACTGGCCGGGTAGACCGTACCGCAACGCGAGTGGATCTCGTATTTGGCTCGAACTCCATCCTTCGCGCGATTGCCGAATTATATGCGCAAGACGACAACCAAGAGAAGTTTGTACGCGACTTTGCTGCCGCTTGGGCAAAAGTCATGAACGCGGATCGTTACGATCTTCGGGTGAACTAATTCTTTCTTATATAAATTAATCAGCCTGCCTGAGAATCTCGGGCAGGCTGTTTAATTTGCTTTTCGCTCTTTCATTACCCTTCAAGTGCCTCGAGTCTCTTCCTTTTTTTCACCGGCTAAAAAAATGTCCGTACGATCTATAATCATGTCCTGTTTCCCGCCTTCTGGAAATGATTAACTATACACGAATGCACATTCAAAGCGAAGGGCTGGTGTATTAATGAATTCGAAGTTTTTTGTAAGCGGTGTCAAAGGCTTGGTTTTATTCCTGCTGTTGCTGCTTGTTCTCCCCAGTGCCGCAAACGCAACTCCCTCTACGCAAAGCGGCAATTTTTACAACGTCATATTCCAGGACGGAGCAGACCCGTGGATCTACAAGCATACCGACGGCTTCTATTACTTCACGAAAACAACGGGCGGCGACGTGACGATCTGGAAATCCAGCTCGCTTACCGGCGTAGACGCCGGCACCAAAAGAGTGATCTCTACCGGCTGCTGCAATGTCTGGGCTCCCGAAATTCATTACATCAACGGCGCCTGGTATATCTATTACGCCAAGGATGACGGCAACAACGATAATCACCGAATGTACGTCTTGGAGAATACCTCCGCCGATCCGATGACGGGTACATGGGTGAACAAGGGTCAAATCACCGACTCCGCAAACCGTTGGGCGATCGACGGAACCGTGCTGCAGGTAAATAATAATCTGTATTTCATATGGTCCGGCTGGGAAGGCACAACAAATGTCTCGCAGAAGCTCTACATTGCCCATATGAGCAATCCGTGGACAATCGACTCGGCCCGGGTTGAAATTGCTCATCCGACTTACTCCTGGGAGACCAATACCTCCCCCTCCGTTAACGAAGGCCCTCAAGTCATCGTCCATAACGGCGTCATCAGTCTCGTCTACTCGGCCAGCGGAAGCTGGACAGACGGTTATTGCTTAGGGCTTGTTACGGCCAATGCGAGCAGCAACCTGCTGCAAGCGTCGTCCTGGACCAAACGGAACCAGCCGATCTTCCAATCCGGCAACGGCTTATACGGTCCCGGTCATCATTCTTTCACGAAATCGCCCGACGGTACGGAGGATTGGATCGTCTATCATACGGCCAAGTATTCCGGCGCGGGCTGGAATCGGGAGATCCGTGCACAGAAGTTTACCTGGAACGCGGACAATACGCCAAATCTCGGAGTTCCGGCAGCTCCAAATACTCCGATCGCCATTCCTTCCGGAGACACGGGCCGCGTCCGTTATGAAGGCGAAACAGGCGTATTCGGAGGGGCAGCTTACGCATCCTCGAGCCCTAACGGTTCGGGCGGAAGCAAAGCCGGCCATATCGACACGGCGAGCAGTTATGTGGAATTCGACGTCTATGCGGCGGCGGCGGGAGATTATGTAATGTCCGCGCGGACCGGCAATGGGACGACGGGATTGGATTGGTCCTATTTGGTTCTGACGGTTAACAACACAAGCTCCAGCAATTTATATATTACGAACAAAGGCTGGGAAAACTGGGGGGCTTCGGTCGCACGCCTTACGCTGAATGCAGGCTGGAACAAAATCCGCTTCTCCAAAGGGGACGGGTATGGCGAGCTTGATTGCTTCGACCTGTTCCCGGCTAATCCGGCTGTTGTCTCCGGGGCTGTAATAACGCCGCTCAAACGTGGCAGCTGATACGGAAATAAAATGCAACGAAAAAACGCAACCGCTCTGGTTGCGTTTTTTTATTCGTACATGGCAAGGACGGACTTTGCTTGCTGTACGATTTTTTCGGTTAAATAGTCCGGTTGCACCAGCATCATGGCCCCTCCAAAACCTAGCACATATTCTACGGCTTCCTGCTCCGTGTTGAAGCGAAGCGTTACGGGAACCTTCCCGTCTACGGCCGGTGCAGCCGTATCGACCTTCTCTACAAACCGGTCCGTGAAGGTGAGACGTCCGATAATCGATGGCTGCACGAGAACCTTCACCTCAAACGTAGGGAGCGATCCGGCAAAATCCAGCTTGCTTTGCTTCCAATATTCGGCGAGGTCGAATTCGGCGGGCCGGGAAAATAACTCCTCCGTAGCTTCCGCCTTCGTAATTCTCGAAACCCTGAAACTCCGTAAATTACCATCGTCATTCATGGCAACCAAATACCAAGAGCTGCCCTTGGCCACCAGCCCTAAGGGACTTACCGTTCTTTCCGAGCTGGTTCCATCGGCTTTCCGATAAGCCATGTTGAGCCTGGTATCCTCCCATAACGCTTTTTGAATCGTTAGCAAAGCATTATTCTTCTCCTCGGCAGGCTTCCACGTTCCGGTATCCATATAGACTTTCTCCATATAATGCAACGCTTCGCTCTTGGAGGAATCGGGCAAGGAAGCCAGCAGCTTTTGACGAATATCGAGTCCCTTTATTTCCACGCCTAGATCCTTCAGCATTTGTTCGGCGGGAAGAATAAACAAAGCCTTCGTATCCTCCAACTTCAGACCGCTTAAATAACTTCGGAAATGGTCCATCAGCCTCCATCCGCCCGTTTTCCCACGGTCGGCAACCACCGGTATGCCGGAAAGGCTAAGCGCATCCATGTCGCGAAGGATAGTCCGGTCCGACACCTCGAGTCTTTTTGCAAGCTCCCTCGTCGTCAATATTTCATTATTCTGGAGCAAAATCATAATACTAAGCAGACGGTCTGCCCTCATATCTATTCACCTTGGCTTATTTTATATATGACAAAAGATGTCGTCATTATAGTTTACAATGAGGAGAGAATCAACCCATAAGCTAATGCTTACGGAGCAAGAATCGTTTAACCATTCTTTTTTAGGAGGCAATCAAGATGAAACCTTTACATGGAAAAATCGCTCTGGTAGCAGGAGGAACGCGGGGAGCCGGGCGTGGCATTGCCATTGAGCTGGGAGCGGCAGGCGCAACGGTGTATGTCACGGGGCGCACGACTCGGGCGCAAGTATCCGAATACAACCGGCCGGAAACCATTGAGGAAACAGCGGAGCTAGTTACGAAAGCGGGCGGGAAAGGAATTGCCGTACAGGTGGATCATCTGATTCCCGAACAGGTGCAGGCATTGGCGAACCGCATTGAACAGGAGCATGGACGGCTTGATATTCTGGTCAATGATATATGGGGCGGCGAAAATCTCGTGGAATGGAATACTCCGGTATGGGAGCATTCGCTGGAGAAGGGGCTGCGCATGCTAAGGCTCGCTATTGATACCCATCTGATTACGAGCCATTTCGTTCTCCCTCTCCTCATTAAGAACAAGAGCGGGCTGATTGTCGAGATGACCGACGGAACGGCCGAGTACAATCAGGATCATTACAGATTATCGATGTATTACGATTTGGTCAAAAATTCTATCAATCGCATGGCTTGGGCGCTGGCTCAAGAAGTGACGCCCCACGCATGCACGGCTGTTTCCTTGACGCCCGGCTGGCTTCGTTCCGAACTCATGCTGGAGATTTTTAAGGTTACGGAGGAGAACTGGCGGGAAGGCGCTTCCGAGGATCCTCATTTCATTATTTCCGAATCCCCCCGCTATGTGGGACGTGCCGTCGCTGCTCTAGCAGGAGATCCGGAGGTAAACCGCTGGAATGGACAATCCCTGTCAAGCGGCCAGCTTGCGCAGGTGTACGGCTTCACGGATGTGGACGGTTCACAGCCTAACTGCATGCCTTATCTGGTTGAGGTTATTGAGGCGGGCAAACCAGCGGATACGACAGGTTATAGATAGCAGAAACGCTTAATGGCTTTCTTTTTGCCCGGGCGAATTGGGTTAAGGTCCCTAAGGGACCTTAACCTCAGACTGTAGCAACTTTCCTCGACAGTCTTAAACCTTAGCGGCTTACTGCCGCTTTACCCTTCTCTGCATTTGCCTCGGGAAGAGGCAGACCTAGGTTCCCGCGCAGGATGCTGCTCTCGTATTCGGTACGGAACAGTCCCCGCCGCTGCAGCTCGGGAACGACAAGCTCGATAACATCTTCGAATCCGCCCGGGAAATACGGCGACATTATATTGAAGCCGTCCGCTCCTTCATTCAGGAACCATTCCTCCAGCTGATCGGCAATTTGCGAAGGCGTTCCAACGATTTCGCGGTGTCCGCGAGCGCCTGCAATCCGTTCATAGACGGCGCGGATCGAAGTTAAATTCTCGCGCCTTGCAATATCCCGGATAATATTGTACCGGATGCGCGGATTGGTCTTATCTTCAATCACGCCGAATTCGGGCAGCGGTTCATCGACATCATAG
The DNA here is from genome assembly GCF_000023585.1 of Paenibacillus sp. JDR-2. Classification (NCBI taxonomy): domain Bacteria; kingdom Bacillati; phylum Bacillota; class Bacilli; order Caryophanales; family Paenibacillaceae; genus Paenibacillus; species Paenibacillus sp. JDR-2. Next base: position 2,025,406 of record NC_012914.1, on the reverse strand, counting down.
CCGGACAAATCTGTATTAGTGAATGCGGACAGATAAGCCAGACCAACTTCCGGCAAAATGTAGCTGTTGAGCTCCTTCTGCTTCGCCAGCGCTTCCTCTTCGGTCTTGGCGACCGTAATGAAGACGCCCGGCATAATTTTCAGCTCATTCTCTTCCCGTCCATATTTGGCCAGCCGCCCTTTCACGTCCCGGTAAAAAGCTTGCGCCTCCTCCAGCGTCTGCCAAGCCGTAAATATAACCTCGGCTGTCTTGGCCGCCAGTTCCTTGCCGGACTCGGAAGAGCCTGCCTGCACGATAACCGGATTTCCATTCGGATTGGACGGATTATCTAGCGTACCCGTTGCTTTGAACCATTTTCCGTCATGGTCGACAGGATGCACTTTATCAACATCCAGAAAACGTCCTTGCTCCTTGTCGATAACAATCGCATCGGCTTCAATGGATTGCCACAGCTTTTGGACAAGCTCAACAAATTCCTCGGCCCGCTCATACCGGCTCGCATGCTCAAGATGCTTATCCTTGCCGAAGAGAAAGGATTCTTTGTCGTTAGCGGAGGTTACGACATTCCAGGCAGCGCGGCCGCCAGACAAGTGGTTGATCGAACCAAACTTGCGCGCGACATGGAAGGGCTCGTTATAAGTGGTCGTTAAGGTAGCTGCTAACCCGATTTTCTCCGTTACGGCTGCAAGCGCAGAGATCAGAATAACCGGATCCAGCTTAAGCGCGGAGCTGGAATGCTCATTCAGACTGGAGCCAAAGCCGTCCGCGAAAAAGATCATATCGAACTTGGCCCGTTCCGCCGTCTTGGCGATCTCCGTCAAATAGGCCAGATCAAAGGTGCGGTCTGCTCCGGAATCAGGATGTCTCCAGCTCGCCACGTGATGTCCGGGCAGCATGATAAAAGCCCCAAGTTTCATTTGTCTTACCGTCATCTTCACCACTCCATCTCTTCTTCATATAATGGGCTTTCCTTTATTTCTTCGCGTAGGAATTAAACTCGTTGGTGTACAAATCTTCCGCCTTAACCTGGCCTTTCTTCAAATCGCCGTTAGCTACGAGCCAATCAATCCAGACCTGATATTCGCCCGGCGTTATAACGCCTCCGGCCTGCGCAATTCCGGTGCTCTTCCAATACTTCAGATTTTCGGTTGGCTCGTTGGAGTCGCGCTTCTTGATAATGGCCTCGAACCGCTGAATGACTTCTTCCCGCGGAGTCGTGCGCGCCCATTCGATAGCCTTGGCTACTCCTTCAACAAACTGCCTCACCGTGTCCGGGTTCTTCTTGATATAATCCTCCCGGAAGAAATAATCGCCTGCCGTAAATTCAGTCTTGTAGACGTCCGTATCCTTAAAGAGCTCAACAATGCCCCCTTTGTCCAGGGCACGGTCTCTTGCGATACCGCTCATAAGCACCACGTCAATCTGTTTGCTGCGCAGAATTTGCTCGGCATTGGCGGACGGAATCGTCACAAGCGTCACTTGTTCGATTTCCTTTTCGGTCAAGCCGCCTTTCCTTAAATAATCCTTCGTAACAAATTCCAAATGGGCTCCCAGCGTATTGACGCCAATTTTTTTGCCGATAAAATCCTTTGGCGATTTAATCAGGCTGTCTGCCAGCACATAAGCACCTATATAGGTGTTCTTATCGCTGCCGTACGAGCCGATAACGGATTTGATCTTTACGTTTTGCGAGATGGATTTGATAATCGCTCCGTTAAAAGCAGAACCAAAATCGATCTGTTTGGTTGCCGTTAATTGAATGCTTTCCGGACCGCCTGTCGTGCTCCCGATCGATTCCAGCTCCAAGTCGCCGAGATACCCCAAATCTTTCGCCAGCTCCGGGAACGATACGCTTCCCGGAGCCGCATTGTACTGGAGCACCTTATCTTCTTCCCCCGACTTTGCCTTGCTCTCCGAGCAGCCTGCAAGCAGCGCGCTGACTAAGCCCATCGTTAACAAAAAGGCATGAACGTGAGTAAAACGTTTTTTCATATGACCCTCTCCCGACCTCTTCATATTTATTGATGCGATTGCTGCGGCTGCTTTCTATAGGGATTAATCGGAATGGATAAACCCAGATTCCCCCGCAGCGTATGGCTTTCGTATTCCGTGCGGAACAATCCTCGGCGCTGCAGCTCCGGAATAACTAGCTCAACAATGTCGTTTAAACCTTCGGGGAACGTAGGCGGCATTATATTAAAGCCGTCGGCCCCTTCATTGAGAAACCATTCTTCCAGCTGATCCGCGATCTGAGCGGGCGTACCTACAATTTCCCGGTGTCCCCGTGCTCCTGCGATAAACTCGTAAACCTCCCGAAGCGTGCTTAAGCCTTCCCGCTCCGCAAGAGCCCGAATGATATTCTTGCGGATCTGAGGGTTCGTCTTGTCCTCGCTCTCCCCGCTGGCCGGCAGCGGCGCATCCACATCGTAACCGCTCAAGTCGACGCCGATAAAATTCGATAAGTACTCCAGACCAACCTCTGGCGAAATATAGCTGTTTAAATCTTTGCGTTTCGCAATCGCTTCGGCTTCGGTGCGAGCAACCGTGATAAACACGCCCGGCATAATTTTCAGGTCATCCGGCCGGCGTCCGTATCTGGCAAGACGTCCCTTCACGTCCCGATAGAAAGACTGCGCTTCCTCCAGTGTCTGCCAGGCGGTAAATATAACCTCGGCCGTCTTCGCGGCTAGCTCTTTCCCCGCCTCCGAAGATCCCGCCTGCACGATAACGGGATAACCTTGCGGCGTCGACGGAGCATCGAGCAGACCCTGCACTTTAAACCATTCCCCTTGGTGATCAACGGGGTGCACCTTGTCAACGTCCAGGAACCGGCCATTCTCCTTGTCGATAACAAGCGCTTCCTCTTCGATGGAGAACCAGAGCTTCTTCGTCAGCTCGACGAACTCCTCCGCCCTCTCGTAGCGCCGCGCATGCTCGAGATGCTTTTCCTTGCCGAACAGCTGCGCTTCCTTCTCGTTGCCTGAGGTCACCACATTCCAGCCCGCACGCCCTCCGGATAAATGATCGATTGCCGCGAACTTGCGCGCCACCTGGAAAGGCTCGTTATAAGTGGTCGTCAGAGTTGCCGTCAGGCCGATATTCCGGGTGACTGCCGCAAGCGCCGCGATAATAATAAGCGGATCAAGCTTAACGGTTGAGGTAGCGAAATTGCCTAGACGCTTGAGACCAAGGATATCCGCGAAAAAGATCATATCGAATTTGCCCCGCTCCGCCGTCTGCGCCAGCCCTTTTAAGTACTCCAAATCCAAGGTCCGGCGAGGATCCGTCGACGGATAACGCCAGCTGGCCACATGATGGCCCGGCAGGTTAAAGAAAGCTCCAAGCTTCATTTGTTTTTGGGTCATATTCCCACTCCTAGTATTCCTATATTTTTAATGGACTTTAGTATAAAAAAATAACTCCGTTTATACTTGCTGCTTCCATTTGGACAATTTACGTTCCAGCACGCTTAGTCCCTGGTTAATCAGCAAGCCAAGCAAAGCGATGGTGAGGATACCCGCAAACATTTCGGGAATTTGAAAGTTATATTGGGAATACGTAATGAGATAGCCAAGTCCTTCCTTGGCGCCTACCATCTCGGCGGCGATAAGCACGAGAATCGCTCCGGTTCCCGCCATCCGGATTCCGGTAAAGATCGTTGGCACCGACGCCGGCAGAATAACTTTGATGAACAGCTTAAAGGACGAGAGATTCATGGACCGGGCTGATTTGATTAGCAGCGGATCGACGTTGCCGACAGCCGCGATCGTGTTCAGAAGGATCGGCCACGTGCAGGCGAACAATACAATGGCGATTTTGGAAGTCTCTCCGATTCCGAGGATGAGCATAAACACCGGGAGCAAAGCGAGCGCCGCCGTGTTGCGGAACAGCTCCATAACCGGATTAAGCAGTTCCCTGGCAAGAGGATACCAGCCAATCGCAAGCCCTAACGGGATGGCGATAACAAGGGCTAAAGCAAATCCGCTTAACGAACGAATCATACTCGCCGCGAAATGATGGAACAGCTCGCCGGACAATATCAAATTCCACAAGGCCTGAATGACATCGGAGAACGGAGGCAGGAAAGCGGGATCCGCGAATCCCGCAAGGGGAGCAAACTGCCAGACCAGAGCTAATAAAATCAGGACGATAGACTGCTTGAACAGCTTGCGGATATTAAGCGAGACGTTCAGTTTGATCCTTCTGCTTTGCAAGGGTCTAGGAACCGCTTTTACATTTTCCATTACGATACGCTCCTTTCGTTAATCCGTTAAATATACGCGCCCTGGTACTCCAGCTCATGCAATAAGCTCCATACCTCATGCCGCGCCTTTACAAACTCCGGATTGGAGCGGATATCCGCATCATCCAGCCGGTGCTTCAAGGGGATATCGACGATTTTCTTCACCGTACCCGGACCGGGAGTCAGAACAACAACGCGTTCTCCCAGGTATACCGCTTCGTCAATGCCATGCGTGATGAAAATAATCGTCTTTTTCGTTTTCTGCCAGATCCGAAGCAGCTCGCTTTGCAAGGTTTCCCTCGTCTGCGCATCAAGCGCCGCAAACGGTTCATCCATTAACAGAACATCCGGGTTAAAGGCAAGGCTTCTGGCAATCGCTACTCGCTGCTTCATGCCTCCTGACAATTCATGGGGATACCGGTTAGCGAAGGCGCTTAGTCCTACTAACGCTAGAAAATGCTCCGCTAATTCCCTCCGCTCATGCTTCGGTATGCCTTTTGCCTCCAGTCCGAACTCGATATTCCCTCTTGCCGTCTTCCAAGGAAATAAAGCATATTGCTGAAAAACAATCCCTCTGTCGAGGCCGGGACCGGTAATTTCCTTCCCGTCCATGTAAATACGTCCGCTAGATGGAAGCGACAGACCGCTAATGAGGTCAAGCAGGGTTGATTTTCCGCAGCCGCTTGGTCCTACCAAGGTAATAAACTCGCCTTCCTTGACGGTAAAGCTTAAATCCTTAACCGCCGTAAACTGCTGCGTCGCCCCTTTTTGTTTCGGATCGCGCACAATAAAGCTTTTTGCCACATTCTCGAATCGCAGCTTTTCTAATGCCGGCATCTCTCTCACCCTTTCTCTTTTACCCGGCAATAACAAAAAAAGCGCAGCCGACCACAACGTGAGTTGGTCTTCTGCGCTTCCAGTTGCCCGGTCAGCGGTTCGTTTGTTTGGATGGTTCATCCAATAGGTGCCAATTAATACCAAGTAAAACCATGAGATTAATATAGCATAAACTTTTTGGTTGTCAATATAGGCCATTTAGGCCAATTTTAAAGCCCCAAGCAAGCTGCCCGACCTCTTCAACCATGTTCCGAAATCGCAAAAACCCGCCTTCTCCTTAGAGAAAGCGGGTTCCTGTTCGCAATTAATGCCGGCCTAAAAATGCCGCTACTTCGGCGAGGCGTGATGCATAACCCCACTCGTTATCATACCAGGCAGCAACGGATAAAAGTCCGCCCTGTACATGGGTCAGCGGCAGATCGATAATCGAAGAATGGGAATCGCCTACGATACGCGAGGAAGCCCATTCCCCTTCCAGCACATCAAGGACTCCGTTAAGCGGACCATCCTGTGCGGCTTGACGGAACATATCGTTAATTTCCTGAGCGGTACACGGCTTTTCCGTTACCAGATTGAGCTCCGCAATACTTCCGGTACGCGTAGGAATCCGGTAAGCTTTCCCCGTAATTTGCAAATCCGGCCAAATAAACTTAAGCGCCTTTGCCGCACCCGAAGAGGATGGAATAATATTTTCCGCGGCTGCCCAAGAGTCCCTGCGGTCTCTCATCGGCTGATCGGTCAGCGACTGGGTATTCGTATAGGAATGCACCGTCGAGAATAAGCCGTATTGAATGCCGAAGTTTTCCCGGACCAGCTTAACAACGGGAGCGAGCGCGTTGGTCGTGCAGCTCGCCATGCTGATGATTTTGTGCTTCTCCGGATCAAAGCTGTCGAGATTAATGCCTTTCAGCAATACCGCATCGCAATCGTCGAGGGTTTTGCTTGGTCCGCTGACGAGAACGCGCTTCGCGCCGCGCTCCAGATGAAGCTCCGCAACCTGTCTCGTCACCGCCCGTCCCGTACAGTCAATGACAAGCCCAACGCCAAGCTCGCTCCAGTTCGGAATTTCCTGCGACGAGTTCAAATATAGAATGGAGCGGTCGCCGATTTTGATCGTTCCCTCTGTGCCGGCCACAGGCTCCGGCCAACGCTTGTAGTTCGTATCGACTTCAAATAGGGCAGCAAGCGTCGCTTCGTCTTTAATATCCGAGATGGATACCGGTACGAACAGCTGATCCTGCAAAGCTACGCGAAGAAGCTGTCTACCGATTCTTCCAAATCCAAAAATAGCAATATTGTTCATGTTCCGCTCCTGCCTGCGCATCGTTGGCGCAATCTAATTTTAACCGTTGCAAAATGTTTTAATGGCTATTCCTTCAGCCAAGCGTTCGCCAGCAGCATCGCTCCGCGGGCAGCAGACGTGTCTGCCAGAGCGTTAAGCATAACAAAATCGTGAATCGTTCCCTGGAAGCGCGCCTGCGTGACCCGCACGCCAGCCTCGCGAAGCTTATTCGCGTAAGCCTCGCCTTCATCGCGAAGAACGTCCGCTTCACCCGTAATGATTAGAGCCTGCGGCAAGCCTTTAAGCTGCTCGGTTGTCGCGCGCAGCGGAGAGGCGTAGATTTCCTCCCGTTCCTCGCGGTTTGTCGTATATTGATCCCAGAACCAGGCCATAGCGTCACGGCGAAGGAAATAACCTGTCGCGAATTCCTTGTAGGATTCGGTATCGTTCCCTGCATCCGTAACCGGATAGAAAAGCAGCTGTTTCTGAATCTGAGGTCCTTTTCGTTCTTTTGCCATAAGCGTTATGGCTGCCGTCATATTGCCGCCAACGCTGTCCCCGGCCACATAGAGTCTGCTCGTATCCAAGCCGTGCTCTTCGCCGTTCTCCGCCATCCATAGCAGAGTTGCATAAATTTCTTCGATAGCCACCCCGTATTTGGCCTCCGGCGACAAGCTGTAATTCGGGAAAACAACGGCGGCCTCCGCCCCAACCGCCAGCTCGCGGATAAGCCGGTCATGCGTATGGGCGTTGCCAAACACCCAGCCGGCACCATGGATATAGAGAATGGCCGGGAGCTTCTTTGTCGTATCGGGAGCGCGGAGAATGCGGATAGACACCTGCCCGCTTGGTCCGCCCTCAATCGTCAGGTCGGTGATGTCGACAGGCGGCTTCGCAATATCTCCGGCTTGAACGTTATCTACCGTTTCGCGGCCCTTTTCCGGGCCAAGGTCGAACAAATACGGCGGATTTGCCGTATCCTGCGCAAATTTCAAAGCCTCCGGCTCCAGCACGATTTTGTTGCTTGCGGTTTTTTCTGTCATCTCTACCTCTCCTCACATGATTGGATTGCATCCGATATGGACTTCCTATATTAATCACCGTTATGCCGGAAATTGAATCCGGCGATGTCCTCATATAGGGAAAGGAGTATCAATCCATAGTTTAGGATAAGATGTCGTCAGAATATAGTGATAATTTTACTATTTTATTGTTAGGGTGAGTCCTACGATTTGTAAAGTTTATATAAATAAAAACCGGTACGACTGAAAAATTCAGCGTACCGGTTTAATTTATTTTGCTGGAACTTAGCCAAACGGATGAGCCAGATCCTCTGCAAACAGAAGGATAACCGCGGCTGCTATGACGAGATTCAGGATAGCCGGGAACATTTTGCCGAATGTGTGCTTTACTCTCAGATGCGACAGAATCGCAAAAAACATCGTAATCCCAATCCAAACTCCCGCCCAGCCTGCCATGCCGGGATACCAGTAACCAATAATGAGTCCAACAGCCCCAATCAACTGAACAAGCCCTGTAACGACGCGGAACCACTGCGGAAGCTTGATTGAATCAAATAGCTCCACCTGATGCTTGGCGCCGGTAAGCTTCGTAATCGCGAAGAAAACCATTGAGAACAGCAGCCAGCTTTGAATGATAATCCCTAAAATATGCATGTTTAAAATCTCTCCCTTATTTGTGTTGGATCATCCAATTATTTAGACACCATTAGGTGTCATTTTATAAGTTCATAATATAACACCTTTTGGTGTCCTGTAAAGGGTTATTTTTAGTCAATCCGTGGAAAATGCAAAAAGGCCGCCTCCGCGTCTAATCGACGCTTAAGGCGGCCTTTCGTCTGCTTCTTACACTTTCAAATCGATATTGCCGCCCAGATGGGGCTGCACGCTTTGCGCCATCATTTGGATCAGCTGCTGCGACTGCTCCGTCGAATGGTCCTTCGCCATTTTGAGCACGCTGATTCCAACATCGTTCATAAGCTTGCTTTGGGACAAAGCAACGGACATAGCCGGAATATCCATCATTTCCCTCCTTTCGGATTAAGACTTCACCTATACTATCGGAACATGAGGCATCTGAAATTAGCCTGTCCGCCGAAGGCGACTTACCCGCCATTGCCGGATCAGAACGCCAAGAAATACGAATGGAATGTAGACGTATATAAAATATAGACCAACCTGGGAATAGATTTCCGACAGCTTTTCAACCGTTCTGTGGTCCCTAATGACTTCGCAGAGTATCGCAATCGCGATAAGGCTCAATGCCAGAAACAATCGCGGCCTTATGCGGAAAGCAAGCTTGGTTCCGCGGCATGCCGCCCATATGTAGACGGCTATGCCTGCTACAATTTTGATAAACCATAACGAGATCGCTATATATTCAAGCCGTTGAAGCAGCGGCACTTCAAAGATGCCGATCATATTTAATGTCGGCCAGATCGTATGGCGCAGTTGTTCTTCGGTGAAAAACATAAAGGCCATAACCAAAATGACCAAATATAACAGGCTGACCAAAAAGAGGATAAGATGCGCCCATTTTTGCGATTTCTCCGGGGTTTTAACAAACGGATAAAACAAAAGAAGGATTTCGAAGCCCAGAAAATTAAAGGCCATATCTTTGGAGGAGAGAAGAACTTCGGATACGGAATGGTTCCATAACGGCAGCAGGTTTAACGGATGCAAATACGGAAAAGCAAGCATAACCTGCGGGACTATCGACACGCACGAAATCATCGTCGCCCACACCGAAATGCCCGTTACGGTACGGATACCGCCGGAAACCGCGTAGTAAACAAGCAATAGAATAACGATGCTGACGTATAGAAACCTCATGCTCGGGAACAACCAGACTTGAATCAATTCAATATAAACTTTGAATTTCACGAATGCCCCAAATACAAAATACAACGCAATCGCCGCATTAAAGAGGCTGCCCAAAATTTTGCCGAACAGCTTGTTATTAATGGCGGCTATATCATGCGCCCCTTCCATTGTTGACAATAACTTATATATCATCCATATAAGAACATGAATGCTGATTCCCGCTAAAATAACCGAGATCCACGCATTATAACCGGCATGCTTAATAACGGTTCTTTGGTAAAAAAGGATGCCTATCCCGACCATGCTGACGTACAGAGGAAAGATGATTAAATAGGGAGATATCTTATATTTCTCGTCGATCTCATTGTTCAAAACCGCTCTAACCTCCTGCGCCCGTACGAATAATGCGAGCCGTTACGCTTACTGTCGCGGACAGCTCCTTGTAATGCTTCTGAAACTCTTGCGGGCTCCACTCCTTCGATCTGCTCCTGATTAAGTCCCCCAGGCCAAGCGGATCCACGTCATGGCTTTGCAATAAAGCGATAAACTTCCGAATCTCATTCCGGCAATAGGTCTCTATGCATTTTTCCAGCAAAGCAAGCTGATCCGCCGAAGTAAGGTCAATCCATTGAGGGACATCCTTTACTTGAGCATCAAGCTTCACCCGGATGTCAATGGAAGCCGGCGGGCCGGTCCGAACCACTTTATACGTTGTTTTCGAATGAATGCTGTTCATTAAGAAAAACTCGTCGCCGGTTTGATCCGTTCCCTTTACCGGAATCATTATGCTCCCGTTTGACGAGTCTTCCATCAGCAGCTTCATCAAAAAGGAATCCTTTATGCCAATTTTGGTTTTGAATTTATCCTCTTTAAACAAAGCAATGCCATCAAGCTTGATCTCATCCCGCTCCACGGTGAAATGAGGCAAAAAGAAATCTCTGCCGCTCCCGTAAAAATCAAAAAACGTCAAGTGAAGATTGATCCTCGGCAAATTGCCGTATCTTATATTCTGCTCGATCATATCGGACATGAAATAGGGGTCGTTCCGGTTTTCGGCTATGTTAAGCATCTTCAGAGCTTCCGTATCCGCAACGCCAAGATGAGCTCTCGAGGATATTTTAGGATCGCGGATCAGGCTTTCGATCGCTGTTTTTATGCCCTTGCGCGCAAAGCGTTCTCCGAATAACGCCATTCTTAACTGCCCGTATTCGATCGGAAAGTCAAGCTTCATGTTGAGCTTTGGCATGCTGTCATAGATGGATTTGGACTCCGTCACGTAAAATTCCAGCTTTGATTTTCCCTGTTCTTCGTAATTGGCGATTATGGCACTGCTGGTTACCCCGTTCTCGACGGCATCGTATCCTATGGTTTGAACAAATTTAATGCTATTGACTATGTTCGTATCGCCGCAAGCCGTAAGCAGCGAGCTAAGAATAAGCATCAGGAAAACCTTGCCTCTCAACACCGTCATTCCCGCCTTCTAAGTCATTCTCTATCGAGATTATTCTGTTTTTTCACCTTGCCCGGCTTGTACCTGACCGTTGACTCCGTTCTTAAGTAGCTTGGTCTTTTGTTGCTGAATTGATAAGACGGGCGTATAAAGCTGTCCTTCAAATCCCGGATCCTTAAAGGGTTAATCGGTACAATATACGGGACGCCAAGCGAGGTCAGACGGGTTAAGTGGACAAGCAGAAAACCAATCCCGATAAACATTCCCAGAGCTCCCCATATCGACGACGCAAGAATCATGGGAAAGCGCAAAAAGCGGATCGCGTTCGACATCTTATAGATCGGCGTGGCGAACGAAGCGAGCGCCGAGAAGGCTACGATAATAACCAGAATATTGCTCGTCAACCCGGCCAGAACCGTAGCTTGACCAATGACGATACCGCCTACGATACCTAAAGTCTGACCGATCTTGGTTGGCAGCCGGGCACCGGCCTCCCGAAGAAACTCGATTGTAATCTCGAGGAACAACACTTCCAGAAGAGGCGGAAACGGGACATTTCTCCTGGAGAATATGAGCGGTTCCAGCAAATCCCTTGGGATTACCTCGTAATGAAAAGTGGTGATCGCGATATACATGGAGGTTGCAAACAACGAAAAAATGACGCCAAAAATACGGATCAATCGGAAGAAAGACCCCAGGATCCAAGGCAGATAATAATCTTCCGGGGAATTAAAAAAATCGAATAATGTGGAAGGGCCTGTAATGAAATAAGGCGATCCGTCACTAATTACCGCCACTTGCCCCGTAATGAGCGCATAGACGACCCGATCTCTCCGTTCCGTGGACAGGAATAACGGAAAGGGAGTTAATGAATTGTCCGAAATAAACTGGTCCAGCTGGGAGGTATCGAAAATAACGTCATAGTCGATGGCTTCCAGCCTTTGTTCGATGGTTTGCACGTATTCCTTATTCGTTACCCCATCGATATAAACGATGGCGACTCTTGTTTTGGACGTTGTTCCAATCAGGATTTCTTTCACAACCAAGTTAGGAATGTTAACCTGAGACCGCAATAATCCGATATTCGTATCCAGACTCTCCACGAATCCTATCTTTGGTCCAACAACGCTGAATTCATTTTCGGTATCGTTGTTTTGGCGTACTCCTTCAACCGTTGGGATAGAGATGATCGCATATTTGCGGTCGTCCTGGGTAAACGAAGCTATAACGCAGCCTTTTAACAGCTTGGCTTGTACGTCTTCTACCCGGTCCGAGATTTCCACATCCTCAATCGGAATCCAGTTTTTGATATCCTCAAGGCGCTCAAGCTCCGAGTCCAGAGCCCGGTTTTGCAAAGGGTGAATGACATTCGCCTGAAGGGACTTCGCGTCAATCAATGTAATGAAATAGCAGATATTCAGCTGCTTACTGCCCGCGGAAACATGAATCGATTTATAATCGCTCGATTGGCTTATGATCTTGTTTAACTGGACAAAATCCCGACAATCAGTTATCAAATCATCAGTCATTCCCTATCCTCAAATCTCCATTTATGGTAATGGTATTTTTACCACAACAGCCCTCGTTCATTCTAAAATATTGATCCTAAAAAAAAGGAAAAACGCATAAAAAAACTCCTTGAATATCAAGGAGTTTTTTTATGCGTTTTTGTTATTTCGGCCGATGTTACAGCTTGTAGTCCGGCGTATAAAACTCGGTAAGAAAGCGGTAAAACAATTGCTCCGTCGGAAGCAGCTTGCGCTGGGTCGGACAGATGACCCCTATGCTCCGCGTAACCGTGGGATCTGCCAGCGGAATTTTCACCGTCGATTGCGGAATGTTTTCAACCAAGGTAACATCAGGCATAAGGGCAATCCCGAGGCCCGCCGATACCAGCCCTTTCAACGCATCAATGTCATCCCCTTCGAACGCGATATGGGGCGTGAAGCCTATTTCGCGGCAGGCATTTAGTACGATTCTACGGAAAATCGTCCCTTCCGGGAGCGTGACGAAGGACTCATCCTTCATCTCCGACAGCTGTATGCTGGACCGCTTGGCAAGCGGATGATGGATGGGCAGCAGCGCAACAATCCGTTCCGTAAATAAAAGCTTTTGCTGAATATGTTTATCCTCTTCCGGCAGCGGCGCGATCATGGCCAAATTAAACTCGCCGTTGACAACACCGTCAATCAAATCGCCGTAAAGGGCTTGTCTCATCTGAAACTTGGCTTCCGGATACTGTTTGCGAAAAGCATAAATCGCCTTTGGCAGGACATGCGCGGCCAAGCTGATCGGGAACGCGATACGAACGACCCCTTTTTCCGGATCCAAATATTCCTTTACTTCCCGCTCGGCCTCGTTCATCATGTGAAGCATTTGTTCCACGCGCTGAAGCAGAATCTTCCCTATCGGCGTCAGCTTAACTCTCCGTCCATTCCGAATAAATAAATCGACCCCTAATTCGCTTTCCAATTGAGCCAGCTGCCTGCTGACTGAGGATTGTGCAACATGCAGGACATTGGCGGCTTCAGTCACATGCTCTCTCTTTGCAACTTCCATAAAATATCGCATTTGTCTAACTTCCACTAAACTCACCCTATCCTTCATGCGCAAAACGCATCAACTTTATCCTATCTGAATATTGTTGCGATTAAATATTTGATATTAATATTAAACTACTAAATTAAAAAAGAGAAATGAATAAGTTTTCCTACAAACCTTGAGGGAGTGTTACCGAGATGAGTATCGTAAAAGAAGTTGAACAAGCCAACACAGAAGCTGCCCACAGCTATATTGATGATCTGTTTGAAACCGTGCAAAAACGCAATCCGGGTGAAGTTGAATTCCACCAGGCTGTGAAAGAAGTCTTCTTGTCCCTGATTCCCGTACTCGCGCAACAGCCGAAGTATATCGAGCATGCCGTCCTTGACCGCCTGGTTGAGCCGGACCGGATTATCTCTTTCCGCGTACCTTGGACGGATGACAAAGGCAAAGTACAAGTAAACCGCGGTTTCCGTGTTCAATTCAGCAATGCAATCGGCCCTTACAAAGGCGGCTTGCGCTTCCATCCATCCGTAAACGCCAGCATTATCAAGTTCCTCGGGTTTGAGCAAATCTTCAAAAACTCGTTGACCGGTCAAGCAATCGGCGGCGGTAAAGGCGGCTCCGACTTTGATCCTAAAGGTAAATCGGATCTGGAAATTATGCGTTTCTGCCAAAGCTTCATGATGGAGCTTAGCAAGCATATCGGTCCGGATACAGACGTACCGGCAGGCGATATCGGTGTTGGCGCAAGAGAAATCGGTTACATGTTCGGCCAATACAAAAAGCTGGTCGGCGCTTACGAAGCCGGCGTTCTGACAGGTAAAGGGATCGGTTACGGCGGCAGCCTTGGCCGTAAAGAAGCAACGGGCTACGGAGCCGTATACTTCGTTGAAGAAATGATGAAGAGCGTAGGCTTAGGCTTCAACGGAAGCACGGTAGTTGTTTCCGGCTCGGGCAACGTATCCATCTATGCCATCGAAAAAGCAATTCAACTGGGCGCGAAAGTTGTAGCCTGCAGCGATTCGAGCGGTTATATCTATCACGAGGCCGGCATTAACCTCGATACTCTTAAACGCCTGAAAGAAGTCGAAAACCGCAGATGCAAAGACTATGTTCTCGAGCATCCGGACGCGATCTACGTTGAAGGCTGCTCCGGCATCTGGTCGATTGCCTGCGATATCGCGCTTCCATGCGCAACGCAAAACGAAATCGACAAGGCTTCGGCTGAGCTGCTTGTGGGCAATGGCGTAAAAGCGGTCGGCGAAGGTGCCAACATGCCTTCCACGCTGGAAGCTATTGATGTCTTCCTGGACAACAAAGTGCTGTTCGCTCCTGCGAAAGCGGCAAATGCAGGCGGCGTATCCGTATCGGCTCTGGAAATGGCACAAAATAGCGCAAGATTGTCCTGGACGCTTGAGGAAGTAGATACCAAGCTCCAGCAAATCATGCACAACATTTATTCCGCGAGCATGAAAGCATCCGAAACATACGGCGTTCCAGGCAACCTCGTTATCGGCGCCAACATCGCCGGCTTTGTAAAAGTTGCCGACGCGATGATCGCTCAAGGCGTATAAAATCGTTTAAACGAAAACCACTTCTCCCAAAACGCGGAGAAGTGGTTTTTTGCTTTGCTCATGCCATATGAAATTCGTGTTTTGTCATTGGCTGACGCCGTATTTCTCACGCATCGATTGCATGGATATTTTTACGGTATTATTGATGGGCAGCCGGTCTTCCTTCTCCATCGACCATTGCAGCAGCTTGCGTTCCAGCTCGATACGGACGGAAGCAAACGCCGGGTCGGGAAAACGGTTATGCAGCTCATGCGGATCTGCCTTTAAATCATACAGTTCCCCTTCTCCGTTAGCATAGATGCAGAGCTTCCATTCCTTGGTCCGTATAGCCTTCCCCTTGCCTATCCACGCATCCGAATAAGCGCACCATACAAAATACCGCTCGTCAAGCGGATGCTCCGGACGAAGGGTAATATCGGACACCTTCACCGGATCGCCATGCTCTCCGCTCTCCATAACAACATATTCCCGCGGCGTAACGGATAAATCTCCTTCCAGGAAAGCCGCATGGCTTTTCCCCTGACAGCCCGGCGGAACAGGTATTCCTGCCAGTTCCAGCAACGTAGGCATAATATCGATCAGCTCCAGCAGGTTAGAGGTTCGTTTCGTGCCCTTGTAACCCGGAAGAGACATAATAAACGGAACATGCGTGAAGGAGTCGTAGAAGAAATTATGCTTCTGAATAATGCCGTGAGCCCCCATGGAGTCTCCATGATCGGAAGTAAAAATAATCACGGTGTTCTCCAATAGACTTAACGCATCCATCCGCTCAAATATTTTGGCCAACGTATCGTCAATAAAACGGATCATTCCGTAATGAATGGCACGGACCTGCCGGATCAACTGCTCGTCGGCTGTATCCATCGCATCCATAAGATGCGCAACCTTAACCCGCTCCGGCTTGCCCTCCAATGAATCGACGGGTGGCATCGGCACATCCTCCGGACGGATCATGCTGGCATAAGGCTCAGGCACTTGATAAGGGGTATGCGGATCGGGAAAGGATAGCCAAGTGAAAAATGGCTGATTTTCTTGCCGGAGATGGGCTAAATAATCCAGCATCGTTTCTCCGAGCAAATAGGTTCCGCATTTTTCAACCGGTGCCGGATTGGTCCCGTGTCCAAGCGGACTGCTCCAGCAATGCTCAACGGCCCACGCATGCGCAGCCTGTGCGCCGGGATCATCCCGATACCCGTCAACCATATGCCCGTGGTCGGCGAGACGAACGTAATCAAATACTTCGTGCAGCAGAGATGGATTCTCCGGCACACCGCCCGGGTAAATAGAGGACGGCCTTTCCGTAAAGGCATGATTTTTCCCGATGATCGCCGTTTGATAGCCATGATTCTTCAGTACTTGCGGCAGGGTTACTTCCGAGGGATTAATCAGCATATGGTTAGCGTGAAGATTTAACGTGGAGCAGTAGCGGCCGGTAAACATGGATGACCTTGAAGGCGCGCATGCCGGATAATTGCAGAAAGCTTGTTCAAATACAACTCCCCGCTCCGCCAACGCTTCGAGCGCCGGCGTATGTAAAGCAGTGTTTCCGTATAAGCTTAAAGTTTCCGCGGTTTGCTGATCGGTCTGGATCAATAAAATATTGGGTTTACTCACTCTTGTATTTCCTCCTCGCTGCAACATTTTCATGGAAACGTTTTCCTTGTCATTTAGGATAAACGCTATACTCCATGAAAACAACCTATATGCATTGGCGGCTACAGTAAGATGGGCTGGCGATCGGGATTTAAAGCTGCGGTTATGTTAAAGGTTGAGTTTTATTCTTAAGTCCATTTCCTTGCCATAACAAGGACATGCGGATGCTGGTGCGGCGGATCTTATCCTTTCGCGTTTCGTCGGAATCCGTAAAAAAGCAAGCATCGACGGCAATGCTGAGCAATGCCTCTTTCGCTGCTTGGGAAGCATATGGTTCTTGCTGGATAAGATAATGGCAAATCTGATAGCAATAGCTCTCATACCGCCGCAAGATACCGATTTTTACATGCCGGTCCATAGAGAAATGTTCTCCCTTCTCCTCCTGTGCAATCTAAGCATAGGATAAGAAAAACTATTTAATAAAACCTAAGGAAAAACCTTAAGTTTTTCTTAAGAAGATGCTGGAAGAAAAAAAGCTCCCCGCACAGGAACAGGTTGCCTCGCCTGGTTGCCCTTGAGGGGAGCTTCTTTGTTAATCGCTGCTTGATCCGCCGCCTCCCGAATCGGACCCCGAAGAGGAATCGTTTGAAGAGGAATGGCTGCTTCCATGATCATGATGGTGATGATGGCCGTGATGGTGATGGCGGTGGATATTATCATCCGAATGGTTGTTAATGCCGGGAGAATGCAAGTTCGGATCCACCGAGGAATGCCCCGATCTTCTATATCCCCCATTGGTTCGGTTCCCTCTTTGATTGGAGGATCCCATCACGTTCGATATAATCACGAAGGCAGCCGCTACAATAACGATGACGATCACAATGGACAAAATAATACCCCCCTCATGCAATATCCATATTTTACCTAAAGTTTGCTCGCAAGATCAATCTTTATTTTCGCAAAAAAAAATACGGCAGCCGGTCCTAGTGACCAGCTGCCGCTGTATTAGATTTAAGCTTTTCTTTTACGCATTCCCGCAATCCATAACGTGCAGATACCAAGCGAAAACATGGCGGCCACCAAAAAGATAAGCCATCCGATAATAGGTATATTGGAAAAGGCGGCTAACAAAGCTGCCCCAATCAACACCTTGAGCCAATCCGGCCGCGGCTCCGACCATTTGATCATATCGCCAATCCGATAGCTTATCACGGTTAAGCCCATAGCCACAGCGATTATAGCCGCAATCAGCACAAGGATCAACACCGGTATGCCAACAACCGTAACAAGCAGCAGCAGGCTGAGGGCTGCTATCGCTATGCCGCTAAGAAACCCTGCAGAGAGAAGGCGTCCCGACGGAACAGATTGGAACCGCTCCGTGAAGGAAGCCATCTTTTTCTTCCCCAGAAGCCTGATTAGAACCGGAATTAGTACAAGGAGCAAGCTTCCTGCAAGCTGCAACACCCATAGGCCGGCAACAATGCCGCTGCCAAGCAGCAGACTGTTCTGCGTGGCGTTGTCGAGGGATATGTCGTATAAATCGTCTCCTAATACTGCTCCCGGATCCTGATTCGCTTCCCCGCCGATTACCACGACAACGCCATCAATCGTGGCCGTGCTGCCGATATGCAGGCTGCCGTTGATGACAACGACTACCCCTTTCACGTGACCAAGCACTTCCGCATCTCCGCCAACTACATATACATCGTCAACCGTCTGCTCTCCGGGCACGGTTGTATTCTGATGCTCGAATATACTGCTTGCAGAAGCAACCCCCGGTACCAAGATCATAAGGAGTAAAAGGAATCCTATCACATAGATCGATTTTCGCAAGACATTCAGACCTTTCAGCTTACTGTTGTATGAAGCAGCCGCTTTAGCGAGTAGAAAGAAACCGCAAGGATAGATAAGGAAAGGAGGATCGTCATTCCCGACAAGACGGGTATGCTAAGAATAAAATGCGAACCCGCGTACATCAGGGTGATCATAAACTTGGATAATCCGTGCACTAGCTTAATGATGACCGTGCCTGCCAACGCATATAAGATAACGAATGGAATCAGTATGCAGAGGACAATAAGCAAACCCGCATATTTCTCCGCCGCTGATGTCCTTACCCGTAAAGAACGCATAACCTGCGATTCCAAACTCTCTGGTGCTTCAACCGAGCTGAAGGAAAGGACAAAATGATCCTTGAGCTGAAGGAAATCCTCCAAGAGCTCCTGGCAAGTCTCGCAGGTTTCTAAATGGGCTTCAACCTCCTGCCTCTCTGCCTGGCTTAATTCCCCGTCAAGGTAGGCTGAAAGCTGCTCTTTCATATGCCGTTCCACATTTAATCCTCCCTTCGTAATTCATTCCGTAAATTTATTCTCGCCGCAAATAGCCGCGATTTAACGGTTCCAAGCGGAACCTCCAATATTGCCGCAATCTCTTCATAAGAGTATCCCTGCACCTCATGCAGCAGAAGAACCTCCCGATGATCCGCGCTAATTCTGCCGAGCCCGTCCGCAAGGGATACTTTCTCCAAGGTATCCGGCATATGAGGATCGGTAATATCTTCATTGTGACCTTCCTTCAGCTCTTGTTCAAGAGCCTTTGCACGCTTTTTCAATCTGTCCTTGCACAGATTGGAAGTAATCCGGAGGATCCAGGACGAGAAGGCATAAGCGGTATCTAATGAGGACAAGGAATAAAAAGCCTTAATAAACGCCTCCTGCGCAGCATCCTCGGCATCCATCCGATCTCCCAGCATCCCGAGGGCGTGCCTGTAAACATGCCCTTTATATCGCTTCACAAGCGCTGCGTACGCCTCTTGATCACCGGATTTAGCTTGAAGAATGATAGATTTAAGTTCCTCGCTCGCCACTTGCACATTCAACTCCTACCGAAACAAACCTGACCGATAACTTAAGCTATACTTACTCTGCTTCGCCGCAGTTTCCGCCTCACTTCCAGCATTAGAACGTTAAGACTTGCCCAAACGCCGCCAAATACATAACCTGCGGCTACATCGCTTGGATATTGCAAGTTGAAATAGATGAGGCTGATCCCTAACAAGAAGCATAGAAGCGCCGCGGCTGCAATCAGGACTAAATGAATGATTTCCTGGCTGTATTGCCGCAAAATCAGAAAGACGCAGAACCCCAATACGGTAACCGCCGTAAAGGTATCCTCGCTTGGAAAGGTGTTCGTGATTGGAATACCGGAAGAAACGGGACCCGTCCGGTGAAAGACCATGCGAAGCCCTTCATTCAGAACGGCACCTCCAGCAATCGTCCAGCACATAAATACGATTTCCAGCAGCTTGTTGTTTCCCTTGAATCGAATAACGATCAGGGTAAGGGCAATCACCGGGGCATACAGATAAATGCTGCCTATCTGCAGGAAATCCTCCATCAGGTCATGCCAGCCTGAGCCGATGATCATCAGGGTCAAATAATAAGTCACTTCATCAAACTTCCCGAACTCCTGCGCGACATAATCTTGAATCATTCCGAACATAAGCGAGAGAGATAAGACGAACGCGGCAAAGGCAGCGAGCACCAAATATTTCGCTTTCCCCAATGAGCGTACATGGCGAACCCCTCCGCCAACTAGATCCAGCAGGAACGAGATGATACGGTATTTGTACTTTTTCAAGAGATTGTAGAGCAAAAACAGCAGACCCGAAGCAATCGCAAAGATAATCAAATAACGGTTCACCGTGGAGTGGTATGCTTCCCATTTAGGTCCTAACACTTTTCCGAGCGAGATAAATAAGCTGACCCAAAAGACAGCCCCGGAATAAGCGTAAATCGCATACCGCCGAAACGGCATTCGGGTTACTCCGCAGAAGTAACCCGTAATATGCCTGACGCCCGGTATGAAATAGGCGATAAACAACAGCTTATCGCCATATTTCTCAAACCAGACCGTTAAGCGCTCCATTTGCTCCTCACCCATATGGAACCGACGCCCGTATTTCGCAATAAACGGTTTGCCTAACCAATAACCGATCCAATAAGAAAGCGTTATTCCGGTTGTAACGCCGGCTGATGCGGTTAGAATGCTAAGAAGCCAGCTCAATTTCTTCTCAAATACGAGCATTCCCGCATAGCTCATCATAATCTCTCCAGGAAGAGGCAAGGCCAGCATTTCGAGGCATAATGCGAGAAAAATAATTCCGTAACCATACTGTTCAAGCCAAGCTGCGATATCGATGACGAATACCCCCTTGCTTCTTCCATTATTGTGAACCGGATATCAGCTATTCATCCTGATAATGGTTTCTGATTTTCGTGCAGTTCTGCCCAGCATCCATTCGTAAATAATCGGAATCATGAAGAAGCTGTTTAATGTGGAGGTAATCATGCCTCCAATAACCACAATACCAAGCACCTGAGAAATAACCGTATCCGCGCTATGCGAAAGCGCCAGAGGAATCAAGGTCAGGATCGTGGTGCCGGCTGTCATAAAGATCGGACGAACTCTGGACAAGCTGCCCTGAATAACCGCGTCGCGAAGCTCCATTCCTTCTTTTCGGTTCCGCTCGATCTTATCGATAAGCACGATACCGTTCGTAACAACAATCCCCGTGAGCATCAGCACGCCGATAAACGCCGCGAGATTCCACTGGCCATGAATCGCGTACAAAGAGATGACGATGCCGGACAAAGCAAGCGGAATGCTCAGCAATACGGCAAGCGGCGCCTTCCAGCCTTTGAATACCATGCTGGTAATAAGCAGTACCAGCAAGATGGAAACGGCAACCGCAATGACAATCTCGATAATCATCTGCGTGACCTGCTGGGTAATTCCGCCAAGCGAATAGCTTACTCCTTCCGGAAGCTGCAGATTCTTTAAGGTTTTATCCACGTCTTTGGATACCTTGCTCATATTGCCCGAAGTAATCTGAGCCTGAACGACAGATACCGGCTCGCCGTCCCGCTCCTGAATGGAAGATAAAGCATCGCTTTTTTGCATCGTTACAAAGGAATCGAGCCGGTAAGCTTTTCCGCCGTTGCCTTTAACGGTCTCTGCCGCCAAGGAGGCAAGTACCTGTTCCGGGGAATACACCGGTATGGACTGGTCGTTCGCTACTCCCTCTTTGACCGAATCGATATATACATCCACCGGAATCGTACCCGTTCCCGTTGAGGTCGAGATATCAAAGTCCTTTGCTTTGGAAGTATATCTGAGCAATAGCTTATTTACCTCATCCGGATCAATACCGTCAGCAAGCGCCTTATCTTTATCTATCGAGAGCTCGTATTTAGGATTACCGTTCGTCAGATCCGTCTGGCCGGTCACGCTAAGTCCCGGAATTTGAACCAGCTTCGCGCGTACTTGCGCGGCTGTTTTTTCTAACGTCAGCTGGTCCGCGCCGGTTAACATGATCTTGATCGTCGAGTCATCGCCGGCAATATTCTGATTGGTGACCGTGATCGCCCCTTGGCCAGACACCTTATTCAAATCCGACTGTAAAGAAGGAATAATTGCCTTAACGCTCTTCTTGTCTTTCAGTTGAATGGAAAGATTGGCTACGTTTGGCTGCTGGATAAATCCGCCGCCTTGATCAAATACATCGTCTGCCGTAGGCGTAAAGCTGGAGCCGAAAGCAGCGGTATAGGAAGCAATGCCGGCATTATGCTGAAGTTCATTTTCGACGACTTTGACTTCTTTATCGACTTCCGACAAAGGGGTTCCTTTCGGAAGCTCCACCTTGACGGCCACCTGCCCGCTTGCGGTGCTTGGAAGCAGGCTGAATGGAAGCTGCGATCCAAAGATTGCCGCTGCCGCAAATAGAATGAGCGAGATGCTTACTACGGTTTTTTTGCGTTTCAGTGCCGACAGAAGCAGCGGCTTCATAAGCGGCTCCAGCGTTACGGCTTCCGCCTTCGGTTTGCTCCAACCCATCATCGCAAAGGTTGGGATGACAATCATGGCAACAAGGAACGATACGGTTAGGGCAATAACTACCGACCAGGCAAAACCGGAATAGGAAGCCCCGATAATACCGCCTACCAAAGCTATAGGAACATATACGGCTATCGTTGTTGCGGTCGAAGCGAATATCGCCGGAAGCATCTCAACAACCGCAGCGGAAAGGACGCCAAGAACCGGCTTGCCTTTGCTCTCTTGGATTCTCCGGTACATATTATCCAAAATGACAATCGCATCATCCACAATCCGGCCCATCGCGACGATAAGTCCAGACACAGTCAAAATGTTCAGCGTAATGCCCATTGCTTTCAATACCGCCGTTGTTGCGAGCAGGGAGATTGGCAGCGTAACGGCAATCAACAAGGTAGAACGCACATTCCGGAAGAAGAATAAGACGCAAAGCATGGAGAACACACAGCCTAATAACCCTTCACGGACAAGTCCCAACAGAGAACTGTTCAGATCATGCGCGCGGTCGGTGAGCAATTCCATCTTGACGTCCCCGCTCTGAACAACCGGGATCTGATTCACGCGATGCTTGACCTGGTTCGCCACGTCAGTGATGGTTGCAGTTGGCGTTTTAATGACATTGAGCATGACATTAGCTTTCCCGTTCGTGCGGGAAACGGTTTTGACATCCGTCAGAGACGGATAGACCGCAGCAATTGCGGACAAAGGAACGCTGTTTCCGTCTTTATTTTTAATCATAAGCTTGCTTAACTGATCCTCCGTCAAATCCCAGCCCTCAACCTTGATCGGAAACGACGCTTTGATATTCGCGATATTGCCCTGCAGGCTCGGAACATCAGCCGTAATGGATTTATTGAAATCATCGAGAGTCAGTTTATTCGCCACAAGATCCTTCATGCGGAGCACGACGACATAACCTTTGTTCGCGCCCCCTACCGTCTGAACGTCGGAAACACCGGGAACGGATTTTAATTGGTTAACGATATCGGTCTGGGTAGATGACTGCAAAGTTAAATCATCGATTTTACTGCTGTTTGACGTAAGACTGTAACTCAAGATCGGAAAAGTACTGGACGTCAGCCTGGTTACAGCGGGTTTGTTTACGCCGTCGGGCAGCGCTGCATCGTTTAACGCTTGCTTGATGGCGTTCTCGGCTTTGCCCATGTCATAGTCCATTGGATAGTAAATATTCATAAGTACCCCGCCGTCATACGAGGTTGTCTCCAAATTCGTTATTCCGTTCGTCTTGCGGATCGCATCCTCAAGCGGCGCCGTAATGTCCCGCTTGATTTGATCCGCTTGATAAGAAGACGCGCGCAGGGACACCATTAAGGTCGTGTTATTGATGCCGGGAAGATAATCCCGCTGCATTTGCAACGCCGATACGGCCCCCCATGCCAAAATTAATACGACGCTAATTAAAATAATGGCTGATCTTTGCATAACAGCTTCTATAAGTCGCTTCATTATGAACTCTCCTCTCCTGTCTATATAGGGAAAGACTCAGGCATGGGCGGAATTGTTCATTCGTGAAAAAATAATTTCGCTTCCAAAATCCGGTTTGTTGCATTGGTTAATAAAAACGGCTGCCGTCATACGCGATGCCCGGCAGCCGTTGTGCATTTTTTATCGATTTCCGTTTCGTCTGAATATTCCCCCAGTCATTAACACCAGGACAATAAAAAGGATAAACCCATACTTCTTGAAGTGAATACGAATGTTTCCTGTACGAGTCGGACTGGGTTGACCTAGATCTGTCCGGGTTACCGTAAAGTCCATTTGATCTTCTTGGGACTCCGTTAAATGCCGGAACAAAATTTCCGCCCTATAATCACCGGTTCTCAATCTGGGAACATTCCGGATTTCAAGGCTCCGTTCCTTGTCAGGTCCAAGAATAACCCGTTCCAAAGTAACGGCATGGCCAACACGTTTATACCGGTATTCATCCTGACTGCTGTTATAAGCACGACTCACCTGTACGGAAAAATCGCCCGTTAAGGCTTCCTTGCTTTTATTCCATACTTTTAAATAAATAACAGGCTGACCGTCGGGCGTAAGAGCGTAATTATAATGCTCGATTACCATGTCCGAGACGGATGCATAAACGGGGGCCGGTTCAATCATAACCGAATCCGCTTCCTAAGGAATAACCAATACACCAGCCCTCCCGCGACTAGAAGCGCAATCGCATAGCTAACCGGATGCATGTATTTCTCCAGTAAATCGATATTGGCTCCACCTTTGTATCCGGCATAGGCCAAGGCTACATTCCACGGAATACAGCCTAAGAAGGTGAACAACAAGAACTTGGAGAACTTCATCTCGGCTATACCGGCCGGAAGCGAAATAAAAGTACGGATAAAAGGCAGATTTCTCGCAAAAAACACGCTGCTTGCTCCATATCGGGTGAACCACCGCTCGGCTTGAGTAAGATGGGAATTTCTAAAGAAAACATATTTACCGTACTTATTTAGAACTTTTCTTCCGCCAAGCGCTCCGACATAATAGGCTATTATTGAGCCCGCCACATTGCCAAGCACGCCCGCAATAACGACTGCCTGCCACGATATCGTACCGTTCGCCGCTGCCAAGCCCCCGCTAAGCAAAATAACTTCGCTTGGAATCGGTATACAGGCACTCTCCAGCACCATGCCGATAAATATCCCGTAAATGCCCACCGCATCAATAAGTTGAACCGCTATATTCGATATCCAATCGATAACACTATGCAATTTGCTGCAACCCCCTCCGGGAATATGAAATAGAGCGATTAGTTGCCCGTAACCAGCAGGTATACCAGAAAGACGGCCGCAAGCGCAAAGCGATAATAGGCAAAAGGCGCAAGCTTGAAGCGTTCAAGGAGCTTCAAGAACGTAATAACCGCAACTAGGGCCACCACAAAAGCGACCAGGAAGCCGGTAATAAAAAATACCGCATCCGACGCTGTTAAGGTGTTATAGCTTTTTAACAACTCGAATCCGCTGGCGGCTACCATCATCGGAATCGCAATCAGGAACGAGAAGTTCGTTGCCGCTCTATAGCCAACACCAGCCAATAATCCTCCCGCAATTGTCGCACCCGAGCGCGAGAAGCCTGGCCAAAGCGCCAGACATTGAAATAATCCGATATACACGGCCTGCTTATAGGTAATCTGATCCACCCCGTCGGATTGGACAGAAGACTTGCTGCTGCTCTCGCCGAACAGCATAAAGATCCCTCCGAAAACCAAGCCTACAAGCACGGTGTAAGCGGAGAATAAATACGAGGTAATAAACGAGTGCAGAACTAGCCCCAGCACCATCGCGGGCAAGCAGGCAAGAATAATATGGAGAAGATTAAGTCTGCCCGGAAGCTTATCTTGCTGGGCTCCAGCCATCTCCGGCGATAGTCCCTTTATTCCCAGAAGGTTGAATATTCTCCGCCAATAAATAACGGCAACCGCCAGAATAGCTCCAAGCTGTATAATAATCTCAAAGGTATCCGCCTTGTCACCGGTAAAGTTCAACAGCTTTCCCGATAAAATCAAATGACCTGTTGAAGACACCGGAAGAAATTCGGTTAATCCTTCTATGATGCCCTGAACAACAGCTGTAAGAATGTTTTGCATAACAGAATAACTGCTCCTCTCGTAAATCATGCCTTAATTAAACTTCTCCTAATGTAAGGCGAAGATCTCAACGAGCAGTGAATATTCGATTAAATTTTTATTAACTATTATGAAAAAAATAAAAAAAGCCTGATCCCCGGATCAGACTTTTCTTTACCCTCTGCAGCGATAGCCAGCCCCCCATACCGTTTCGATATAGACGGGGTTAGCAGAGTCCTTTTCAATTTTTTCGCGAATTTTCCTAATATGCACGGTAACCGTCTGCATATCTCCAAGCGCGTCAACTCCCCATATCCGTTCAAAGAGATGCTCTTTGCTAAACACTTTATTGGGATGACTCGCCAGGAAGTACAGCAGATCAAATTCTTTCGTTGTTAATACCGCTTCCTCGTCATTCACATAGACCTTGCGCGTATCCGGATCGATATACAGATCACGAATTTGAACGATGTTTTTGACGTCTTTTTTGCCAACCAGCCGCTCATACCTGGCCAGATGGGCCTTCACTCTTGCAACCAACTCGGCTGGCTTAAACGGTTTGGTAATGTAATCGTCCGCGCCAAGACCCAACCCCCGAATCACGTCAATATCGTCATGGAGAGAAGTGACGATAAGAATCGGAATGTCCTGCTTCTCCCTTATTTTCTTGCAAACCTCGAACCCGTTCATCTTGGGTATCATCAGGTCCAGAATGACCAGATCATAATGGCCGGACAAGCTCATTGCCAGACCCGCTTCTCCATCAGCGGCTACCTGCACTTCAAATCCGTTAATCTCCAGGTAATCCCGCTGAAGCTCCGCTATCGTTGTATCGTCTTCAATCAGCAAAACCGACTTGATCATTTCCCTCCTCCTTCCCTTGAATGAATGGGCAAATACAAGCTGATGGTTGTACCGGCTGTCCACTTGCTTGCTGCCGTTATTTCTCCGTTATGGCTCTCCATGATTTGCTTTGCAATGGCAAGCCCAAGGCCACTCCCGCCCGTCTTAACGCTCCGCGATTCGTCGGCGCGATAGAACCGTTCGAACATGTGTTCAAGATCTTTGTCCTTCATTCCGATCCCGTTATCCGAAATCTTCATGACTGCTTGATTCCCCTCTAGATATGCTTTTATCCGGATAACCGGCAAGGGTTTGTCCATATACCTGACGCTATTGGAGATAATATTATTCAGCACGCGTTTGAATTGGTCTCTGTCCATGCGTACGAAAGATCCGGCAGGCACATGGATATCGGGCTCGAACGCAATTGATTTTTTCTCAAGCTCGAATTGAAGCTCCTCCGACAAATCGTTTAGAAAAGGCAACAGTTCCACCGCTTCAAAGAGGAACGGCTGGCGGTTAAGATCAAGCTTGGAGTACAAAAAGAGTTCGTTGATCAGATGCTCTAGCTCCGCGGCCTTCGCATCGATCGTTTTCATGTACCTCGCGCTTTTCTCCGGCGTATCCGCCACACCTTCCATCACCCCGTCAATATAACCCCGGATGGCGGTAAGCGGCGTTCTCAGATCATGCGATATGCTTGCAATCAATTCCTTTCGGTTCTCCTCGTATTGAGCTTGGATCCGAATAGAATCCTGCATGCGCGAACGCATATCCTCAAAGGCCATGCCTAATTGACCAATCTCGTCTTTGCCTTCAACCTGAAGCTTGAAATCCAGATTTCCATTCTTCATCTCCCGCGCGGCTGTCCGCAAGGTCTGCAGGCGGCGGATAATGTTTTTGGACATATAAGTCGTCAGCAGGACATGAGTGATAATAAGAATCAACAAGGAACATACAAATAAGGTAGGGAAATACTTGCGGATGAAGTAGGTAAGCGGATCTTCCTTCGATATAATAAACAGGCTGACCGGTTCGTCCTTAAACATGACGTCAAACTGCAAAAATACATAATTCGTATTTCCTTCTTTTTTCTCTGTATAACCGTTTGAAGCATTCGGCTGCGCATATTCCGGCAAATCAGCTGCCAGCCGAGGACTTTGCGCCATAATCTCCGAGCGGTAGTAGACGTCATCGCCTCTTCTTACGATGATACCGGAATCGTTTTTTTCCAAATCAGCGGACATATCATTCAAATACGTAGAGTCCAGCAATAAATCGGGATGCCGGACCGATGTACGTTTGATTTCTTTTACCGCATGCTCGACAGCTTCGTGGCCAAACCTGTTTTCCGTCGTTTCATAAACGCCCTTTAGGTTCTTCACGTCCCCTTGATAGAAGATAACCAGGAGCAGACTGATAACCAGGATCGATATAAGCGGTATGACCAGCATTGCCGCATAAGATAATAGCAATTTAAAGCGTATGGACATGCAGGGTAAATCTCCTTAAGGGAACAAAATAGGGTGCGGCTTGCGTTAAGGGTTGTTTCTCTATTATTGGCATTGTGATTGGAAAGGTCAATCTCCCTTGCCATTAAGGACGATTCAGAAGAGTCAGTATATCTTTCGGATGTTCAAATTTATACTTTGCGGGAATAAGGTCAGGCTGCCTGCATCCCCATAACGCTAATCCAAAATCTACTCCGGCATCTCTGGCGCATTCGTAGTCGTAGACGGTGTCGCCGATATAAATGGTTGAGTCCGCCCGTGCGCCCGAGATCTCAAGAAAGGCAAGCAAAGGCTCCGGATGAGGCTTATGCCTCTTCGTATCATCCGCGCATAAGGCAAAGGGCAGGTCGCGAACGAGACCAAAGGGGACAAAGTCATCCAGATACTCCTGACTCGTCTTCGAGGTAACCACTCCTTTTAGAACCGGATACTCTCTAAGTTCAGCGAGCAGCTCCCCAATTCCGTCAAAAACATGAATCGTATGCCGGTGCTCTTCCGAATTGATCAAAGTGCCGTCAACGTCAAAAATAAGGGCCGTATACATAGCTATCTTCCTCCTACAGCTTTAGAATCAATCTCTTGTCTGTAGGCTAAAGTATGAAATCCTTTTCAGGTCAATAGCTAAATCGATTGCCTTACAACGATGCGATACGGAATCTCGATCTTATCCCTGGATTTTTCAACGATGAGATCAAAGGCTTGCTCTCCGACTTTCACCAATTGATGATCAACCGTAGATAGACCTAATCCAATTCCGACCGGCTGGTTTTCTTGGCCGATGATCGCCAAGTCTTCCGGCACCTCCAGCTGGATGCTCCTTGCATACTGGTATATTCCCGTTGCAACCTCATCGCCGTTCGCGTAAATAGCCGTTGGTCTCCGTTTAGCATGAAGCAGCTGCTTGGCTGCCCGTACCCCATCCTCCATGCTGTAGCAATCGCTGATATGGTAGGCAGGCGGAAGTTCGCCCAAAATATGCTCATACGCTTTGAAAGTCAGTCGGGTACTATTGCTCTCTTCACCTCTTGCCGTCGTAAAAGCGACACGGGAATGACCCTTGTCTTTTAATAATCGGAAGGCGTCTACGAAAGAGGCATACCGGTCCATGTAGGCGCAGCCAATCTCCGGATGATCCGTATATTCGCAAGCCACAATGGCCCCGTATTTGGAGTACGGGACAATGGCGTCCCATGCATTCGAGCGGGACGTAAGGATAATCCCGTCCAGCTGTTTATTTTTCAGCCTGTCCAGGGAACGTAGCTCTTTAGCCGGATCGTACTTGGTAGGCAGCACCATAACGGAATAATCGCGTTCCACCGAGCGGTTAAGCACGCCATGAAGCAGCTGATCAAAAGCCTGATTATTGTTGTAAGGCATGATGACACCGATGGTTCTTGTTTCTTGTCGGTTTAAATCAACGGCCAAGCGGTTTGGCGTGTAATCCAATTCGTCAATCACGCGCTGAACAGCCGCACGCTTCTCCTCCGACACATACGGATTATGATTTAACACCCTGGATACCGTTGATACCGATACGCCCGCGCGCTTTGCAATGTCATTAATATTTGCCATTGTCACCTCTCCGCCTACGAATGAGTTATAAATAATATCGAATATATAACACTATCCCGTATACAACAAGCAAAAGACTGACGATAAATCGGCAGTCTTTTGCTTGTTTCTTATTTCGTATTACGCCCTTATGGGTTGGTTGACCAAAGTCCCGCTTGCTTCAATACGACACGGCGGTGGAGCTTCAGCTGCGCGACAATCAAATCAGCCAAATCTTCAGGCTGCATAACCTTCTCAGGGTTGCCGTCGGTTAGCTTAAGCTCCACAGCCATATCCGTTGCAACCGTGCTTGGGGTCAAGGTGATTACCCGAATGTTATTCTTGCGAACCTCAAGCATTAAGGATTCGCTGAGACCGATAACGGCAGCCTTCGAAGCCGTATACGCGCTTGTGAGAGGCGCTCCTCTCTGACCGGCCGTGGACGCAATGTTTACGATATCGCCTGTATTGCGTTCAATCATTTCAGGCAATACCGCGCGTGTCGTGTAGTACACGCCTTTGACGTTAACATCAATAATGTTGGTCCACTCTTCCGGCGTCAGATCCATGAAACCGCCGAATTTGCCTACGCCAGCGTTGTTAATTAGAATATCGATGGCACCTAATTCGGAGCGAATGATCTCAACCGCTGCGGTAATCGAAGCCAGATCGGCCACGTCGGCTGATGCAAGGGCTACCTTCACGCCATACGGCTTAAGCTCTTCCGCTACTTTATGTAAGTTCTCAAGCGTTCGTCCAACAAGGCCGACATGAATGCCCTCTTGCGCGAACGCAATGGCTACCGCCCGTCCGATACCACGCCCTGCTCCTGTAATTAACGCTACTTTACCTGCTACGGATTGCATATCTGTTCTCTCTCCTTTAGTTTGTAGTCAAGTTAAGTTTGATACAATGTTCAAGAATAATCAACTCTATAATTGCTGCGATGCGTCGGCAACTGATTAAGCGCCTTGGTCTGATTAAAAACATTGTACAATTCTGATTCAGCGGGGCAAGGCAACGGCCGGGGGCAATTCCCGGCGCAAGGATAGAATGGAACAGCCCCACTGCCTCTAGTCCTAGTCAATAATAGCTAACGCCATGCGGCAAGCAGATCGTTTATGAAACTTAGGTACCGGGTATATCGAATGATTTGCCATGTCTAATGGAACCATTTCCTTCCATTAATCTTCTCTTTTGTTTCGTATCCTTGTAAAATTTCGGTAACCGGAGCTGCTCCGGCATTAGATCTTTGGGAAGCAGGAGGAACGAAATGAAAGGATTACGAATGCTGATTGTCGCAGGCTTGTTCGCCCTAACGGCTGCTTGCGGATCAAACGAAGAAGACTCGAAGGATGCTAACGCGGCGGAATCAACGCCGGCTGCCACCGCATCCGCTAACGTATCGCCGGAAGCGCCAAATACGTCCGGCGATAATGAAACCGTCATTACGAAAGAAAACTACGATAAAGTCAAAAACGGCATGTCCTACGAGGAAGTCGTGAAGATCATCGGCTCCGAAGGAGAGATCGTAACGGAGACCGGAGAAAAAGGCGACGATATGTACGGAATAGCCGTCCTTTATGAGAATAAAGGCAGCTCATTGTCTAACGCGACGTTTATTTTCCTTGGCGACAAGCTGCAGTCGAAGAGTCAGTACGGGCTGGAATAGTCAAGAAATGCAAAACCACGAGACCGGACAGGCTCGTGGTTTTTGCGTCTGTAAAGTGAGGTTGCCTTACTCCTGAAAATCCGCATTCACCGATACTTCTTTCCATTTCTCGAAGTTCTTCAGTGACTCGGTATATTTGTTTACGACTACGGAATAAGCTTCCGCTCCGAGAAGCAGCCTAAGCGGAGGCTCTTCCGCCTCCACGATGCCAATGATGGCTTTCGCGGCTTTTTTGGGATCCCCGGGCTCTTTCCCGCGGGTGTCCCCGTTTATAAACGGAGAGATAAGCTCCTCGTATTCTTTGATAGCGGATTTGGTTTTGGCAGCCGAGCGTCCGGACCAATCCGTACGGAAATTGCTTGGCTCGATCAGCGATACATGAATGTTAAACGGTAATACTTCCTTCGCGAGGCTTTCCGAGATCCCTTCAACCGCGTATTTCGTACCGTTATAGTAGCCGACTCCCGGAAAGGATGCCAATCCCCCAATGGAAGATATATTAATAATATGACCGGAGCGCTCGCTTCTCATATACGGCAAGACTGCATTTGTCATATGCATGAGACCCCAGAAATTAATCTCGAACATCTTCCGGGTTTCTTCTTCGGCAGCTTCCTCAATGGAGCTGAAATAACCAACGCCGGCATTATTGACCAGCACGTCAATCCTGCCAAACTTATCTATAGCAGCTTTTACCGTCATTTCAATCTGCTCCGGCTTTGTCACATCAAGCTCCATGGCCAGTACATTGTCCGTGTTTCCGTTAACCAGATCGGCGATGGCGTTTAGGTTCCTTGCGGTAACCACAACCTTATAGCCGGCTTTTATCGTTGCTGAAGCAAGCTCTCTGCCGAACCCGGTGGAACATCCCGTGATGATCCACACTTTATTATTAGTCATTGCTTTCTCTCCTTCTGGTTATATTCTGATGCAAAATGAATGCTAAGCCTTAGAGTCATGTCTAAGTCAAGCACCTTCAGTATTGGAATAGGATTTGACTTAGAGTACACTCTAAGCCGTATACTAGTTCATATTTTCATAAAAGGTGGCTTGTACGTTGAGATATACAATTGGTCAGGTTGCTGAAAAAATTGGCGTGTCCGCACATACCCTGCGCTTTTACGACAAGCAAGGCTTATTGCCCTTTGTAGATCGGAATGAGGCTGGAAACCGAGTTTTTAAAGAGAGTGATATGGAGTGGCTGGCCGTTATCGCCTGTCTGAAAAATAGCGGAATGGCCGTGAAGAAAATCAGAAAGTATATTGAGTTGGGTATGGAAGGCGATGCGACCTTAAAGGAGCGTCTGGAAGTCTTCGAAAACCACAAGAAGTTTGTTGCGGAGAAAATGGCCGAGCTCGAAGCGTATACGAAGAAAATAGACGATAAGATTTCGTATTATAGAACAGCGATTGAGCTTGGTTCGACAAAAATGCTTTCGCAGAATGACTGCGTGTGGACGGTTGAAGAGAAGGTCAAATAAAAAAAATGCCGCAGGATTGCGGCATTTTTTCAGCTATTTCTCCTCTATTACATACGGAAGGTCGTCTTTCCATCCGATCTCCGCCTTGGATAAATACCAGGTCTTGCCGTGGTCATTGTTCCCTTGATAGAACAGGTAGGTGCGGCCGTCGTCGTCCGCGAACAGGAACGGATGCCCCGATTCGCTGGAATTCCAGCTTCCCGGCTCCCCGCAAGGGAGTAAAGGCTCCGTGAATAGACGCTCCCAATGAACGCCGTCCCGGCTTACCGCGCACCCGATCTGCTGAGGTTCGTTATTGTAGGCACCAGCGTAGAACATATACAGCTGGCCGTTTCTTTTATGCATCCCCGCCGCTTCAATACACTTGCCTTCCCAATCAAGTTCAGGCTTTAGAATAGACTCGCTGCAAATCTGCGTCCAATCCGCTTGCCCGTATTCCGAATGGAGCGGTGCTGCGGCCACGCCTTGCATCTGGATTTCTCCCTTGGGATCGCGTGTCGCGAAATAGAGCAGCAAGCAGTCCTCATGCACGATAACGTCGGCATCGATGGCCCGGCCGTTATTCCACTCGCCGGTTGGCGCAAAAACCGGATTTGTTTCATTTTTGGCAAACGTTACCCCGTCCTCCGACACGGCATGGCAAATCGCATCTTTAGGGAAGTTGCCATACGTTTGATAGAACAAATGAACGCGGTCATGAAGCACAATCGCTCCCGGCGCGCAAATCCCCTTTGCTTCGCATTCCTGCTCGATCGGAACTTCTCCTACCTTCGTCCAATGCTCCAAATCGCTGCTTTCGGCAACTCCAATTCCCCAGCGGCCGTCAATAAACGGCCCTCTGGAATAGTACATCCAATACTTCCCTTTATACCGGACAACGGCAGGGTCTTTGGCATAAGGAACGCCGGCTGTCGTATCTGCGAATCTCAATCGTATCCCTCCTAATTCTGAATGAATTTCCACATGTCTTTCGCGAGGAAAGCCGTATCTTTGTTTTCATCGTACCATTTCAAATAGAACTCTTCGAGCTTCTCTCCTCCTGATTTTTGCCACAAGCTTTTCGCGTCGGCAAAGGCTTGGTCCACGCCATAGGAAGAACCGGATACGATGGCTTTATTATAGAAATCTACAATCTTGGATACATTCGTGTTTACGACCTTGAGATCCTCCGGGAGCGCGGGCATATGCTCGCTGTAAGTGATTGGCGCATACTTCACATCGGGACTTAAGTTCGCTTCGTTGTTTTCCTTGATCAGCTCGATGAAATCCTTCTGCAGCGGCTGGCCGGCATCCAACTGGCTCGCCGTGCTCGCGCAAGGCTCAAGCTCGATTTGCTGCAGCAGAAGCTGGAAGTCGTTATTCCACGACACTTCTTTGCTGAACTGCTGTATATCTTTCGGTACGTAGCAGCCGTTTGCATTTTTGGCCGAATCGGCCTCCGGCGTGCCGTAGCGCAGCATTTCCCCCGTTGTTTTCGATGCCATGAAATCAATATACTTCATTGCCGCTTCCGTATTCTTTGTTTTCGCGTTAATGACCGTCGTCATCTGTACCGGATTGTTCACGCCAACGGCGAAACGTCCGTACGTGGATGCCGGCAGCTTGATCGCTTTTACTTCGGCGTCCGGTACATTCTTCTTAAGCGGCTCGTAATAGGTGCTGAAATTTACGGGATCAATCGTGCGGCCCACGAAAATACCCGTCTTGCCGTTAATCCAATCCTGCAGCGCCTTCTGGCCGTTTTTATCCGACAGGAAATCTTTGTCTGCCAATCCCGCATCATATAGCTGCTTCTTGAACGTTACCGCAGCTTGCGCCCGATCCCAGTCGTGAACCAGCTTGCCGCCTTCCACTACCCATGACACATCCTGGAACATGGTAGAGATTGCTCCGCCGGTCTCGCCGCTTAGCGCGATGCCGTAAGTATCCTTCTGACCGTTGCCGTCCGGATCGTTCTCCGCAAACGCCTTAGCTACGTTAAACAGCTCCTCTACCGTCTGCGGCTCCTGCAAGCCAAGCTTCTTTAGCCAATCCTCGCGAATGAACAAAGCTTGAAAGCCTGCGAGCTTCTGTACCCGGCCGAATTCATACTGCTTGCCGTCGGATTTCGTGCTGGCCTTTTTAAGCTCCGGATATTTGGCCATCAATTCCTTGTAAGTCGTGCTGTACTTCTCAATCAGGTCGTCTACCGGAATAATCTGCTTCTGCTGGTAGAGCTGATCCCTGAAGTTGGCGTCGAATTCCTCAATCACATCCGGCGCGTTGCCGGAGGAGAACAAAATATTCAGCTTCTGTACGGACTCGCCGCGAGGAATAGGAACGTATTTCGCATTAACGGGTCCATTCTCGTTCAGCCATTTCGTCCAACGGTTGTTATCGATCGTCCCCATTCCTTGAGGAATATTGCCGCGATCGTAAATCGTAACCGACAGATTAGGTTTGGCGGCTGAGCCGCCTTTCCCTTCCTCCTTCGAACCGCTATTGCTCGAGCAAGCGACCAGCAGAACTCCGCACGCAAGCGGCAGCATAGCCGCTGCCAGCGTGTTTCTTTGCCAAATTTTCATAGACCTTATCCCCTTCTCTTCTCGTCTTTTCCTTATCCTTTAACGGCGCCAATCATAACGCCCTTCACGAAATGCTTTTGCAAAAACGGATAAACGATCATAATCGGAAGCACCATGACCATAATCGCGGCCGAATTGATTTCTTCCGGTGTCAGCAGAATCTGATCGGCGCTGTCCGAGCTGTTCATCTGGGCCAGCATCGTCTGGCTCTGAATCATCTGCTGAACGAGTACGGAAAGGTTGTACTTCGTTGTATCGTTCATGTACATCAACACGTTAAAGAAAGAATTCCAGTACCCAACGCCGTAGAAAAGCGCAAGCGTCGTAAGAACGGGCATCGAGAGCGGCAATACGATTTTCGCCAAGTAGAGCCAATCCCCGCAGCCGTCAATCCGGGCCGCATCGTCCAGTTCCGACGGGATATTTTCCATAAAGGACCGAAGCACAAGCAGATTAAACGTACTGATCAAGCCCGGCAGCCACAACGCCCCGTAAGTATTCAGCAGCCCAAAGCTCTTAATGGTCAGGAAGGTCGGAATAAGCCCTCCGCCGAAAAGCAGCGTGAATATGATTGCGAACGTATACAGTTTTCTGCCGAAAAAGTAGGTTCGCGTCAGCGGGTAGGCCGCCAGAATCGTAAAGATCATGCTGAGGACAACCCCGACGCCCGTAATCTGAACGCTATTCCAAAAGGAACGCAGGATCGGGGTTCCCGCAAACAACTGCTGGTACGAATGAAGCGAGAAGCCGATCGGAAAGACCGTTACCCACCCGGATGCCACGGCATGCGTATCGCTGATTGATAGCGAGACAATATGGATCAGCGGAAATAAGCAGAGGAGTCCCGCGACGACAAGTATCGCATAAAAGACGGATACCATTATTTTTTCGCTTGCTGATAGTTGCATGATGTACCCTCCCTTACCACAAGCCGCTGCCGAATTTGCGAGCGATCCGGTTGGTGATGACGACCAGAATCAAGCTAACGATGGATTCAAACAATCCGATCGCAGCCGTCAAACTAAATTGAGAGCCCATTAGGCCAATCTTATAAATGTAAGTCGAAATGACTTCCGAGATATTGGAAACCGTCGAGTTCTGAAGCATAAACACTTGATCGAAGCCAACTTCCATAACCCGGCCCATCGATAAAATAAACATTAATACCACCGTCGAGCTGATCCCCGGCAAAGTAACATGCCAAATCTGCTTCCACTTGTTCGCGCCATCCAGACTAGCCGCTTCGTATAAGCTGGCATCAATGCTGCCCAGCGCCGCCAGGTAGACAATTGCGCTAAACCCCGCTTCCTTCCAAATGCCCGAGCTGACGAATATCGCGAGCCAGGAGCCTTCGTGATACAGGAAAGCGAACGGCTGCCCGAATAGAGACTTCCACAGCTCGTTGACGACGCCGGATTGTTGAGAGAACACGGTAACGATAATCCCGGCGACGATAATCCACGAGAAGAAATGGGGCAGAAAAATAAGCGTCTGCACGATCCGTTTAAACCACATCGCCCTGACTTCATTTAACATAATGGCGAGCAGGATCGGAAACGGGAACCCGACAAATATGGACAGAAGACTGAGAAGAAGCGTGTTCCGAATAATTTGCATAGTGGCCGGCGTACTGAACAATACGCGAAAATTATCAAAGCCTACCCACGGGCTATGCCAAATGCCGTCGCCGAAATTGTAGTGCTTAAACGCCATGATGCTTCCGGCCATCGGCATGTATTTAAATGCGATAAAGAACACAATGACAGGCGCAAACATCACGTATAACGATAGATTGCGCTTCCATATCAAATTGCCGATCAGACTCACCTCCCTGTGTTAAACCGTAAAAGCGTCAGCGTCTCCTGCAGGTAAGACCTGAACAACTCTCACTATACGGGAAGGGGAGCATAGGCTTCAATTTCCCTTTTTCCGCGATAAACCTTTTGGTTACGATGCGCAAAAGCCGCCTTATTACCGTATAAGGCGGCTTTCTCCGTATCCGATTAACCTTTTTCTCCGATTAACCTTTTGGTCATGAGGACTGGTTCAGCTTGCGATATTCGCCGGGGGTGAGCCCTTCCCGTTTCTTAAACGCGCGTATAAAGGAAATGACCTGCAGGTACCCCGCTTGCTCCGCGATAGACTGCACGGAATCGGAGGTATCGACCAGCAGCCGTTTCGCTTCATCCAGCCGGATGCGGATTAAGTAATCGACGAATCGTTCACCCGTCTCCGTCTTAAATACGCGGCTTAGCATTCGGGTAGACAGCTCGAATCTCTCGCTCAAATATTGCAAGGAGAGATCCGGATTGCCGAAGTTCTCCTGAAGGAACGTCTTTACCTCTTCGATTAAATGATGATAATCCTGGGTTTGCTGCCATGCCCCAAGCGATTCGACCAATTCGGCAAGATAACGGGTTAATGCGCTTTGCATCTCGTCCACCAGGTCCAATTCGGCCAGGTCGGCCATCGCCTTCGATGATGAATGAGCCGGCTCCCGTCCTTCCGCGTCCTCGGGTATTTCCCGCAGCATTTTATCCAGCTCATTAAAAAGGCACTGCACCACGTCAAGCACTTTATCCCGCTGAAGCTGCTCGCTTCGCATCTCGGCAAACATCGCTTCAAGACCGGCCAGCCATGAAGGCTCCGCCGCGCGAATGGTTTTGGCCAAGGTCTTGGCCGCTTGCAGGTGACGATACAAATCACTGCCGGCATTTGGCTGCACTTCCCGTGCAAAATAAACATGATTGTAGCCGTGAAGCGTCCGGTATTCCCCGGCCCGGAGCGCGTCCTGGTAAGAGTGGCCGATATCCTCCGCATCATGAGCTTCGGAACCTACATAAACGGAAGTCGTAAATTGCAGGTTAGAAGAGACCCAAGTCTTCACGGCTTCCGCGATGTGATCAACGGATACTGGCGCCTTTTCCGTATCGGCATAGAGAATGGCGACCAGTTGATCGGCTTCCTTCCATTCCAGCCAAATCGGCACTTGCTGGCCTTGAGCGATTTCCTGCATCACGCCGCGAATAACGAATTTAAACAGCTGCTGGTCGCGAACGGAATAGGTATTGCGGAAATCCTGATAGTTATCAATCTCTACAATCATAACCAGCGCGGATGCAAAGGCCTCCGGCAGCTTAAGCTGCTCGGCCTCTTGTCTCCATTCATCGAGGCTCAAAGAGAATTGGCCGTCAAGCAGTTCATAGAACCAATACTTCTTGCGGATCGATAAGTCCTCCAAATACCGCTTCTCGTATTGATGCGAGTTCTCTACCAGATTGTCCAGCGCGGAGGCTATGAAGTGGAACTCGTCATGCGCCGTTTTTTTGCCTATGGCTAAGCTCCGCTTAAGGGTATAACGATCGATCCGAATCATAATTTCTTCAATTGGCTTATAGTTCCGATGAGTCATGTAAGTCAGAAACAACAATCCCAGCAGCATAAGTCCAAGCACCGGCAGCATCCATGCCTCCAGGAAGGAGGCCATAACGCTTGCCCGCTCCAGCGGCGGCACCTTTACTTCCAGCTTCCAGCCCGTATAAGCGGAGAGTACGCTGCTCTTTCCCCATTCATCCGGTTTTCCGGAATCGGGCTGCGAGGGTTCATCGAAGAAGGCATGACCGTCGGCGCCGGTCAAAGAAATGGAGTCCGCCGCGTTTGCTTTTATCGATTGCAGCATGCTTTGCACAGAGCCCACTTGTATATTAATAACGACGACACCGTTTGGAATCGCGGAAGTTATAGGGAACAGCTTCGCGAGCGACACGACCTGAGCCGGCCGCGCTTCGCCGATGAATTGATTGTAGCTGCGCTGCGAGGTCCATTTGCTCCCTAATCCTCCTTTAAATGCAGCCTCTACAAAGGAACGGTCCGCAAACTGATCGAGCTTGAATATGGCGTTGTCCGTAATAACTTCCTGGTTTGACGCTTTATAAAGATACACATCCCCGGCAAAAGGAAACAACGTCTTCAACTCATTCAGCCTTTGCGTAATCTGATACGCGATAAAAGGCTCCGTCGGCTCTTCCGTGTTATAGTAATTTTTAATCGTCTCGTCCGTTAACAGCTGCTGCACGATATAATTCTCAATCGTCAGAAACGATGAGTCCATTACGTTCATGACATGCGCCGCAAACACATCGTTCGTATTCTGAATCCGCTCCTTCGTTTCTTCGCTCCAGCGATAATAGAACGCCATGCAAAGCAGCAGGACGACAAAAACGAAAACCGGCATGTAAGACAGCAATAGACGGTAAAACCACTTTCTCTGCATCGTCTTCCCCCTGAGGATTAACATAAATAGGAACCAACTTAAATTCTTCCTGATCTATTATAAATCCTCCCGCGAGGTTCGTATAAAAAAAGATATAAATTCCGGGTTTACGTAAATAAGCTTCCTAAAAAATAAAAAATAGTTATTTTAATCTATTAGAATAAACGAAAAAGACAGTCCCTCAGATCTTTGCCTGAGTGACTGCCTTAAATTCCGTTCCGTTTTCATTTAATCCAAAAGCGGACGAATCCACCGCGTATAACATAACAACCCTGCGCCCAGTACTACCGCCGTTATGAGGAAGGGCATCTGATAGTCCGCTCCGGCCAAAATCAATCCCGCCAAATAAGCGGCAATAGAAGAGCCTACGCTGCGGAAGACGGAACGCATCCCGGCAAAGAGGTTTCTCTCTTTTTCTTTGAGCGCGGACATTAATTTGCTATCCACTAGATTGGAGAGCATGGTCACTCCGCCCCCACGAATGAGGAACAAGACCGTAAAGAGCCATACCGGCATGGACCAGAAAAGAGCGGCGAAAATAACCATATTTATAACGAAAACAGAAATAATAGCGTTATGCGGGCCAAACCTCTCCATGATATACGGAGTAAGCAAAGAACTTACGAAGAGAACAACTCCCGCTATAGCGAGCAGCAGAGAGACATTATCGTCCATCCAGTCCAGCCGGTATTTGACGATTACATTGAGGAATGATCCCGTTATCGCAAGCGCTCCTCCTAGCAAAGCCATAAAGACGGAGAACAGCCATAGCTTGGAGCTAGGAAGCTTCTTTTTCCAACCGGACACGATCTCACGGTTTCTACTCTCATCCAATCTAATCTCCTTAGGAGGAGTGGCACCACTCTCTGCCGGAAGGATCAAGCCGCGGACAATTCCATGAATGACAAATACCAGGCCGGCAAGAAGCAGCGCTGTCCGATAGCCTTCTCCGCTTGTTGCTCCGCTAGGCAGATAACCTGCGATTAAGGTTCCTGCTCCCGTGAAGGCTGTAAAAACCGCAAACATAAGGGAAAA
This sequence comes from Paenibacillus sp. JDR-2, assembly GCF_000023585.1. Classification (NCBI taxonomy): domain Bacteria; kingdom Bacillati; phylum Bacillota; class Bacilli; order Caryophanales; family Paenibacillaceae; genus Paenibacillus; species Paenibacillus sp. JDR-2. The sequence goes on along the minus strand of NC_012914.1, from coordinate 1,984,633 downwards.
CGCGCGCATCTCGTCCCTGCGTGACGTGCAATAATGGAAGAGAAGTTGAACCTCTGTCGTCTCTACCAGCGTTAATCCAATCGAGACTAGAGCTTGAGCCAGGTAGAAGTAAGCAAGCTCGCCAGTGAATGCATATAGGACATTGCCTGCCGCAATAAACAGAATGCCGGTAACCAGCAGCTTTTTTCGGCCGTACCGATTGGCAAGCAAGGATACGGGGATAGCCAGTATCCCCATAATTAAGATGCCAACGGATACCAAAGCGCCAACTTGATCTTCTTTTAGTCCTTTGGACAATAAATGCAAATTGAGCACGAGCGAATACAGTCCGATTCCGATACCGTACAAAGACTCGGTCATCAGGAACCGGCGAACACCTGACGGCAGACGCAATAATCCCCGGAAATAGTCGGACATCTCCTACTCCTTTCCGAGAGTGGAGAGGCCGCGCCTCGCTTCCAATCTCATCTGATGACTGAGTCGCTCTGGAGCGGTATCCTCGGAAAGGTAAGGCTTTAATAATAATCGGAAACGGAATTCGTCAGGCGTAACCGTGCAATCCGGTGCCTGAGCCGGCCCGCAGCTATTGCTGCCAAGCCCGTTCTGCCGGTAATCCAGATTCAGCGTAATGAAGTCTCGGGGAGTTAGATCGCTAGCATGCCTTGCTGCTTCCAGATCGGCATCCGTATATCTTCGAGCGCTGAATTCAAGCGTTGGTTCACCAACGGCAAGCAGGCCGATTCCGCCGCCGTCTGTGACCGACACCCAGCGGACATCCGTGCGGTTTCCGTTCTCTTGCGGGTAAATATATGGGGTAAACAGTTCGTCTACGGACTTTCTGTATACACCGAAACGTCCCGCTTCCTTGCTGTCGGAATAATTCTCTCCCGGTCCGCGGCCATACCATTTGACGGCATCCATATCCGAAGGGAGCTCCATTTGGAGTCCAATCTTAGGTAGCATAGCAGGCGGCTCGCCTTCCGGAACCCCGTGAATATCAATCGTTATTAAACCGGAGCCTGTTACGGTATAGATGGTTTCACAACGGAAGCCCCAATCATGCACGGGCGGTGCTATGCGGGAGGTCCATCTAATCTGAACGGTCTCGGCATTCAATCTCTCCCAGATGCAAGCATCGATTCGCTCCGTCAGTTTATCAAGATGAGCCTTGCGCCAATCGGGCAGGACATACATATCGTTATCAATCGGCGCCCGCCAGAAGTTAAGGCGCGGCCCTTTCTTCAAAAGCTCTTTACCGTTCATCCGAAGCGAGCTGATGCCGGATTGACGGGAGTCAAAGGCCATTTGGAATAAATCGTTCTCCAGAATAATTTGCCGCCCTTCCTCTATGCAGGATAAGCTTCGAATAGGCAGATTTACAGCTGCCGCCGAGGTGTTTATCTCCACTGCTTCGAGCGCAAGCTGCTCCCAGGCGATCTCATGCCCCCGCTCTCCCCAAATGCAATCCGCTGCAAGCGAGAAACCGATGTTCAACCACCGCTCGGCATGAATCTCCAATCGGGTATGCTGTACATCCGTCCGAACAGGAACGATCAGCTCCGCGCTTTCTCCAGGTCCAATCGGAGGCAGCAACAGAACACCGCTTTGAACCGTACGTCCGTCTGCAATCACGCTCCAATCTGCAAGGAGGTGATCAAGCGAAATAAAATCATACCGGTTGGTGACGCGTATACGATGGTTGGATAAATATTCGACCCTTACAGGCTCGATAATCTTCTTGTATTCGATAAGTCCCGGTGAAGGCGTCCGGTCGGGACGAACAAGACCGTCAATAACGAAATTGCTGTTATTCGGTTCATCCCCGTAGTCTCCGCCATAGGCGTAATCGTCTTTTCCGTCAGCCGTCTTCCGGGAAATACCGTGGTCAATCCATTCCCATACGAAGCCGCCCTGCAATCTTCGGTAAGCATCAAAGGTATCGAAATACGGCTTAAGCCCCCCTGGACCATTGCCCATCGCATGAGCGAATTCACACAAAATATGCGGTTTGGTCTGATCAACCAGCTGTCCGAAGCCTTCCATTTTCTCAACGGAAGAATACATCGTGCTCACAACGTCGCATACTTCCGCTTCCCGGTCTTCTTCATAATGGATGAGCCGGGTTGGATCTGCCTGCTTGCACCATTCCGACATTGCCCTGAAATTGCAGCCAAAGCCGGACTCGTTGCCAAGCGACCAGAACAAGATGGATGGATGGTTCTTATCGCGCTCGACCATGCGGCGGATCCGGTCGACATACGCGTCCTGCCAGGCGGGATCATCGCTTAAACGCGAAATGTTGCCAAGCGGCTCGAATCCATGAGTCTCCAAATCCGTTTCTTCCATAACATATAACCCGTATTCATCGCAAACGTCATAGAACCGGGGATCATTCGGATAATGGGCCGTTCTGACCGCATTAATGTTATATTGCTTCATCATAATGACATCTTGAATCATCGTGGACAGCGTAACCGTACGTCCCGTATCCGGGTGATGGTCATGCCGGTTTACGCCTTTGAGCAGGATGGCTTTGCCATTCACCAGAAACTGTCCGTCCTTCACTTCAATCTTGCGGAAGCCTACCCGCTGGGCAACCGTCTCCACCACGTGGTTATGTTGATCAACAATGCTAATCGCCAAATGATACAGTTCCGGTGCTTCGGCGCTCCACAGCGCGGGTTTTGATACCGGAATCGCGAATTCGGTACAAGCTTGATTCCGGCTTGCCGGACCGATCGGATTAACCGCGGAAGCAACCGGCTTGCCTTCCTGATCCAGCAGTTTCAATCTGACTTCCCCTTGCAGGTCGTCTCCGTTCAATTCTACCTTTAGGGACAGGATAGCATCGCAATACTGTGCGTCCAGTTCGGTCACGATCCGGTAGTCCGCAATACGGATAGTGGATGGCTCGGAAACCAGATACACATCCCGGAAAATACCGCTCATATACCACATATCCTGATCTTCCAGGTAGGAACCGTCCGACCATTGATAAACACGGACGGCCATGCGGTTGATCCCGGCTTTTGCATAAGGCGTTAAATCAAACTCCGACGTTAAGCGGCTTCCTTGGCTGTACCCGACGAACTCACCGTTCACCCATACATGAAAGGCGCTGTCTACGCCGTCAAACTTAACCGCCAGCTTTCTTCCGTTCCAATACGGAGGAAGCTCAAACTCCCGCACGTAGCTGCCTGTCGGATTATCGTTAGGCACATGGGGAGGATCGACCGGAAACGGATAATACAGATCCGTATAATGCGGATGGCCGTATCCCTTCAGCTGCCAGTGACCCGGAACCTGAATCTCGTCCCAGCCGGAGATATCGTAGCTCTCTTCAAAAAATCCTTCCGGCGCCCATTCAGGTCCTTTCACGTAATTAAACTTCCAGTTGCCGTTTAAGGATTTGAACCAAGGGGAGCTCCCCCTGTCATAGCTCAAAGCGCCTTCTATATCAGAAAAAGGGATGAAATACGCCCGGCTTTTCGCCCGGTTGCGCTCCAGCACCGCCAGATTGTCCCAATCCCGTTCGATTGTCTTGTTTGTCATGATGCTTCTCCTCCCGAATCGCAAAGCTCTCTGTTTATTTAATCCCCGTATTGGCGATTCCGCCTACAATATAACGCTGCGCGAAGAAAAATACGGCAAGCGGCGGAATCGAGATCAGACAGGTAATCGCCATAATGGACTGCATATCGACGCCAAACATCCCCTTGAACTGCGACAAGCCAAGCGTAAGCGTGTATTTCGACTGATCATTAAGGAAAATCAGCGGTCCCAGGTAATCATTCCAGCAGTTCATCACTTGGAACACTCCGACCAGAATAAGCGGCGGCCCCATAAGCGGCACGATGATTCTCGCAAGAATGCCGAATTTGTTTGCTCCGTCGATCGTCGCTGCTTCATCTAATTCACGCGGAAGAGTCAGAATAAATTGTCTCAGCAGAAAGATGAAATACGCCGATCCGAACCACGATGGAACAATAAGCGGCTTAAGCGTATTGATCCAGCCCAGGTAGTTAAACTCCATGTATTGCGGAATCATCGTAACTTCCCAAGGAATCATCATCGTCGCCAGCACGACCAGAAACAGCAGATTGCGTCCCTTGAATTCGAATCTTGCGAATCCGTAAGCCACAAGCGTACAGGATACCAGCTGGCCGATCGTTGACAACAGCGTCACGATAACCGTATTTTTCAAAAATAAGTTGAAGGGCTGTATCGTCCAAGCATCCGAGAAGTTGCTGAATTTCCAAATGGAAGGAATCCATTTCGGCGGAAAGAGGTACAGCTCCGGCTGCGACTTGAGCGCCGTGGTCACCGCCCAGAACAGCGGTGCGGCGAACAGCAGCGAGCAGCAGATCAATAACGCATAGATGAATAGCTTTTTCATGCTGTTTTCCCCTTTCCGCCAGCTTTCGTTTTCTTCTGCGGCTTGCGCTTCATCTCGCCTTCATAGAACACCCACGCCTCGGAAGACTTGAATACCAGGAAGGTTAACGTAAGCACGATAAGGAACATAAACCATGCGTTAGCTGCGGAATAACCCATTTTGTAATATTTGAACGCATTCTCGTACATGTACATCGCATAGAAGTAAGTGGCTTTCATCGGCCCGCCGCCCGTCAAGAGTAAAGCCAGAGTCAGCTGCTGGAAGGCCGCGATAATGGACGTAATCAGGTTGAACAGAATGGTCGGGCTAAGCATTGGCACCGTTACGCTGAAGAACTGCCTGATTTTCCCCGCGCCGTCAAGCGAAGCTGATTCATAAAGATCCTTCGGAATTCCCTTAAGCCCCGCGAGAAAGACAAGCATCATGGAGCCTTGCCCCCATAGGCTGGCGACAACCATCGCAACCATGGACCATTTGGTATCGTTCAGCCAGTCCGGACCTTGCACGCCAATGATCGAGAGAAAATAATTCAAGATGCCGTAATCTCCGCTGTACACCCACGACCAGATCATCGCCAGGGCAACGCCGGAAATGACGGACGGCAGATAAAAGGCGGTTCGGAAAATAGCCGTGCCGCGCGTGTTCTGATTGAGCAGAATGGCAAGCCCTAGCGCAACGATAATATTGAAAGGAACAAAAAGGGCGGCAAACTTAAGCGTTACGCCAAGCGACTTCCAGAATAACGGATCATCCGTAAACATGGATTTGTAATTTCCAAGACCGATGAAATGCACCTGGCCTACGATCGGCCAATCAAAAAACGAAATAATAAGCGAGAACAATAACGGGCCTAGCGTGAAAACGAGGAATCCGAAGATCCACGGGAAGATGAAGAGGTAGGGCGCAGCCCCACCCCATCTGCGTTTTCTTCTAGGCGTGAAGCTGGCCGCGTTGTTCCCTGCTGTCTGCGAGTAGGTCTGAGCCATCTCCTAACCTTCTTTCCAAAGCTGTAATGTTATTTCAAATACCGCTCGCTGTCCTTCACGGCTTGATTAAGCGCATCCTGCGCTTTGCTGCCATGCACGACCGCTTCAACCGCGGCGGACAGCTGCCGGTTCACTTCATTCCACTTGTCGTTAAGAAGGAATGCGGGCGTATTATCCGAGCGCTCCAGCATCGTGTAGTAAGGCTTGTATAGAGGATCCTGATCCTTTTTCAGTTCGCTCACTACGCTTACCCGTACCGGCAAATCGGCTACGCGCATCTTAATGGCTTCGCTCGACACGTAATATTTGATAAATTCCCAAGCCAGCTCCTTCTGCTTGGAATCCTTGGCAATGGATAGGGCAGATTCGGCAACGACGCCTTTTACCGGCTTGCCCGGGAAGGCCGGCATCTCTACCGTGCCTACGTCAATGCCTGCCTGCTTGAAGGACTCCAGCGGCCAGATGCCGCTTTCCCACATGGCGATTTTGCCGCCTTTGAAAATATCCTCGCCGCTTTGCTGCCCTTTACCGCCCGTCAGTACAGCCGATCCGTTCTTCAGCATGTCGCCAAACAGTTGAATGGCACCGGCCGTTTCCTTGCTGTTCATATAGCCGTCGATTGTTTTGCCGTCCTCCGAAATATAAGAACCGCCGTTGCTCCATACAAAGCCTTGCAGATCATACGTATCATTCTCCGCGCGTACGCCAAAGCCGTATTGCTTCTTCGATTTATCCGTCAGCTTCTGGGCAGCGGACTGAAATTCATCCCATGTCCAGCCATCCTTCGGATAAGGGATGCCCGCATCGTCAAACATCTTTTTGTTGTAGTAGACCACGCGAGTCGTAAAGCCTGCCGGAATGCCATAGAGATTGTTATCTATAGTCGCATAGTTGAACAAACCGCTGTAGAAATCATCCTTATTCAGATCTTTGTCGCCGTCCGCGTAGCTGTTAAGAGGTTCAAGCGAACGGTGATACGTTGGAAAATCCCACATGTACATGACATCCGGCGGATTCGTAGCGCCAAAGCCCGCTGCTAGCTTCTGGTCAAAGCCATCCGCGTAGGCTTCTACCTGCACCTGCGTTCCGGGATGATCAGCTTCGAATTTCTTCGCGATATCCTGCTCGATTTTAAGCGCGTCGCCTGTATCCCATGTAGCGAAGCGAAGCTTCTTCACATCAGCTGAACCCTTGCCGCCCGCGGACTGCGCCGCGTTTCCGCCCGAGTTTTCATTATTGCCGCCGCATGCCGTTAGCGTGGCCATCGCCACTACTGTTGTCAGAAGAATCAAGGTTAGTTTGTTTTTCATTTCTGGCAGCTCCCCTTTTGAAAATGAGATATATAATAATTGAACCGCTTTCATCATAACGAAAATGAAAGCGGTTCAAAACCGATAAGTATTCGATTGTTTGCGTGTTTTTGTTCGATTACGAAGGCAGGTGATCTTCTGTTTGATGCCTATTGTCTTTTTGTTCGGAACGGTAGCGGCTTGGCGTTTCCCCCGTGCACCGCTTAAACCATTTACTGAAATATTTGCTGTCGCCAAGCCCCGTGCGCTCGGCAATTTCCTGCATCGTAAGATGGGTATCTCTTAATAATCCCGTAGCCAGCTTAAGCTTCCGCTTATATTGAAAAGCAACAAAGCTGTCCCCTACCGCTTTCTTGAACAGAATCGAGAAATGGCTTCGGCTGAGACCTACCTGCCTTGCCACGTCGCTAACGGACCATTCGGCGGACGGATTGTCATGTAGCAGCTTGACGGCGCGCCAAATGGCTTCCGGCCAATCCGATTTGGATACATTATACGCCTTTTCCAATTCAGCCTCTTTATGAAGCGACAGCAAAGCTTCAAGCCTTTCGTCCGTATCCGAGAGCGGTCCCCTTCTCACCCACTGCAGCTTTGCAATCTCGCTTTTTTGCTCCACCAGCAAGCTTTCCATAGCATTTACCTTTGATTTCGGCAGCATGCAATAACAGCGTTCTTCCCCGTAAGGGATAAGCATGCCGGTGCAAAGCTGCTGATCCTCGGCAGTGCCTTGCCTGAGCAGATCCGGCCAGGTGCATTCGCAGCCCAAGGTTTTAATCAAATAGATATAGACAGACTCCCCGTCAAATGACCAGTCCTCGCGGGAATGCTTCTCCATTTCGCCAACAAACTTATCATTGTGTCCGTTCAGCCAAGCATATAGCAGAGTGCTCAGTCGCTCTCCTTGATCGCTTTCCTTGTCTTTAACGGCAGTTGATTTCGAAACTGCCGCAAACTCTCTTTGAAACTTCACCAGCATTTCCTCCAGCTCTTCATCCTCGAAAGCCGTTTTAAGCAGATAGCCGGAGGCCCCAAGCTTCATGCCCTGCTGCGCGTATTCAAAATCCCGATGGCAGCTAAGCAGAATGATTTTAGTATCGGGAGCCGCTTCTTTCACCTTCCGCGACAATTCAATGCCGTCCATCTCGGGCATTACGATATCCGTGATGACGACTTGGGGCCGGTGTTCCAGAAAAGCTTCCCAAGCTTTACGCCCGTTTGGGGCATCCGAGACCACTTCCATTCCGTATTTCTCCCAAGGTACGGTTGAACGGAGTCCTTTACGGACAATACTCTCGTCGTCTGCAATCAATACTTTAATGGCTGTTTCCGTTTCCATGCGGATTCTCCTCCTTCTTGGGCCATTCGATGATGATGGTTGTCCCTTCCCCATGAATCGATTGCACGTTTAACCCGAACTGCGGTCCAAAATGCAGCTTGAACTTCTGATTCGCATTCTGCACGCCAAGCCCTCCCCTGCCCTTGCGCTTCTCCGTATTCGGCAAAAGCAATCGCTCCAGCTTCTCTGCGGGAATTCCCGCTCCGTTATCGGACAGAATAAGCCGCAAATGATTGCCTGATTCGCGAATGGTCAACCTAATCTCTCCTTGACCGTCCTCGAATCCGTGGAAAAAAATATTTTCGAATAACGGCTGCAGCGTCATGCGGGGAATCAGATAGCGCTTTAGCTGCTCGTCGCATTCCAGCTTGTACGTAAACACGGAGCCATAACGTATTTCCTGGACTTTGAGATAATGCTCAATAATCCTCAGCTCGCTGCCAAGCGGAATCATCTCCTGCGATATATGCAGATTTCCTTCCAGTACCTTTGTCAGATGGTACAGCATCTGGCGGATGTCCTCCGCTCCCTGAAGTCTTGCTTTCCATTGGATCGAGTTCAGCGTATTAAACAGCAGATGGGGATTAATCTGATAATGAAAAGCTTTAAGCTCCGCTTCCTTCTTAAGCCTTTCGCTTTGCTCAATCTCCCCGACTAACGTCTGTATGCCGCTCACCATATTGTTAAAGCTGATATCGAGAACACCCAGTTCGTCCTTCGCTTCAACCTGCGTTCTCGTATGGAGCTTGCCGAAGCTGACCTTCTGCATCGCGTCTTTGAGCCGGCGGATCCGTACGGTAAAGCGGGAGGAGAACAAATAGGCCAGTCCAAATGCCAAAAGGCAGGAAGCCGTCGCCACGATTATCGTATTCGACCTGATAATGCCGGAGGAACGATAGAACGACGCGGCAGGCAGCCTTGATTCTATGTTCCATCCGTTTACGGCAATGGTTTTGTTCCAGACAATATCGCTCGATTGCGATGTAAAAGCACCTGGCGTTTCGTAAATGACCCTTCCGCTCGAATTACGGATGCTTAGATGAGCCTTTGTATCGCTCTCGAACAGCTTGAACATATGAAGCAGCTCTTCGGCATTCTCTTCGATGAGAATTTTACTGCCTTTTAAAGCACCGTAAGGGTTATTAATCGAAACGGCCAAGCCCAGAACAGGCAGCCCCGCATCAACCGTATCTTTCATTCCGTGATTCTGAAGGTAGAACCCAAGCCAATATTTGCCTGATTGGGAATCCGGCATCGTATGCCATGCGGGAATGGCTTGCAGCTTGGATACGTCAAGATTATTTTCCCCATAATAATAGCCGGTACGAGTAATGATATAAATGCCGGTCGTCCGATCGGTTTTAAGCGCTTTCAAAAGCGCCTCCAAATCATTTTTATCCATAATATCGCTATAGGTAGAAGGCGGCTGATCTCCTAAGTCAGCCCACGCGGGATCAAGCAAATACGTATAAATAGTCTCCGTCGTTTGATTCATCCGGTTCAAATAGGAACTCGTCTGCTGCTCCAGCTGCGCTACAGCGTTCTCGCCGTATTTGCCGAACTGGGAATTGATAACCTTCGCCGATTGGTAGTAGGACATGGCGCCAAGCGAAAGCAGCGGAATAATCGTTACGACTAGAAAGCAGAAAAGAAATTTGGTGCGAATGCTTCGGTAAGAGCTTGGCTGAAGGCGAATGCGAAGCCGTTTCAGTAAATCGTTCATAGGGATGCCCTCCGTGCTGCTTCTTGCAAAAATCATCTGAATTGTAGCATGGACCTTTCTGACAGACAATGTCATATGTCCCCAAACGTCAAAAGCACTTCCTCACCGGTCCATTTAAGACAGTGAAGAAGTGCGGCAAATCCATTAATTTGTATATTCATTTCCCAAGATCAGAAATACGCTGGATGTCCAGGTGAATGCGCGATCCCGCAAGCCTTCCCCCGTAACCGCGTCGAAATTCTCAGCCATCCCGCTTCGGTCAAGCATCGCGCAGAATCGCTGCGAAACCGTTTCCGCAAGCTCGCGGTCTCCCGCCGCGGCAACTCCTTCAACCAAAAGCATGGTCGATGGCGCCCAGATTGGCCCGCGCCAATAGCCATCGGAATGATAGAAAGGGCTATTCAGATTTTCCGTAGCCCAGCCGTTACTCGTCAAAAATCTGTCTTCGTCTCTCAATCCTTGCAATAAAGCTGCCCGGATCTGTTCAGGCAGGCGGCTGCCCAATAGAATCGGTACGAACAGGAGCAGACTGTCTCCTTCCGATTTCTCGTGAGTGCCGGAGCAGCAGGACGTAAAACGGCCGTTCTCCCAGAAATGGGCAATCATCTTTTCTAGTGTGTCCTCCGCAAGCTTCCGCCATCCAACCGCCTCTTCCGCTTTTCCAAGCCGTTCCGCAAGGTCGGCCAGTACTTCCGATTGAATAATTAGAAAAGCCGCCAAATCCGGGCTCTCGACTGGAATGCCATTGTTAAACGCCGTACTGTTATCCCATCCGGAATCATTGCCGTGATTGTATTGCGGAATGCCGTCGCCATCATTATCGCGGTACCGGAACCACCAATTTGTCCATTTGGACAAAGGTCCGTAAACCTCATTCAGCTGCTCTTGCTGAATATAATCCGTGCGAGCCATCATCCAAGCAAGCGTCCATCCGTGAATAGGCGGTTTGTTGCAGTTCCATAACGCATACTTATCGTTGATGAAATCCGGGAGGAGCCCGCTCTCATCCTGGCGGTCAAAGAAGATCATGAACTGATCCCAAGCCAGCTTCGGATCATGGCGTACCAGCGCCATGGCATTAAAGCAGTGATCCCAGCTCCAAATATTCGTCATCCAGTTCTTCGACATATACATGGCGGGACGCGTCAGGCATCCTTCCGCCGGAACAAGGCAGGACCAAGTAATATAGGAAGCGAGAGCACGGCTTTCTTCCCAGCGTTCGGGCATCGATAAGCTGTTATTCAACCACTGATTAAACTCTTCCTTCACTTCATTTACGATATCGTCGAATGGCTTCCAAGCAGCCCGCGGCTCCAGTACGGTCCGGAATTCTTCAATAGCAAACTCGGAATGCCCCGTCTTAGGGTCAGGCAGGAAATCGGCGATAACGTAAGAGCTTTTGATTTTATCCCAAGGCACTTCCATCCGCAGCTCTCCAGCAAGCGCCGTAAGCCTGAACCTGCATTCATGGGTGAAGCTGTTTACTTCCCATCTGCCCGGCGATTCTTGAAACGCGTAATCATAGGCGGATGTACGAAAGGTTAAGCGGATTCCGCAGCCGCTTGTCCGAACGCGGAACGTCCGGCTGTCGGAAATACAGATCTCGACCGTTGAGCCGCGTTCCGATGTCAGTTTCACCCGTTCGGGTGAGGCTTCGGATTGGAATGGTACGTTGCTACCGCCTTCATCCAGCATGGCGACATGAAAAGCCTCGCCGAATTTATCATCGCCGCCGCGAACGGTGCGCAGATACAGACCTTGTTCTCTATCTTGGGCTCCGGGCAGAATCGAGACCGCCAAGAACGAGTCTCTTCGGCTGAATGGCACTATATTTAAGTCAAAGTTCATCATAATCTCCCTCTCAGCTTCGTATACGCTTTCATTTTATCGAAAGGAAGGTTCACGGGTAACCGACAGTTGTTTTTAGAGGGGAGGGTAATTGTTTCGCAGCGAGATTTATTTGAATGAAAAGAGGGAATTTGTTCGAGAAAAATCGTGTTTTTGTTCGATGCGGGCGCGTGGATAAACATCCGAGACTCTGTAAATACTTTGCAAGAGGTGATGGACTGTGGAAGCGTTTAGAGCAAAGGAGATCGCCGATTCACCGGATGCGATTACCGTATCTTATTTCGGCGTCCCCGTTTTTATCGAGCATGTAAACGTAGGGGCAGGCACGGCGAGAATTCATCCGACGGCTACGCCGGATGAAGAGCAAACGGTACCGGTCGAGGTGCTGGAGGAAGAATTCAACGACGAGTCTGATGTATCATTTGTGTGAACGAGGAATGGGATAAGGTTCTTGTCATCCGCTAGTGACAAGAACCTTATCCCATAAATTGGCCTTTTACAACAATCCCATTTCCTTTGCTCTCGAGATGGCCTGCACCCGATTTTTCACCTGCAGCTTCTCGTAAATATTATAAGCGTACTTCTTAACAGTACCCGTGGATAGAAAAAGCTGTCCGCCGATTTCTTCGTTCGAAAGACCCTCGCCGATTTTCCGCAATACTTCCCGTTCCCGCCCTGTCAATTTGACGGTGAGGTTATCCTTCATCCGGGCATACGAGGCAGTCCAACCACCCTCGGAAATCCTCTCTCGCAACAGATTCGCGTATGCAGCCATTTCTTCATCGAGCGAAGCTTCGCTTAACCACCGTTCGAATAGAGGGGTTAACGCCTGTCCCTCGTCCATAAAGATACGGATAAACCCTTCCGGACGCGCTAATTCACAGGCTTGCGCCAACGCTCCAACCGCGTCGCCATAGTCCCCGAGCTCCTTGTTGCAAATAGCCTGAAGCAGCAGCGCTTCAATTCGGCTTGCAATCCGGTCCGCCTGTTTCGCTTCCAGGCTAATTCGCGAGAGCCAGCCCAAAGCCTTGCGCAGCTCGCCCTGCGACATCAAGACGCGCGCCAAAGTGAAGTTCTCATATTCGCGGCTCACATCCGCGCGTTCTACGATTCGAATATGGCGGGCATTAATCCATGCGGCAGCTGCCTCCGTTTCCCCAGTGGCAAGCTGCAGTCTCGCCAGTCTTGCTTCAACGATCATCTGCCAGCGAGGAGAACGGCATTCCCTCATCTCTTCAATCGCACGCAGGATGACGTTCCTTGCCTGATCCATTTGTCCTTCCGCTTGCAAAATTTTGGACAGAAGGATGTATCCAGGTGCCAGAGCCGCGGGATTGCGCGGAAATGCCCCGCCGTACAGCGCCTTTTCGAGTGTCAGCCGCGACTCCTTAATCCGATTCAGTTCATACAGCAGATCCGCTAGCAAAATCACGCCTAAGCCTTCCAGGCTTCGGTGCAGCACTAGCGACAGCTTCTCATCGGCTGAAACGTTCGAAGACAAATAAGCGATTTTACGCAGTCTGCCGCCAAATCCGACTGGACCGCGGTACAGCAGAGCCTCTCCCATGTTCACGACATTGGCAATCGATCCATGCCGCACCAATAAATCCAGATTGCTTTTCAGCTGTCCGATGAACCCGTCAATATCTCCTTCATAATAGGAAAGAGAGTTGCCGTACATTCGAATGTGCACTTGCATTTCCTTTATCCGTTCGCGTTCAATCAGTTCGGGCTCCGTATCCAACAATGCCGTGACTTGATCCAAGTACCGCCGGGCATCAGCCGCCCGCCCTTTCGCGGCTTGTACGCTTTCCTGGAAAAAGAAAAGATTCGTAAAACGTACGATGCTTCTGAGCGGCATCTCGTTAAGCCATCGAAGCAGATCGGCCTCTTCCCCGCTTCCGATCATCTCAGGCAAATGCCGTTCCATGTACTGGCCGGCCGAATCGAAATCCTCCGCCGCTAGCGCATGTTTGATCGCTTCCCGATACAAGCCCCGTTCTCCGAACCATCGATGAGCATTCCGGTGAAGCTCGCTTCTTGTTGCCAGATCATAGGTTTCATTCAAGCGGTTCCGGAGCGCTTCCGCGAATAAATGATGATATTTATACCAGGTACGCGTATCATCCAGCGGACTGACGAACAAATTTGCTTTTTCTAAATAGGAAATCGCGGAAGCGGAGTGCGCCGAACCGGTCACCGCGTCGCATAACGATACGGAAAAGCGCTCCAGAATGCTCGTCCGCAGCAAAAAGCTCTGCACATTCTGCGGCTGACGATGGATAACCTCGTCAACCAAATAATCAAATACATACCGGTTGTGACCGTCGAAGGAACGAAGAAAACTTTCGTTGCCGCCTGTTCCCGCCAATGAATGAAAGGCTAGAATCAGCCCTACCGCCCAGCCTTCGGTTTTGGCGTCAAGCTCCGTCATTTCTTCAGGCGTAAGTCTTGTCTCCGACGTCTTGTTTTGAAGCTCCATCGCTTCATCCGCCGTGAAGCGCAGATGACGTCCATCCAGCTCCAGCACCTGCCTCCGCGCCCGCATCCGTGACAGCGGAAGCGGCGGAACCGTGCGGCTGACGATGACCAGATGAAGAGCCGCGGGCAGATGGTCAAGCAAATATGCAAGACCATTATGAATGGACGGATTGTCGATGAAATGATAATCGTCCACGATAAGTATCATCTCCCCGGTAATCCGGCCGATTAACTCATTCAGGAAAAAGGACATCGCCGACTCCGCGGACGTCTCGCCGAATGAGAGGAAGATGGGCATCGCCGCTTCGTAGAAGCCCGGAATCGTCCGGTCAATCGCCGCAGCCGCGCAGCTCCAAAACCGCACAAACGTATTATCGGCGGGTTCAAGCGACAGCCAGGCTGCTCGAGCCGCCCGCCTGCCGATCCAGTTGCTGACCAGCGTCGTTTTGCCAAATCCGGCTGGTGCCGCTACTAACGTCAGCCGGCAGGTGCCCGACCGGTCCAGCATATCCGAAAGCCTTGGCCGATCGACATAATTTGATGCCGCATTCGGAACAAGCAGTTTGGATAAGGCAATTGGCCCCCTCTCGGACCCGGGTATCGCATTTGTTTTCATTCTTTTATTTCCCTCCCCATAAAAACGCGGTGATTCGACATAAACTAACAAGAATTATACACTTTTTGGAACCCATCTACTTGAAAATAATAGAATAAAATTGATTTATTCTATTATGGAGCTATGAATACAACACTCTACTTCATAATAATGGTAAAAAAAAGAACCAATCCGTAAGGTTGGTTCTTTTTCCAGTCAAGGCACCTCTAAAAGCTGCATCAGCTCTATAGCGTTGATCCAAATATCTCGACTATTTTCCCGAAAATAGGGCCATCCAGCTGCCGGCCTTCCAGATTTCTAACCCTTTTCGAAAAGCTTGTTTCCGTGCTTAACATATGGAATAATTCCAGCTTAAGATTAAATTCGATTTGAGTCGTATTCAAGTAGTCGTATAAACGCTTTAATTTATCCTGTTCTTCAATATGAGGATGTTTCAGCGTTATTTGAACCTTATCCGTATTTGTTACATCCTTCAACTGCACGACAAGCTCATGATCGCTCCAGCTGCAAGGAGCCTCAACCGGCTCACCGTTTACCGTTACCGTTACCATTTGCTCTGGAACGTTTACAAAAATGATGCGATAATCGCGGCTTGCCGGCGAGACCGTTTGATCCCCTTCTGCGGGATGAATCGTAAAGACCGGGCGCTCATTCCAGGATAATTGATATCTTGTTGCCAACCAGCTTTCTTTACCGTATTCCTCTTCATTGTTATCTTCCCACATGGTGAATTCACCCGAGGCTCCGGCAAACACCCGCAATTCAAGCTGCGAAGGATTATGAATGGCGTTGGTAAAGGCTGATAAATCAGCAAGCGGTACGATACTGCCCATTTTGGCAAGAACCGGAATCTCGTTTATTCCCCGGTAGAAGGTTAAGCGGGTATTGCCCGAATAGATTTGCCCCGTAAAGAAATCAACCCACTCCCCTTCCGGCAGCCAGGCGTTAACCGCCGCAACCTGCGAACGTTTGTCTACCGGGTCTGTAATTGGCGCAACAATAAGCTGCGTTCCGAAATAGTATTGATTCCGGTATTGATAAGCGTCATCGCTCCAAGGGTTGTCGTAATACATAGGAGCAACAATAGGTTCGCCTTCTTCATGAGCGCGCTTGTTCATGGAATACAGATAAGGAATGAGTTGATGCCTTAAACGCAGGAATCGTTCCATCACTTGTTCGTATGGCGGAGCATAATTCCACGGTTCTTTACCGGAGAAAATATTATCCGAGCTATGCAGCCGGTTAATAGGCGAGAACACACCGAATTGAATCCAACGCGTCACCATCTCATCGTCCTTAATTCCAAGCATATGCCCGCCGATGTCATGACTCCACCAGCCGTAGCCGATGTTGCTTGCATTAGCCGTAAAATACGGCTGGAACCGCAAGGACTCCCAGGTCGCATGCGTGTCTCCGGAAAAGCCGATCGGGTAGCGGTGGCTTCCCGGTCCGGCGTATCTGGAGAAGGTTAACGGTCGTTTGCCATGCTTGGCATTGTCAAAGTAATGATAGTGATTCAGCATCCATAACGGATCCAATCCTTCAATCTTGGAATGGGAGCCTTGCTGCCAATCAATCCACCAGAAATCCACGCCGTTCTCCTCGTTCGGATGATGAAGAACTTTGAAATAAGCCTCCGCAAACTTCGGATCGGTAAAATCAAAAGGAATCATCGGATAACGCTCCGGATCTATGCCAAGCGCCGCTTTCATTTCATCGTACATTTCCTCGCTGGGACGAATGCCGTCGGCAGGATGCAAATTCAAAGTGACCTTCAAATTCTGTTCGCGAAGCCAGCTCATGAATGCTTTGGGATCCGGAAACAGCTCTTTATTCCACGTATAACCCGTCCAGCCGCTTCCGTATTTCGGATCGATCTTTGTTACATGCCAATCCATGTCGATTACGGATACAGAGAAAGGAATTTCCTTCCGCTTGAATTCGGTCATTAGCGTTTTGTAATCCTGTTCGCTATACGGATGATAGCGGCTCCACCAGTTCCCAAGCGCGAAGCGCGGCAGCAAGGGCATTGCACCAGTCAAGTAGTAGAAATCTTTCAAGGCCTGCCCGTAATCTCTCCCATAGCCAAAAAAGTAGAGGTCGGTTGCCTTTGTTGTTCTCGGCGATATCCAGCCGTCTTCGGTAATCTCCAAGGATTTACTGTCATCCAGAAGAGCATAGCCTTCCTTCGACAGGATACCCGGCTCGAGCGGCAGCGCACCGTTAACATCGTCTAATGTACGTGCGGTTCCCCGCAAATCCTTCGGCACTTCCCCGTAATGCCAGGTTTTCATGTAAACGCCTGAAATATCGTTGACATGAACGGAAAGTCCTTTGCCCGAGAATTCCTTTTTGTCGTACTTCAACAGCAATTCGCCGGTTTGAATCTCCAGATAATCCGCGGTTTCATAGACCTCGAATTCCGGTGCTTGAAAGTCCCGGTTAATCACGATTTGCGTAGGCAGATCTTCGAATTTGCCGCTATCGCTGTATTCCAAACGAATAAGCCGGCTTGTTAATACGGTAAACCGGTACTTTTCCCCAAGAATAATAGACTGAGCCGGCGAGATTGGATTCGTTGTCAGACGTTCTTTTGTTATCATGTTCATCACCTTGTTGGAATCCAGGTGCCTGTCATTCCCTTGTCCAAGGACACAACGGATCCGGTTTCAAGCACGCTTTCAACACTCTCGCACGTAAACTTCCATTTCGAGCAATCAGGATAAATCGCGGACAGATCAACCTCGAAGGTCCGGGCTGCCGATCCCAGATTCGTCAGACGGAAGGCATTTTCTTCGTATTCGTAGCTTAGCTGGAATCCATCCTGCTCCAGAACAACTTTACCGTTATTCATTAAGCGAGGAGAGATTTGCAGGTCAGCTTCAAACGTCTGGCGAATACCCAGATACTCATGGATCAGAACCCATGAATACACGCATGGGTATTCGTAATAATGCGCTGCGCCATGCCAATCTTTATCATCGATATAATAAACGTAATTCATGTCGTAACGCTCGCCCATGATGTAGCCTTCTTTGGCCGCCTGCTCCGCTACGCGCATCAGCTGTCCCAGCAGTACCTTGCCGTTTTTCTTCCATGTCCAGTACGCTGCATCCCAGCACCAATAACGGCCCGCCGCGCATAAATCATACGGTCCGCCGTCACCGATCTCGGCATCCGTATACTGGTCGATATGAGCCGCAAGGAACGTAGGGAAACGCTGGAACTGATCGATATGCTCGTCCACAAGCGCGGTAACGCTCTCTTCCTGTTCCTTCGAGGTGTATCCGAAGAGAACCGGAAGAGTATTAGCAAGCAGATGAATATGATCATGCGCAACGCCGCTCCGATCCACCCAATCCACGAAACGATTATTCGTCTCATCCCAGTAGCCCATAGGCAGAGGCTTCGACAATGTGCTTCCAAGAAGAGCCGCAACCTTCTTATAGTGTGCTTCCTTCTCGTCTCGTCCCAAGCGCTGCTCCAGCTCGGCCAGCAAGTTAAAGGAATGGGCGGCTAGCGCCGTGGCGAACGTCTCGCGTCCGTCCTTGATGACTTGATCCTCGTAATAAACGTCGGACCAGAGTCTGCCGTACCGGTCCATCTGATCTTCGATGCAGGAAGCGGCACCTTCCAAGGCTTCGATATGAAGGCGAAGCCAATCCATATCCTTCGTAGCCGCGGTATAAAGCCAAGCCGATTCCAACACTTCCACGTTACCCGTAATCAGGAACATAACCGCGTTGGTCGAGCCGTCGAGACTGCTGCGGCGAACGTGATATTCCCTGTCCCCGTTTGGCTGGATCGCGCAAGGATCGCGCCACAGTCCTTCGGGATCTTCCTTCATCAGCTTGATTTGCAGCTCAATCATCCGGCGGACAACGTCGTAATCCAGCTCGTTGCCCCAGCTCATGCGCCCTTTAATTTGGAATTCATGGTCCACGTCGGGATAGGTTCCGCTATATTTCGAGTGCAGCGTGCTGAGAACGTAACCTTCCGATATCGGATAGTTCAAAGCACGCGTACGTTCGATAACCGATGGCAGCATCGTCCCCCAGTAGAGAGAAGCAAGGGTATGCGCCAGCTTCTCGCCATGCTCGAACGCAAATTGAAACCGCTTGCCAAAGCTGTCGGCTTGAGGCCGGCTTTCATAAGCGATAAGCTCGCATGATTCCGCCTTCACCCGTAAGATGATCGACTCCTGGTCGTGAGTCAATTGGATTTCCCCGTCTGCCTTGATCAGCCAGGAATTGCTGGGGGAGTCCGGATCAAGCGGCAGCACCCATGCGTAATCCGTGCCCGCAATGGCTTTGTTTTCCGCATCCATCGGCAGGACGTACCACTCTTTATTTCGGTCCAGCACGAAAGAGGGGCCTTGCGCCAGTTCCAACTCGATTGGTCCTTCCTCTTGAGCCGTAAGCTTCCACGATCCTTCATTCATCTTCTCGCTTATTACGCTAATCCGCTTCAAGATACCGGTTTCTACTGTCATGTTTGTCTCCTTTATTCCTGACGGATTTTTATTTCCCCATGCGTTTCAAATTGTTCTGATACTGCTCCGTCCAATAAGCTTCGACTTTCGGCAGTCCCAGAGAATCTGCTTTTTCGATAAACTCTTTATAGACGCTTTCGCTCTCAGCTTCCGATTTCGCGAAAATCATTTTGACACCGTACTGCGCGTACAAATCGGTTACTCTCTTTAAAATAATGCCTTCCTTGCTGTTTGGCAACGGATCCAGATTTTCGAGCTCCGGCATGTATTTTACTTTGTCCGCGAACATCTTGTTGTACTGGATGAAGCTTGGATCCGTGTTATTCCATTCCGGATACAGCCACCAAGCCGTGTTTGTCGCGAACCAATATTCGCCTAGACCGTTTTTGGCGGAAACGCCCGACCAGTCTTTTTGTTTAACATCCCAATATTCCGGAAGATACAGCGGCTTGTCGTCCACGATGCTGTAATGAGGGCCGTTTACGACATCCCCGCTGAACTTGTCGCCCTCAACTCCCCATTTGGCTGCAATATGTCCTTGCTTCGAAGCCATGTAAGCCAGGAAACGGATCGTGCGTTCCGGATGCTTATTCGATTTGGGGATAGCAAAAGCGTTCCAGCCTCCGCCGGTTCTGATCTGAGTGTAAGTCGCAAATGGATCCATGACTTTATAGCTTGTCTTCGGATTGTCAGCCGGCGACTTTGTTCCTTCGCCAATTGCCCATGCGTAAGAAATGGTTTTGCCGCTATTAATCTTCTGCGTGAAGATGTCTTTCGTATCGATAAAGGTATCCTTCGTCAGCAGCTCTTTCGTATTAAGCTCGTTCATGAAGCTGTAAATTTGTTTAAAGCTGTCGCTGCGCAAACCGGATTTGATTTGATCGCCGTCAACGTAATAACGGTAATTCGAGAACATGCTGTTTGTGCCCATTTGATAATCCCGGTCGTTAGCAAGATCGCCTACATTGGCATAGAAGCCCATTTTGTCCGGGTGCTTGGCTTTAATTTTGTCTAGTGCCGCTACGAAAGCGTCCGGCGTGCTAATGTCGGGATTTCCGATTTCGTCCAAATAGTCCTGGCGGATCGACCATTCCGGCTGGTTCGTGCCAATGAGAGCATTGTATTTTTTCGCTTCTTGTTGATATTGCTCGCCCTCGATGAAATCAACGTACATATACGTGTGGCCGTCATCCGCCTTATAGTTCGTGAAGGCTTCTTTCGGTGCGTCCTGCAACAGCTCCGGAGCGTATTGGGCAGCTAATTCGTCAATCGAGTAGAGAAGCCCTTTCTGTTCCATAATGCTCCAGGATGGGCTGTTCTTATCGGCCATAATAATGTCCGGCAATTTCTCGCTGTTAATCATCAGGTTCAGCTTTTGATCATCGTCGGTAACCGGCTTGGATATTTTGATCGTTACGCCTGTTTCCTTCGTAATCTGCTTAGCGGCGGAATCCGTCCAGTTGTTGCCGAACCAGGAGAAGTTCAAATACGCGTCGAGCGTAATAGGAGACGTGTCGGTTTCCCAGCTTTTTTTCCCGTCTGCAGCAGCAGATGGCGCGGTTGTAGGTGCTGACTCGTTGTCAGTATTTTCTTTCGTGTTCGAGCAAGCACTAAAAACGGTGACGCACATTACGCAAGTAGCCAGCAGAAGAGCACGGCTTTTCCATTTTTTCATGAGACTTGCAACCTCCCTATAATATGAGTAATCGAATAAATGTCTTGAATGTGTCAATCTGGATGCGCATCACCTCTTTCAATCAGGAAACCATCAGGCTTTGATTGCCCCTACCAGCATTCCTTTTACGAAGAAGCGCTGTAAAAACGGATATAGAATCGTAATCGGCGCAATCGAGATAATCAATGTCGCATACCTCATCGACTCCAGCGTGACGCTTGAGCTGTTATTGCCAAGGTATCTTTGGATCTCTTGCTGCGCCTGCGACAACGACAATAACCGCATTAATATAACGGGCAGCGTCTGCAAGCTTTCTTTCGTAATAAAGAACGACGAGATGAAATAATCATTCCAATGAAAGACGGCTACGAATAACGACACGGTCGCAAATACGGGCGTTGACAGCGGAATAATGATTTTCCAATAGATTTTAAACTCGCTAGCCCCGTCAATAAGAGCAGACTCCACAAGCGCCTCCGGAATATTTCGGAAGAACGACATGAACAGCAGGCAATTAAAGAAGCCAAACAGATAAGGAACAATGTATACCCAAAACGTATCCAGCAAATGCAGCGAATTCAGTACAAGGTAAAGCGGAATTAAACCGCCGGAGAAATACATGGAGACAGCCCCCATGGATACATACATTTTACGCAGCTTGAGGTGCGGCCGCTGGAGCGCATAAGCAGCCATCGACGTGACGAATATGGTTGCCGCCGTTCCGACCACGGTTCGGATCAGCGTGTTTTTTAGACCCGTTAAGAGCAAGTCCTGTTTGAAGACCAACTGATAATTCTCGAGCGAGAATACGCGCGGCAGCCAATAAATCGGCGCTTTCGCGGCATCCGCTCCATCGTTAAAGGATTGAATAAGCACAAAGTATAGCGGATAAAACGTTGCAGCAAGTACAATCAGCGAAATGGCCCATACCAGGGTATCTACTATGATATCTTCCTTGCTTTTTCGGAACGAGTTACTCATGAGATGCCTCCTAGAAGATATTGCTGCCATTTATTCTCTTGGCTATCCAATTCGCCGCAATCAGCAAGGTTAACGACAGAGTAGAAATGATAAGATCGGCAGCGGCGGCAAAGGAATACCGCATTTGAATAAGTCCATTATCCAGCGTGTAATAGCCTAACGTGTACGATCGGTCATTGTTAAACATGTTGCCAAGCAAATAGCTTTGATCGAAATTAGAGCCGCCGTAGAACAGATTGCCGATATTCAAAATCAGCATAACCATAATCGTGCTCCGAATCGCGGGCAGGTTGATATGCCAGATGCAGCGAAGCCTTCCCGCGCCATCGATTCTTGCCGCTTCGTACACCTCCGAGTTGACGCCGGTAATCGCCGCGAGGAAAACAATCGCTCCCCATCCGGTTTCCTTCCACAAGTCGAGTGCCGAACCAAGTCCCCAGAACCATTTGGCTTCCGCCATAAATTCGATAGGCTCTTTCGTCACATGCAGCGACATCAAGATATGGTTCACCATGCCTTGCGGATCGAGGAAAATAAGACAAAGCGTGGCTACAATTACGTAAGACAGGAAATGGGGCAGCGTACTGATCGTCTGAGCCAGCTTCTTGTAAGAGTTGGAACGAATCTCGTTCATAATAAGAGCGAACAGGATTGGCGCAACAAACGTAAAGACAAGCTTTATAATGCTCATTCCGACCGTATTCTTCATCGCCAGCCAGAACCGGTCATCTCCGAAAATCTCTTTGAAATTATCAAAGCCGATCCACTGTCCGCCAAAAATGCCGCCCGCCATGTCCGTTTCCTTAAAGGCAATCGACATGCCCAGCATCGGCAAAAAATTAAAAATAAGCATCGCGAGAACAGCCGGCAGCACCATTAGTTGTAAGATCACCTGCGGCCTCGAAAGCCTATCGCCCAAGCTTTTCAGCAAGCTCGGCCTTGGGGCGGTCGTTAGCAAAGGTTTAGACATTCGTATCACTCCATCATGTTGTGTATGTGGATCAAGCGAGCAAGATCCTTAACATGGTTTAATAGTACCAACATAAATATTCAATTTCAGTTTCGAATCTTTAGGTTTTAGTGTACGATTTTTATCCCCTTTTCATAGTTGAGGTATCTGCCCGTCCCGCTGATATATACTATGGAAGGTAAGCTTCGCAACCGATTACCGTTAGAACCTGATTCAGAGGAGCACACTATGAAGAGCACAAAAAACAACTTGCTGCGCAAAATGAGCTTTAAATCCAAATTGTTTTTGACTTATCTATTACTCATTCTTATCCCTACTGTAGGAAGCAGCATTTGGATCTACCAAAACCTGATCCAGGACTTGGTGAAAGAACGAAATCACGTAAACAATCAGCAGCTGTTATACGCCGAAACGGATATTAACAATAAGATCGACGAGGCCGAAAAAATCGGCTATATGGTTTCGGTGAACACAACGCTGAACGACGTGCTCAGCCAACCGTACTACGATACGGTCACTTGGATCAGCATTATTAATCAAACCGTTAAGCCGATGGCCTCCTGGATTGAAGCGACTACCTACAATATTGGGAAGTTCAGAATTCTTGTCGAGGATGACGAAGTGCCGGAAAGCGATTTTTTCAATCATTCCTCCTCTTTCATAAAGGAAAGCTGGTATCAGGACATGAAGGCCGGCACGCAGCAAGGAAAGGCATACTGGCGGCATGATACCGCCGGGCAATACTATCTTTACTATGCGCTGAGCAGCAGCAGTTATAGCAATAACGGCGCCTACTTGGAGCTTATGGTCCGGGGATCGTATCTATTTGAAAGCTTGCAGGCAAAGGAAACTTTGAATTCGGGCATTATGGTGATTCAAGATAATAAGGGGCAATTACTTTACAACGATACGGAGACAACGATGCCGCAGCTTGACCACACCGACTATTCCGTCCTGACCAAGCCGATTCGTTTGCCGGACGCCAATCTTGTCAGCATGACGCCCAATAGCGTCATGATGATGCATTGGACCAAATCCCGAAATGTCTTTCTGGTCATCCTTGCGGTATCCGTCACGATTCTAGCGGCTTCGGCCTATCTGATGGCTGTTTTCCTCATGCGCAGAATCAAGCAGATTCTTGCCGGCATTCGCAAGATTCAAAAAGGCGATTTCGATATTGAGATTCCCGTTCACGGTGAAGATGAAATCGATATGGTCGGCCATAACATCAATGTTATGGCTTATAAAATAAACGAGTTAATCGAACGCGTATACAAAACCGAAATCGCGCAGCGCGAAGCGGAGCTCTACGCCCTTCAGGCGCAAATCAACCCGCACTTCCTGTTTAACGCTCTGGAAACGATGCGCATGATGGCCGAATTCAACGATCAAGAAGAGTTATCCGAGGCCATAACCGCTCTCGGAAGCATTATGAGATACAGCATTTCGCATAGCGAGAAGAAACAGACCTTTGTCTGGAAAGAATTAGAGCATTTGAATGACTATCTAAAAGTCCAGAATTTGATGCATAATGGCCGTATACAATTACTCACCGATTTTTCGGATCGAATCAATCGCCTTCCCATCCCTTCGTTTATCTTCCAACCGATTGTGGAGAATGCAATAAAACACGGTTTTCGCAATCAGAAAGGAAATCTCATTCTTTCGATATCCATTACGGAATACGATGGCGCTTATTTGTGCCGGATCGCGGATAACGGAACGGGGATGGACAAGGAGCGGCTTGCGTTCATTCAACGAATGCTTAAAGAAGACGTAGACGAGGTCGGGACGCTGAGGCCGTCGGAGGGCGGCGGCGTTGGGCTTTTGAATATACAGCAGAGGATTCGGTTCAACTACGGCAAGGATTACGGGCTTGAGATCGAAAGCGGATTGTCAGGTACGGTTGTTTCCATCCGTTTTCCCGATATTATAGGAGGAGTTCCACGTGTTCAGCATGTTAATCATTGAGGACGATGACATCATTAGACGAGGCATCGTAAAAATCGTATCCAAAATGGATTTGCCGATTTCTTCGATTGAAGAAGCGTCAAACGGACAAGAAGCGCTTGAGAAAATCCGGCAGCTGGTACCGGAGCTTATTATTACGGATATCATGATGCCATTTCTGGACGGACTTAAGCTGTTAAAACAAATACGAGAATGGGAGCTCCCCTCCCGAACGATTATCATAAGCGGCTTCGACGAGTTCAGCTACGCACAGGAAGCAATCGCCTACGGCGTGAGCGCTTATTTATTGAAACCCGTTAAGAAGGATAAATTATATCAGGTGCTAAATAAAATGATTCATGAGCTGACCAAAGAGAACACGAATCGCAAGCCTTTATTAGACGGCTCTCAATACGGACATGACGTTGGCTTCGTCACGCGTTATCTGGAAGAGCATTATGCGGAAGATATCGACTTGAACAAGGCGGCTAGTCTCGTCTTCATGAATTCAACCTATTTCAGCAGCCTGTTCAAAAAAATGACCGGCGTCAGCTTCATTCATTACCTCCAAAAAATTCGCGTGGAGGAATCCAAGAAGCTACTCCTTAACCATCAGCTGAAGATTTACGAAGTCGCCGAAAAGGTCGGATTCTCCGACGAGAAATATTTTTTCCGCGTCTTCAAGAACACGACGGGGCTTACGCCAAACGAATTTCGCTTATTAAAAGCAAAATAAAAATGACATGCCTGATGCTGACAACCTTACCGGCCTGCTCGGGCTCCTCGCAACGGTCAGAGCATCAGACCTTGTAAATAAAGAGCACCACGTAAGCAGATTGCAACTATTTCTTTAAAACCTTTATTATTCTAACTCCCCCCCATATAATTTCCCTCCATTTGATTGCTTGTTTACTTTTTACTATTAATTAAATATATGAACAAGGACTATTCTACCTATTTAATCGAATCCTGGTTTCAAGCTATCCCCGTTACTTTAACAAAAAAACAGCAGCCGGTCATATATAGACCGGCCACTGCTTTAACGTAAGCTATGAACAACTAATTTTTCAATCCGGTTAGCGTGATTCCCTCCACGAAATACCGTTGGCCAATTAAGTAGAAGATGACGCCCGGAGCAAAAGACAAGCATGTGGCGGCCATGGTAAGCGACCAGTCACTCTTTAATTGGCCTCTAAAGTTGGTTAGTCCAAGCGCAATCGTATATTTATCGCTCGAGTTGATGTAAATCATCTGTTGAAGCAAATCGTTCCATAACCCTATGAAGATAAACAACGCGACGACAATCATAGCTGGTCGGATAGCCGGCATAATGATGCTGAACAAAATGCGGAAGTACCCGGCACCGTCGATCGTTGCCGCTTGATCGAGTTCTCTTGGAATGGACATGATAAATTGACGGATCAAAAAGATATTAAACGCGCCGCCGCCGCAGAAATAAGGCAGTATCAACGGCCAGTAGCTGTCATTAAGTCCCAGGCCGCGCGTCCAACCGATGTACAGCGGAATAAGCGTTACCATGGCTGGCAGAAGCATGGAGCCGACGCATAGTGCCCAGATCAAACTTTTGCCCCGGAATCTTAACCTTGCAAAAGCGTATCCGCATAAGGTAGCCGTAAAGGTTCCTGCCAGACAGGAGGGAACGATAATCACCATCGTGTTCCACAGGTATTTCCAGAACTTGAATATTTCCAGCGTCTTCTCGTAGTTGGAAAACAACCAATTTTGCGGTATGAGGGAAGGAGGATATTTATAGATCTCGGCATTCGTCATAAGAGACGTACGGAAAATCCACCAGATCGGAAAGAGGGCTAGAACGGTAAAAACGATAATAACGACAAAAGTTAAAATGTTCATCAACAGGTCCCTGCGTTTTTTGCTTCTCAGTCTGCCCCCGTATGCTGCTACACTCATTTGTCGTCCCCTCCTTCATTATAAATCCATTTGTTAGACGTCTTAAACAATACGATAGTAAAGGCCGCTAGAATGGCGAAAATGATGAACGTCGTTGCGCAGGCATAACCTAATTTGTAATTCACAAAGGCCTGATCATACATGAGATAAGTCATGAATCGGGAAGAGTTGCCTGGCCCGCCATTCGTTAAAGACAGCGCAGGCGTAACGACTTGAAGGTTGGCTATCAAGCTCATTAGCAGGTTGTAGAAGATGATTGGGGTCATGCATGGTAACGTAATATGACGGAAGCGTTGCCAGCCGTTTGCGCCATCCATTTCAGCCGCTTCATGGTAAACAACGGGAACATTCTGAAGTCCGGCCAAAAAGATAACGATCAAGTTGCCAGCCAGCCACACCGAAATTAACGAAAGCGAAGGAACGACATAGGTGGAATCGGCGATAAAGAGAATTTTTTTAAGCCCAAGCTCGGAGAGAAGATAGTTGAAGAATCCAAAATTCCCCTCATAGAGCCACGACCATCCTACGTAGATCGCTGCGGCAGGCAAAACATAAGGCACATAGAATACCGCTCTGAAAAACCCTCTTGCGGGAATTTTACGATTCAGCAGCAACGCAACAAATAGGGAGTAGATCATACTGCCGATTACCGATAAAACCGCAAAATAAATCGTCGCTATAATGGAGTCTTTAATATAAGGGTCCGTGGTGAATAGCTTGACATAATTATCAAAACCGATGAATTCGGGGTTTTTCAAGCCAGTCCAATTCGTCAAACTGATGCCCAACACTCCTAGGAGAGGCAAATACGTTAGAAAAATTAATCCTAGAAAGGCTGGAATCAAACATATATAAGCTACGCGTGCCTCGCCTGAATAAATACGGGAACGGCGCTTTTGCGGTTTATTAATGGCTTCCATTTCTCGCTCCCCCTCATGTTAAAAGGATGACCGCCGCTTGCGTATTCGTGGCGGTCATCCTTCCTATCTTTATTATTGATTGCCTGTATGAGCGGCCTTCAATGCATCGAGATTTTTGGAGATGGCGTCCTTAGCAGTCGTTTTACCCGTCCATACATCCCCTAGAACGGATCCTAGCAAGGTATTGAATTCCGTTGTATTATTCGTATAGAACCACGAAGCAGGTCTTGCTGCGGAAGATTGCGCATAATCGACTACGGCAGACTTGTATTCGTCGTATGCCGGGAAGTTTGGATTTTCGACCCATTTGTGAGTCAGCGTTTCATCCGTATACCATTTCTCCAGCGTTGGCATCCAAATACCCGATGAGATGAGTGCCCAGTTATTTTCTTCGGAGTTGTACCATTTCAACCATTCCATTGCTTCTTCCGGATGCTTGGATTGAGAGAATACGACATTGGCGCCGCCTGTATTAAGGGTAACTTTATCCTTCATGTAAGGCAGAACGGCTACGCCATAGTTAAGGCCGGCTTCCTTCGCCGTATTCAAGCTGGTTCCCACATTCCATGCACCGTTCGTTGCCATAGCGACCGTGCCTGCGATAATGGTGCGTTGAATGCCGTCATCCGTCTGTCCGACGGACAAAGGAGCAACATGATCCTTCAAGTACAAATCGGCAACTTTTTGGATAGCATCGATGCTGGCGTCTTCTCCAACCCTAACTTCCGAACCGTCGTTGGAATAAAAACCTCCGCCATTGCTCAGTGCCCAGGTTTCCAACTGCCATGGGAGATTTTCCACGGATGCCCCGTACTGAACGATACTTTGCGGATTGAAGCCATCCTCGCCGGGATGTTTTCCTTTTTTATCATTCGTCAGTTTCTTGGCCGTTTCCACGAATTCGTCCCATGTCCATGCTTTATCAAGCACGGAAGGAGGATAAGGAACATTCGCTTTGTCGAACATGTCTTTATTGTAATAGAGTAGGAGAATTTCGTTTGCGGCAGCATAAGCTACGGTTTTGCCTTGATATTTGTAAGCCAGGCTATCGAGCGGCTTGCTGTCGCTTCCCTCATACATGGAGCTTACATCATTGAGCATGCCTTGAGAGGACCATTGGATAACTCCATCCTCTTTTAACATGCCTGTATCGGGCAGCTGATCTGCCGTTGCAAGCGTATTCAATTTAGTCATGTAGCTTTCCCATGGAATCGCTTGCACTTCCACCGTAATTCTGTCTTGGGAGGCATTAAATTTATCCGCCACCGATTGAGTGGTATTTCCTTCTTCGGCACTTCCCCACATCGAGTAGATAATTTTAACCTTTTCAGTCTTGGAAGATGACGTTGCAGGTGCTTTGGTAGCATCTGTGCCCGGTGATGCCGTGTTTGTGCTTGTGTTTGTCTCGTTGTTCCCGTTATTCCCGCAACCAACGACACTCATTGCCAATGCAGCCGAGACAAGACCTACTCCAAGTTTCCTTCCTGTTTTCATGACCCCGATCTCCCTTCGATATTTGCATTAATTTATATGTCTAACCGTTTGACTCATCCGCTCCGGACTTCCAAGCTTTCGAGTTAAACGTTTAACATCGAGCCCATTAATATTGTGTCATTTTTAACCTTAGAATGAAACCGATTATTTCAACCTGTTCTTTTAATATTTCAACCATTGAAAGGGCGTAAAGCGTAATTATTGCGATTTTACACAGCCTCTTGGTCAAAATATGGTTGGCCCAAAGTTAAACGTTTAGCAAATTGCCGGTCTCGCTAGGAAGACGTGAATCTATTAAGGATATTTTATTCCAATTTTTATACTTATTTCAACCTTTTGCATAAAATCTAGCAAAATCAAAACCCGGAAGACGCGCATGTTTATAGTGTTTATCTTCCGGGCCCATATTCGTTATTTTACGCTTTGAGCATTCTAAGAATAACCGTAACGGCTTCCGCGCGGGTAGCAGGTGCGTTTGGAGCAAATTGATTATGCGTATTCCCTTTCATAATGCCAAGCTCCACTGCTGCCTTCACAGACGGTATAGCCCATGCCGGTATCTGATCCAGATCAGCGAACTGTAATTTAGTAGCGGAGCTTGTTTCTTTAGCAAGCGCACGTACGATAATTGCCGACATTTCCGAGCGAGTAATCAACTTGTTCGCGCCAAACGTATTATCCGTGTACCCGGTAATCAGCTTAGCTTCAACCGCTGTTTGCACATACGCTCTCGCCCAGACAGGAATCTCTTTATTATCTTTAAAGGTCAGACCTTTACCGTCACTGGTCTTCTTCTGCAAAGCCCGAACGATCATCGTCGCAAATTCTGCCCTTGTTACTTCGAGATTCGGCTTGAAGGTTCCATCCGAATAACCGGTCACGAAGCCTAGACTTGCAGCCTCATAGATTGAAGCCTCTGCCCAGTGTCCCTTTACATCTTTGAATGTTAACAAATTAGGATTATCGATGACCGTTGCCGTTACTTTAGGCTCAAACGCAGCCATGTCCAGCTTAGAATCAACAAGCTTCATGGTATTAAGCTTAACAGAGGTTGTCCCGGATCCGATACGTTTAAAGGTTATCGCGGACAGCTCCACGTCCCCTTTCTCGCCACCGGTCTCTCCCATCTTCGTATGGGCAATCCGGATCGTATTCGCGCCAAGGATCGGGTCTACCGAAAAGCCTTTAATCGAGGTTTCCACCTTACTAAAGGAAAGTATTTTCTCATCGTACGACAACTCGAAATCATAAGCGTACATATCCGTAAGCCCGTGGCCCATAATAGACAGCTTAACATCCTTACCCGAATAACTAAGCTTTAAGTCGAACGTGGCGTTTGCTTCTTTAGCCATAACAGTCCCCTGCGCCACCCCAATAAAAAGGATGACGGTCGACAATAGCATCATTAGCAGCTTGCGTTTCAACATGCGAATCATCCCTTCATTAACGATGGGGAAGGCGCCGCAGCACCTTCCCTCCTTATTCCGCTTTCACCGTTTGATTATTGCTGTAACCAATTGCCTACAATCATGCGTGCTACCGCCGCTAACTCGAGAATCGTAATCTCGTGATTATCGAACAAATCTGCCTTTTCTACGATATTCCAGCCAGGTTGATCTTTCTTAACGCCGTAATATTTAGCAATGATAGAAAGATCCTGAATCGTTACGGATGTCTCTCCAGGCACAAGCGTCACAATACTGGAAGCGAATACGGATACCGCATTATTCAATGCTGCTGCCGCTGCATCCATCATCGATTGCGATGCTCCGCCGTTACTCTTCACATTGTTCGCTGCTACGATGGCAGCTTGAAGGGTCGTAATTGCGGTTGCCGGATATTGACCGATTTTGTTGCCCGCAGTTGCTTTCGCCAGCTTAGCTTGAGCGGCAGCAATCGCTTGATTTAAGGCTGCCAAATCAACGGAAGGCGTAGTTGTCGGATTGACGCTAGCTCTGAATGTGCTCACTGCTGTCGTTAATGTCGACACCGCTAGGTCCACATCGGCTTGCGTTACCTTAGTACCGTCACGTACGATAACGGCGGCTTCTACCGCAGCTTGAAGAATAGCCTTCGTGCCCGTTGGATATTGGCCCGGCGCCGATCCTTCTACGGCTGAGCTCAATGCTTGCTCAGCATCGGTAATGGCCGTATTTAATGCCGCTTTATCGATATGGATAATCGAACCGCTGAACACGGTTACCGCATCATTCAATGCAGCGAATGCATTAGCAACGTCCGTTTGCGTTGCCGTTCCGTTCTGCACCACCGCTGAGGCGCTATCGATTGCAGCTTGCAGGATTGCTTTGGAGCCGATTGGATATTGACCCTCTTGATTACCTTCTGTTGCCGCAGCAAGAAGCTCCTCGGCCGCTGTAATGGAAGCAATCAATGTCGTCTTATCCGCCTGCACAACCTGTATGTCCACCGCAGCCAGCGATGTGTCGAGCAAAGTATAATGGCTCTCATCGCCGACCATTTCCTGCTTGGTTACGGCAACAGTTGTCGTTCCGGCCGTTGCATCCGCCTTGGCATTGCCGTGAAGAACAAACAATTCGCCGTCACCTGTCAAGAATGTTCCCGTGATTCCCATAATGATCAGAATTTCTCCCGTTTCCGGTTTCACCGCCGTCTCAAGAACTTGCAGTCCATCCCGCGAAGGAGTAATGGAATCCGGAGCCAAGACGTTAACGCCATCATTCAGTGAAGTAGCAAACTCAAGCATAGCCGGATCGTACTTTAACTCCACGCTTAGCATATTGAAGTCATGAGTCAATCCCGTAACGCCAACCGGAAGCTGAATCGGTTGACCCAAGAACACTGGTGATGAAGGACAGCTAATGCTGGCCGCCGGATCCCGTTTATCTCCTTCCGGAATCGCAACTTCCTTATCCGGGCTGGCATTTAGCGAACCGGTTTTCGCATACCGGACAAAATACGTTCCCGCGCTGAGGCCTGTAACCTCCGTTCCCGTAATTGCCGTGTATTGCTCCGAGCCTTCCTTCCTATATTCCATTGCCGTTGTCACGCCAATGAGCTTTCCGTCATTCCCGTTGAACACGGTCGGCTTAACCCCTGTTGGCGTTGTTGGGGCCGGCTGATTCTGACTGGTCGCCGCCTGAAGTACTTCCCACTCCCATAAGCCAACACCATTGCCATTCCGAGCTTTCTTTGTCATCGTTACGCGCAGGGATTTAACCTCCAGAGCCGGGTCAAAGGCAAATAGATTGGAGGAGCCCACCGGAGTAGTAAGAGCTGTGATGCCTGTGGTAATCGTCCCGGCCGTTACCCATTCATTCGTTGTGCTGTTCACCGGAATGTACGAATACGTGTATTTTGTAGGTGCCTCTATGCCGCCATTATCCGTCCAAAGCATCAGATTCGAGCTTTGAATGGTTGCGCCCTGCGGCCAATCGTATTGCACCCATTCCTCCGAGCTTGTATTGCCCCACGAACCCCAATGCGGGTTGCTTGCAGCCGTTTTTAATCCGTCGTTAACCGCAGGAAGACTCTCCCAAGAAGAAGTGAAGCTGGCCGAGAGACTAGCTGCGAACGCCATATTCTTATCGCGCGGACTCAAGAGCCGCAGATCTGCCAGCAGCTTTGCAATCGCCTGAGCAACGTCCTCTTCCGTGGCTTCCTTGTTGCTCATCACGGCGGAAGCGTTCGCTTTCGCATCAGCAATCGGTGCAAGACCTTGATCGATAAAGTTCGCAGCCTTTAATGAATTGGCAAAGTTAATAACCTGTGTCAACTGCGACTTGTCTGTCCCTCCCGTATATCCATTCACCTTCCACTCCAGAATACCAATCCCTACGGTGAGAGGTTTCATGTCCAAACGGGCGCCTGTAATATAGGCAGGCTCAAAGGTCGTCGTATTGTATTTATTCAATGCATTCCCAAGTCCCGTTACTCCTCTTGGCGTATACCAATTACCATCCGCATCGCGGAGCTGAAGCTTCATATCCGTTGGTTGGAAATTGCCGGACCCGTCCCGGAAGACGTATACATCCATTGAAGAGGCAAGGAACGGCTCATCCCATTGATACATGACCCATGCCGGATCCCCTTCTTTCCCCCAGTTGTGCCATGCACTGTTAGCAGCGCCTTTGGAAGCTGAGAAATCCGATGAGCTTTTTGGTTCGTTACCGTTATTCATAGCCTCGGGATATCCGTCGCCGCCGGAATAACTGGCTGAAGGCTTCGCGATCAGCGCGTTGTTCTGAGGTTGCGATTTCACAACGTATACCGTGGCGCGAACCTTCAATTCGCTGCCTACGAAATTACCCTCGACAGCGAATTCGCCTGCCTTCGCATAGCTGGCCGGATCAACCTCATTCCACTTGATCGCACTTTGCTTATATCCGTCATCAAACAGAACATCCATCTGTCCAGGCAGTGTCGGAGCGGCGTTTATTAACGTCACAACGCTGATTGCCTTGTACGAGCCATCGGCGTCTTTCGCAATATTAACCGTGACATCCTTGCTGGAGGTCTTGCCTTCATCAGCCGCCGTAAAGGTAAACACATAAGTGCCTGCCTTGCTTATGCGGGCGTATGCGTTTGCTTTATCCCCGCCAACAAAAGTAACATCAGCTGCGCCATCCGGCTTTTGCTTAACCGTCCATCCATATGTCCATACAGGATCAGTGACCGCGCTGTACACCGGATCCGGTGTCGCTTTGCCGGATAACACGAGAATACTGCTGTTCGAAGCATCCTGGACTGCCGTCACTTCGCCAATGACCGGAGGTTGTTTTTCCGGCGGTGCGGAAAGCGAGAAGGTCAGTTCGTTAGAACCGCTCATTTGCCCGTCATTTGCGGTGAGTCTAACCGTATAGGAGCCTTCTTTGGTACCGTTTGCCCGCGTGGTTGTCGACTTCGAATTGGTAAGGGTCAGCTTGCCGCCTTCCGGAGTGCTGACAACTTCCCATTGATAGGTCAACGTGCCATTTGGCGCTCCGTCATCGGTCACCATTCCGTTCATCACAAACGGAATCATCGCTTGCGGGTCTTTCGTTGCGAGCTCCGCAGTAACCTGCGGGGCTTCATTTTCACCCGTATCTGCCTTTTCAATAGTCAATTCGGCCGTTTGCGCACCGCTCATTTGGAACATAGCCGTGCCTTTATTGTTCAGTGCATAGAACTGTCCGGCATCTTTCCCATCCAGCTTCATTGTATAATAGCCGTTCTCTAATCCTGCTCCATCGAAATCAATCTTCGAAGCGTGCTCGCTTTTAGCAAGATTCGAGAGCTGCAATGAAAACGCCTTGCCGTCTTTTTGAATCTGCGCGCTTTCAATTCTATCGCTTTCCGAGACTAGGTATATTTTTTCGTCGATGAGGTTGATACGCTTTCCGAAACCGTCCTTTGGCGTGATGAGGTAAGTGCCGTCTTCGTCAGTGACGGAAGCTCCATATCCGAAAAGCCCAAAGATCGGATCGGTGACGATATCGGAACTGATACGCAATAGCGAGCCATAGAGTCCTTCCTCGGATTCGCCGGAAAAGTCCTGCCAGCCGTTGTTCATAACGCGGGTTCCGCCATCGTTTACGTTTTTGGTACCCGTTCCACCCTTTTGGGCGTTATATCTCCAAGAAATACCGCCTACTGACTGTGCCGAAATCTGCCCCATATTGACGGCATTGAAGTTTGAAATTTTCGCCGCATAGTTGCGCTGTTGCGCGATAGCAGCCTGCTCTCCTGATCTGCCGTCATTCTCATAACGGAGCCAGTCATCCATGATGGATCCCGCCAAGGAAGCGGTATATTGGAAATTCCACCAGCCTTCGCCAGCGCGGAATACCGGTACGGAATAATAGTACCAGGTAGGCTGAATGCCCCGCATCGCACGAGTCTTCAAGTCCGCCATTCCCATGCTTTTCAGGGCTGCATCCGCACGCGCGTCTTCAGGATAGTAGGTTCTCAGTGCTTTGGCTGCGGAATAAGCCCCTTCTTCGCCGGTATTGTCGTATTCAAATTCCGATCCGTAAGGATAAGCGGCGTTTGTCACGTTCCGGCCTTTGGTTTGGGCGAACTTCTTCTTCAGATTCTCGTATTCCGTCAGCATTCCTTCTTCTTTAAGCGCCTCAATCATATCCGGGATCTGCTGCTCGCCATAGAATCCGGTTGCTCCGCTGGAGACGCGGTTATAGTAGATGCCGTAGGCCTTCTCCAGATAATATTGCGGCGTTTCGCGATAGTCTAACAAATTAGGATAGGCCTTTTGAATCCGGTACATATTGAAATAGCCGGTGGACTCCATCATTTCGGAAAACGTCCGTACATAAGGCTTCTCCGAATTCGTATAGGCACCCGAGTCTTTGAGATAGTTCGCAACGGTAAAACTATTCTGCGTATCTTTCATATATTTTTCCCACATGAAATCGATCAGGTAATTTTCAATGGACTTAATCTCATTAGGATCCGGATCGAGATAATTCTTCATGGTCATGAAGTTAATGTTATCGTGGCTCCAGTCGTCTCCCCAATGACTGGTCGTCGTGTCAAGGCCCGTTGTCAGATACCAGTCGCGGTAGATGCCGTAGGTCGGACTATTCGGATCCTTATCCTGCGTTTTGTCTACCATAAACTCAGAGTGGGCTTGCGATGTTTGATCAAGCTCAGCAAGAATATTGAATTCAAACTGGGTGAACTTATCCAGCTGCTCCGCACCGGACTTCAGCTTATAATTCACGCGAACGCTGTTATTGCCGATATTGCCGAACTTAAGCGAATAGATATGATGCTGTTCACCGTTAATAATCTTGGTTTCCACATACTGTACGGATTCGCTGTATCCCGGATTTCCGTCAGGCAGTCCGCGTCCGGCGCGGGTATTGTTAACCATGGCGCTTCTGGTCTGACCTGCCTTGATAGTCGGGATATGCGCGGCATCAAACGGATCATTCTCGTCAACAGACTGAATGTCTATGGACTGTACGTCGATGAGGCTGTCGTCGTAATGAAGATCCAGCTTAACTGGCATATTGATCG
Source organism: Paenibacillus sp. JDR-2 (assembly GCF_000023585.1). Taxonomy (NCBI): domain Bacteria; kingdom Bacillati; phylum Bacillota; class Bacilli; order Caryophanales; family Paenibacillaceae; genus Paenibacillus; species Paenibacillus sp. JDR-2. The sequence continues at coordinate 1,948,527 of NC_012914.1, read as the reverse complement.
CAGCCTGGAAGCCGGGTAGAGCAACCGCGTCAATCATACCTGATTTGTACAAGGTGGAGCGAAGGTTAGCCTCGCGGTCTTCCATGGAGGTAGAAGCATTATTTGGACTTTGAGCATTTGCTTGCGGACTGTTGTCGCCGGCGCGTACCGCCGAAAACTTAAACTTGTATGTTTTTTGCTCATCCGGTCCCAGAACCAAGCTGGTGGCGTCGGTAAAATATCCGCGGCCTGTTTTCTGAATATCTTTGGAATGGATATATAGAACATTCAACCCCGGAAACCAGCCTCCGCTGTCTCCGACCCAGTTCGAGTAAAGACTTCCGTTACGCAGTTCACCTGTGTCGCCCAGCCAATAATCCACGTATTCAATGCGTGCGCCGCTATCCGGCACTGGGGCGAACATCATGAAATTCCCTTCGCCGCTCGTGCGGATGGCATAGGAATACCCGCTGTCGGCGCCGGCAAAATTATGTACGGTCACACGGTTGTCATAGGTATCCGATACCGATTGATATTTATTATTCCAAGGCATCGGCAAGCCGATATCGCCGAATTCAATGTATTTGCCGCTTTTGTTTTTGACCGTGATTTCCCATAGCATCGAACCATCGTCGGTATCCATATCAAACACGGATTTCACGTCAAAGCCCTTCATCGCGCGAGCGGTTGTCGAATCGATATTCTGTCCGATGAAGTTAACTTCCACTTTCTTGCCGTCCGTTGAAGCCTCTTTCGTAAAATAGGGGTTAGCGGGATTGATGTTCGTATACTTTGTTGAACCGCCTGCCGCCAGCGTTTTATTCGTGTCGACTTCTACAAAGCCCGTTCTGTCGCTAGGGAATTGCTTACTGTCGCCGGTACGGTAAGAGAAAAGCATTTCGCCCATCCATTGGTGCTGGACGTCATTTTGCGGCGACGTATTGTTGGGCAGTACAAAATTGATAGGCTTGCCGCTTTTGTTTGTCGGGTTATTTTGAATATATAATTCCTCAATCTGCCCTAAATCGCCGACCTTGGCAGAAAGGCTAGCATTGGAGATACTGTTCGTTGCTGCGGCTGCCGAAGGCACCGCGTTAATCCCCAAGGGCAGCACTTCGAAAAACAACGTAAATGCGGTAGCGAGTGACATCAACTTTTTAGTCGTCGTCTTCATCTTAACCTCCTGTTTACATTTCGTAGTCTATATCCTGGTGACTGCGGAACTATTAAACGTTTAGATTTTTAGTTTTATGGCAATGACTTTCCGTAATTCATCCCATAATTCCTACTCCTTCCTCCGTTTTTATCAACGGAAAGCGCTTACTTAATTGTATCACCGCTGATTTGTATTGAAAAACCAATATTCCAACCTATATTTATGGAATTTCAACATTCCTATTCGCGATTTGAAACGTATGGAAAAGCGTGATGTTTTAATACAAAAGTTTCTGATTTGCTTGCTATTCCCAAAATTTCACTATTTAAGAGCCCGTTTAAGTAAAACGTTTAAATTTCTCTTTAATCTTATGATATTTCACTATACAATTATCTTGAAATTCGTACCGGAAATTACTTATTATATAAATGAAAGCGTCGTCATTATTGATCAAAGTGAGGGATATCCCATGTCCGAGTTCATACTGCACTTTGTAACTCCGCCTATTCCTTATTTTATAGACAGCGGAAAGCATTCTTTCTTGCCAGGCGAACGGCATGTAAGTCGTTATTCTATTAATGTTTTCGATATTATTATCGTTACCAAGGGAAAGCTGTTCATTGGTGAAAATAATAAGGAGTGGATCATCCATAAAGATGAAGCAATAATATTAAGACCCGATGCGTATCACTTCGGCACGGCTTCCTGTGATGAGGAAACGGAAATTACCTGGATTCATTTTCAGACGTTTGGTGCCTGGGACGAAATGAAAAGCATAGATGAATGCCTTGAGAACCAAATGACGTTATTCGAAAAACATAAACAACGAGCCTATCTCCATCATTGCGAATTGAGCTCGATTTTTATTCCAAAAAAATTAAAGCTGTCTAGTAAATCCATGAATGATCTCACGGAATTTTATTCCTTGGATAATGATCCGCGCTCGCTTCGCAATTGGCGGAAGCAAACGGCTTTCCAGACGTTTATGCAAAATATTAATCATGATTCCGGATTAGCCACAAATTCAACGGCCATCCATCTTGCCGAAAAAATTGAATTGTTTATACGTCAGAATTATACCTCCAAGATCACAAACCCCGTATTAAAGGCCCAATTCAATTATCATCCTAACTATCTAGCCAAATGCATGTTGAAGGTCTATGGTTTAACCCCCATCGATTATTTGCTGCACTATCGAATAGAACAAGCAAAAAAGCTGCTCATTCAAACGGATTGGTCCATTGCTCGCATTGCAGATGAAGTTGGTTTCAACAATCCTGCCTATTTCTCTTCCGTCTTCACCAATAAACAAGGAGCTTCACCGGCAAACTTTCGTAAAAAAGAATGCCGGAAGCCTGAGATCATTTAAAAATAAAAAACGGAAGCTGGCTTTCAAAAACACCAGTTTCCGTTTTTTTGTTTTTAGAATTAAATTTTAATTTCCGTACTTTGGAATTGACCATCTATAAATAATATACTCTTAACGATTTCTCCCGCATTTGAATCAAACATGAGTCCTTTTTCCAACATCACATACCGGGTTGGATATGCGGCATAGCTAGTAATCTTCCAGCCTTTCTCTGCCGGCTCAATAATACCGTTCACGCATCTTATTTCCCCATCGCCATCTGTATAGAGGTACGTTGTCGAACCAAAACCAAGCATATAAGCAACAAGCTCTTCCCCCATATCCCAGTCGTCACCTTCTATGTTAGAGAAAAGGCTGCTGAATAAGGGATCACTCGACTTTTTGAAAATCGATTGTCCAAAACGGTTTCTGGACAGCTCGGGCATATTTAAATTAGGAGCTGCAATACTGTACGTTGAAGCTGCCTCACCGGGTTTTAGTTTACGGGTTGTCGAATACACATTCCAATCATAACAGTTAAACACCGCCATTGTAGCCCGATAGCCGGCTTCCAACAGCCTCGTGTCTCCAAGTGTTTCATAAGAGGATCGGGCAGCACCTGCTACTAATCCTCCCCATAACGAATGCGTCATAAAAGATAAAGCTTCCCACCAACGATCCGGAGCATTCGCTCTATAGTCGTTACTAAATCCAATATTCGCAATGATCAGGGGAGCATACAAATCCGCTTCATCCGTTAAGTTAGCCAGGCATAACGCTTCACACGTAGGTCCAAACCCTGCATTATCATAGAAATGCTCCGTCACAGCTCCTTGATATCCTTGCGAACCTTGCTTTAGTCCTTCCACAAATTGCAACCATAACCTGTGCAGTTTATCATGCCAATAAGTTAACTCCCTTTTTTTCAGATCCTCCAGCAAGTCGGCAATATAAAGAATAAATACGCCAACAAGCTGGGATTCCTCTTTTTCGCGTTTAGTACGATGGCAATCCGGGTCCAGCCTCATGCACATAACTTGAGCGGCCCAAGTTAAATACGTTTCCGGATTGGCATAAGCCAATAACGACTGATCGAATCGGGATAACAAATAATACACGTGACCAATATAATCGAAATCATAAATACGGTAGAAGGAACCGTAAAGGGGTCTGGGATTCATAAAATCTCCATCCTCAAACCAATGCTGCTTTAAATCCAGGAAAGCAGAGGTTTCCACATTATGGACCTCTTTCGGTACTGGGGGAGATAAAAGATTTTTCATGAGAATAAACGATAATTTACCAAGGGATTCCCCCTGGTTTGATAATGGCTTAAAGGCATAAGGACGTGTTGATTCCTGGTTAGCATTAAAGCTATTGCTGCATAACCAAGCCGCTCTTCTTTCCAGCAGGTTATGAATGGGTTCAAGCACATTCCCAACCAATACATCGCATTTACCGTTACCCAGCGTGGCTTCCAACTTAATCTCTCCTGCTGACTTCATTGGAACGACAACACGTAAACGTTTAGATTTTTCGTTAGAAACAAATTTAAATTCATTCGTAATATCGGTTTTCTTCGTGGTACCTGTTTCGTCCACCGCGCTTACGATTTTCGCCGAGAGTAATGTTTCCTCCTCCGGAAGACTCAATTCGGCAAAGAACTTTCCGTCTGTCGTCGTAACATGCGAATAAGTCCAATGCGGATGCCCATACTTTTGCGCCTTCGCGTAAAAATCCTCTTGATCTTTAAATGGCGTAAATACAAATGACCAAGTTCTTTCTTCCAAAGGCTTAAGAGTAATCGAAGTGTAGTCACCGCCATAGATCCAATCATTCTCTGCAGACTGGCCCATCGAGCTTCCATCCTCAACAAACGACAACCGGTGATAGAGCATTCCATCCAATGATGGCGATACCTGTTCTAAAAACCGATTTACATAGCTGCAATACGTCCCGAAAGCCGTAACGCGATCGCCCGTGCTGTAGATCGCAAGATGCGGAGCCTCATTGCTTCTGCGCATTGCTGCAAACTTGGAGAAATCCCCTCCCAAATGAGGAAATACGGCGCAAGAATGCTTCATGTTTCTCAAGACATCACGATCCCGGAACATGATATAAGCAAGTGAAAACCAACTATGAAATCCATTTACTTTTATAGAATAATTGCTTGCATTCGAACAACGAATGTTCCATTGCAATTCACCATTATTATTGAGCAGATACTCATACTCCACTTTAAATTTTTCATGCAAAAAAGAAACAACAGCAGCTTTATCATCCGTAACATGCATATACGGTTGTAAGTTAACGCTTTCAATACATTCATCGTCAACGGTAGCGCTCCACTGTCCGAAGCGTTTATCCTGACCGGAATAGCCTGTATCCTTTACATATTGTGCATCTATTACCCAGTTCATCTTATCTGGATCATCTGTCAGGAATAAGGACTCCACCGTACCTTGCGGAGATAAGTACACTTCAAAAGTATCATTACGAAGCAGCTTCAAGTTCTCACTCCTAATGTCATAATCTAAACGTTTAAATAATAAATCAATATTATCATAGCAAGATAAGTCCCAGCAAGTAATTTATATCCCTTAGCAAATACGTTGATAAATAAGTGCTTCCAACATCTTTTCCCTACAGAGATTGATGCTATTTGCAGAAAATTTCTTAACTAATCCGTTCTTAAATTCCGGTTAATCGATTTACCTTTATTGCAACAAAAAAGAGACCGCTTAATTAGAATGCTACAGTCTCTTACCGGAATGATTATTTAAGAGGTAACCTCGGCCCGGCAACGGATTCCCGCTCGATTAATTTACATAATGGAGTTTCCTCCGTTTTTTCGTTTGTTCCGCTAATCCTATTACTGAGAGCCTTCATTGCCAATATGCCCATATCATGCAACGGCAAATCCATTGTCGTAATTCCGGGACTCAAATAAGCGCTGAACTCCCGGTTATCGAATCCTACAATGGAGAGATCCCTTGGAACAACGATCCCTTGTTCGGCTGCGGCCCGCAATGCGCCCGCAGCCATCAAATCATTCATAATAAGAATGGCCGTAGGCGGGTCCTGCAGCTTCAATAGTTCAGCTGCCAGATGATAACCTGAATCTATACCCCAGTCGCCAACTTTAATAAACTGTGGATCAAATGGCAGCTGGAATTCGGTCAATGCTTTATAATAACCGTTAAATCGCAGCCTGGAAGGTATCGAATCCATCAAGCCGCTTATAATCGCAATGCGCGAATGTCCCTTGCTAACCAGATATTTAATCGCATCATAGGAAGCCTGCTCATCATTATATTGGATGGAACATTCATCTTGCGCGTAACAATAGGTATATACAATCGGCTTATTGTAAGTATTAATCAAACCCGTTAAGTCGCGGGGATGTACGCCAATATAAATGATTCCTTCTACTTGTTTGGATAAGAGGTTTGATACGGCATCCTGCGCATGCCTTTGATAATGATCGGTGTTCGCATAATCATAACCTACTCTTTTTTGCAGGCGGAGATTGATCAACAGAATATGCATATCATTCTTCTCGGCGTATTCGTTAATTCCGTCGATAATCTCGGGCACGTTAAAGACGGTTACGTCCTCCGCAATAACCCCAATGGTATTCGTTCTTTTGCTCTTTAGGCTTTTTGCAATATCATTGGGTCTGTAATTCAGCTCTTCGATTACTTTTAAGACTCTCTCTTTCGTCTTGGGCCTTACATTGCGGGTGCCATTCAATACATAGGAAACCGTTGCCGTGGATACATTCGCACGCAATGCAATATCTTTAATCCCGATTTTTTCCATGAACTTCACCCTTTTTTAAACGTTTCACATTATTCTATTGTTATATCATTAACGCAACTAACATTCAAGCTACTCACTATAAAGGAACTGCCGATAAAATCATGTTCTCCAAACTTTGAATTTCCTTCTTAGAATCAGATAGACCGATTAAGCAGCTAGACGATACCGCTTCTCCCTCCCGCAAGTATAATGCTTCGCCGTCCGTTATTTTCTGAGACATCCGATTCGGCCGTGATCTGCAAGGTTCTAAGGCAAACATAAAGCTGCTGTCATTCTGCTTAGCTATAAGCGATCTCGGAAAATCGAACAGCGGTCGAATGACATACCCTGCGTAAGTATTTTGCGTGTTTACAATCATTTCGCCCGTCAAACCTCTGCTTACGTTCATTTTACTCAAATAGGGGGCAGCTTTATCGAATTGATATAAACCATCTACCGGTCTAGGGACGTATTGATAACATCTCATAGGGTAGGCTTCCTTGCTTGAAGGAATATGAAACGGATCTTCCTCGAGCGGAGCAGAATCCCTTATTAATAGTTCATGTTGACTGACCGGGAGAACATATCGACCTCCCTGATGCAGAAAAGAGCCCGACAATTGGATATGATAGCCGTCATCTAGAACCTGTTTAGAACTGCTTTTATTTATTACCGTTTCTTCTCGTAAAATTAACGAACTTCCCCACTCCGTACTCATTTGAATTAATTTTTCGAATAACAACTCTCCGTTTCGGTCAATGACCGGGACTTTTCCTGCTATCCTTACGGATTGCTCATCCCAAAAAACCTGAATGCTTTCCGGTTCAGCAATCGAGTACGATCCCGAACCATGCAAAGTGAAGCCTTCACCAGGCGTTCCGAATAATTCCGGACCGATTGAAGCTACAGCGCCGTAGAAGCCTTTCATCCAGCCTGTTCCGTTAGATTCATAAAGATCCACATTGGACGGATGCAATAGATAATCCTCGCTTCTCTCCCAACTCATCTTCTGTTCCCCTAAATAAAGCTCTCCAATGTCTAATCCTCTTTCAGGGAGTACTGTGAAATGCATGCTGCCATTCGATATTTCAATGACCGTAAGCAATGACTCATTATTATCTTTAATAAGTCTTGTACGAATATAACCACTTCTAGGTAAATTAACGACCTTGCTATCTTCTTCTGCTAGCAGCCATTTATTCATCATCGTTCTCCCCTCCATTTATTACATTTCGCAGCTCCTAAAAATAGGGTTGAATTTTAATTAGATTTAGCGTTTAATAAAAGCTAAGCCAATTGTTAAACGTTTAGATTTATTATATGATGACAGGGCAGGTGAAATCAATGGCAGAAAAGGCAAAAATGATTGTTGATAAAGACTTTATTATCGGTGATGTTGATGACCGCCTTTACGGCTCTTCCGCAGCTTTGGTACATACAATCTTGTCGAACATATTGTCTTGGAACATGATGACCTGAAAGCCGCCAATACAGCCTCAGAACCGGACAAAGTAAAAACACATTCAAAAGGCAAGTCGAGTATGGGGGATAATGGGACTCTTGAAACGAAGCTAGCAAAAGCATCCTGGAATGTCATTCGTTTAACTGCTCAATAGCTAAATAAGAACAAGAAACAGCCGTAGCAGGCTGCTTCTTGTTCTTATTATTTTAAGTCAGTCTATTATTGCCTGGTAGACCGTGGTCCAGAAGTCGTGGATAAGCCTCGCTGAATCCGGGGTGGACATTCCAACTTGGGTGAGCAGGATACCGGTAAGCTGTTTATCCGGGTCGGCGTAGGTTGAAGTACCGCTGCCGCCATCCCAACCGAACTGGCCGATAGACGCGTAGTCACCGCGGTAGGTGCGTACCGCCATCCCCAAGCCCCAACCGCCATGCTGCCCTTGGCCGAATGAAATATGCACGTTGTTGGCGGCCATGGCGTTCCTCGCAGCCTGTTGCTCTGGCGTGAGCCGGTTGGTAGTCATCAGCTCAACGGCTGGCCTGGACAAAATCCGTTCACCCTCGTGCATCCCATGATTTAGCAGCATCTTGAAATAGGCATGGTAGTCATCGACGGTGGAGACTAGACCGCCGCCGCCGCCCTGGAATGCCGGAGGCTGACTATGGCGCCCCCCTTTGGCCTCATCCCACACGATGAATTCTCCTGTCTGCGGATCGGGGGCGTAAAGGGGAGGCAGCCGGTCTATCTTATCGGCGAGCAAGTGAAACCCAGTGTCCTTCATGCCAAGGGGCTCGAAAAGGCGTTCACGCAGGAATGCCTCAAACGATTGTCCCGTCACTCTAGCGACGAGTACGCCAAGCAAATCATTGCTGATATGGTACTGCCAGCGCTCTCCGGGTTGGTGCATCAGCGGAAGCGTGCCAAGGCGGCGCATCCACTCATCCGGCTCAGGCATCGGCACCGGCAGATCGGGAGTCAACCCCTGCTCGAAGATCGCGCCCATGATCGGGGTGCCCAGCGCTGTCATATCCATGCCGAGCCCGAACGTGGAGGTTAACAGGTCCCGTAAAGTGATCGGCCGCCTTGCCGGTACGGTGTCGTCCAGCGGGCCATCGATTCTCTTCAACACACGCCGGTCTGCGAGTTCCGGCAGCCATGTTTCTACCAGTTCATCCAACCGCAGCCTGCACTCGTCGATCAAGATCATCGCCGCCGCGATCGCAACCGGCTTGGACGTCGAAGCCATTCGGAAGATCGTATCTCGCCTCATAGGCGTACCACCGTCATGACGCATCGTCCCGATCGTTTCTACGTGCGTCTCTCCGCCCCGGCTTACCAGGGCAACCAGCCCGGGGATCTTCCCTGAATCCACATGCTGATTCAGCACGTCGCGTAATCTGTGCAGTCCTTTTTCGGAAAACCCATTGTTGTTTTGTCCCATCATCAGATTCCCTCGCTTTGCTTTTTAGAATTGTGCTTCCTTTTGGCAAAAACAATGAAGGCGTCGTTTGCGTAATTAGCGATCCTAGTAAACAGTAACATGAATTACCAAATATTAGAATGTGAATAAAGATTCAACCAGTAGACATGATATGTCGATAATTCGCAATAAAGTTATATAACAAAAACAAGGAGCAACTGCCGTAGCAATCTGCTCCTTGTTCATTCAAATCAGAAACGCCATATATTCATCTTAAATCGTTAAATCATTTTCTGATTTTATTTGAATAGCTTCTTGTAAAAGTCTTTGGAGAACGGCAGCAAAAACAGCGATCACCATGGAGGCGAAAATAATGGCCGTTCCCATTGGCATGAAACTTGGAGGGTCAACTTTCTCCGCCATGAGGTGGTAGAGTGGCATGCCTAGCAGGTACACGGCACTGATTGTGACGGCACAGTATTTTATATACTTTAAAGCCTTAACGGATAATTCCGAGAACGCTTGATTCTTATCGATATAGCTCAAAAGTTTAAAAGCTTGATACAGGGCAAAGTAAAAAGGTATCGCTGCCGCATACATATCCATTAAAACGAGAGACTTCATATAAGCAATATCCGGATAAGATTCTCCAGCAAAATTCCCGATCTTGGGCACCAGAAATATGCAAAAAGCAAGAATCGGGATTCCGATAAGAATAACGGCCATCTTCAAAAAAAGTGTTGTTCCCCGTTTCATAAAGAGCACCTCGCTAATTTAATCACAAAATGACCTTAACACAAAATTTATTGTTTTACAATAAATTAGAATTGTTTTTCATTATATTGCGATTGTTAATGAAAGGGCAAATTACTTTTTCGACACATGAGACAACTCAACTTAATATCCTACATTAGCCCCTTAATTTAAAAGGAGAGTTTTGATGGGAAGCAACTTCATCTATGATTACATTATTGTGGGCACGGGACCCGCTGGAGCGGTTATCGCCAAAACCTTATCCGATGATAAAAGAACATCCGTCCTTGTTCTGGAAGCAGGCGGAAACAATGATAAAGATAAACCGATTAGCGATTCAACGATGGCTTCCGAATTGGAAGAACAGTTCTTTCCTCAGTATTTCTGGCAAGGAGAAGGTGTTCCGCAAGCGGGTCTGGACGATCGAACGTTTGAATGGACGACAGGACGTCTCATGGGAGGCGGTTCATCGATAAACGGGGAACAATACGTGCGCCCAACAAGCAAGGTATTTAAAGAATGGGAAAGGCTGCTCGGGCCTCTATGGTCTCCTCATCGAGCGGTTCAACGATTTAAAAGACTTGAAAAGTACAATGGGAAAACAAACAACACCTTGGCACGCGGTTATCATGGGCGCATTGACATTCGTCAGGCTCCAGTAAATCCGACGTCCATGGCAAAAAAAGTAGTTACCGCAATTGAGCGAGCTACCGGCTTCGCTGAAATTCTCGATTATAATGATCCGAAAACCCCAATTGGCCCCTTTACTCGATGGCAATTATATCAGAAGCCGAATGGCAGAAGAGAAAGCTCTTCCACCGCATTTTTGTCCTCCGATATCTTAGCGCTGAATGGCCGGGGAGTAAATGGTCGTCAATTAAGATTACTTTCCGATTCGACTGCTTTACGGGTGATTTTTTCCAATAAGCGAGCTAGCGGAGTGGAATTCCTAAAAAGCGGTAAGCGGATAATCGCACGCGCAAGGAAAAAGGTCATTATTGCAGCAGGTATTAACAGCGCCCAGCTCTTAATGTTATCCGGGATTGGATCTTCAAAAGCACTAAAAGAAGCTGGTATTCGCTGCGTCTTTCATAATCCACACGTAGGTAAAAGCTTAAGAAACCACACGCTGAACTTCGCGGTATTCCAATCGAATCCACACGACAGACCTTTACCTTCGAATGATCCTAATGCCCTTTATACCGGCGGCGCTTTCCTGCCTGCCCCTTTGGATATAGACAGCAAGCGCCGGCGAGCGGTTCAGATTCTGGGTATTGGTTCCGAAGACGATACGTTAACGTTAGGTTTGATTTATCTGCATCCGAAAAGTCGCGGTTCCATTAAAATCCAAAACAAAGACCCGCTTAAAATTGTGCTCGCAGATGAAGGTTTTCTCGATAATCCGAGTGATATGGAAGCCATAAAAAACATTTATAGGATCTATGTAAAGGATATAGCTGCCGAGCTAAACGCCATAGATCCAACTTACCGCCTCATTTCACCAACGCTTGAAACGATAGATGATGATATCGAACTCGAGCAATTTATTAGAGAAAATTTTGACCACAATCATCACCAACAAAGCTCGCTTCGTATGGCTCCTTTAAGAAATGGAGGGGTCGTTGACCGGAGGGGGCATGTTCATGGAGTGAAAGATTTAATTGTTGCAGATGCTTCAATTATCCCATTTACGGTGGATGGGAATACCTCGGCGGCGGCCTATCTAATCGGATATACGATCGCTGAACAAATTAAAGGGATAATTAGAAGGAAAAAGCGGAAGATTCGTGATAGATTCGAAAATAGCGAAGAATAATGACTAGTTTATTAAAGGTTGTTCTGAATATCAGAACAACCTTTCGCTTGCTTGAAGGCATCAAGCCGCTGCTGAGCACTCGGCCGATTCATACGCGAAGCGTCCATTCTTACGGGTCTTTTTATTAATTTAGATCTATTTTTTCGAACGTTTCTTGGAAGATGCTTTAACTTGTTTCCCGCGTTTCACGCTCGAAACCATAACATTTTTCTCCGTATGCGTGTAATAATGCTGATAGACAGGACAACAATGATGTTGCTTCACCGTTTCAATATTTTGAACGACATTCACAAGCTGTGGATGGTAGTAGTTCTCGTATAGGGTGATTGGAGGATCATAAATCGTCTGCGTTGGACAATCGGGACAAAAGTTAGCTTCATTCATACTACCTACATTACCCATGTAATAGTTACGGTTCACTTTAATTATCCCCTTCCAGTTCCGGATTACAGCTTATTGTATTCACTGAGGAGCAATACGACCTGTACACTTGACCCGGAAGGCGATAGCCTCCAACAAATTAGCAGCTCATTACGACTGAAGGCCCTCAAACTAATGATCTTTTCTGCCTAGGTTCTCACTGCTCATGCCCAGTCGGAACAAGTTCGCTTCTCCCGATACTTCAAATTTTAATTTCGGGAATGTTTCGTTCCAATCTTTTCGATATTTTTTTATCCATTTTTGCGGGTAAGCGCGATACGCTTGTAATCCAAATCCAATGGCATCGCTATTATTTTGCTGCATCTCTTTTATAGCAAGATTAATATTATCGACAAGATGCTGTGAAACGCTTTGCTCGATTTGATTCCGAATGCCCGAATAATCATAATTTCTTTCCTGATTATCATCTTCACTGATACTCACCTTGACCTTGGAGTGAATACGATAGGACAATTCATCATTTATAATAATCGGCTCAATGCTTATTTTCGCATGACTAATCGTTACTGTTAAATAACTCCCATCTAAATTAATGGTTTCATCGTAATCACGAACGGATTGATTTAGAAGCCGGAAACCTATAGCCGCGTTCCCTTCTAATTTTCCAGTCATTCTCCCATTATGAAAAAGGACAAATCCTTCGCTTCGGATATCTTCAGATTCATGGCCCTTTATGTCTGTTTTCACCTTCTGTAAATACGGGAGAAAGACATCCTCTCCTACAGTAATTAATTTACAGACGGCTTCCTTTAAATTGATGCGTGCAGTTGCTTCTGATTGTAACTGCTCCCTGATCGATTCTGCAGAGAAACGCTCAAGACGTGTATCCGCGCTAAGCAAATCAAGAGCTTTCCCTTCGGAAATTGCTATAAATGTGGATAATCTCTTTTCTGGTGTACGGGTAATCGCATCTATAACGGTTTCAATTCCTTCCGATCTAGCCAGTTCCTCACCAATGATTATTACACGTCGATGTCCAAAGAACAGATGTCGCGGGAGGCGAAACTGAAGTTTAGAAACTGCTTCGCTAACTGTTTTACCTTTCTCTGTCTTAACGGTGAAAGGTTTCTGTCCACCGGATCCGCCCCCGCCACTCGAGTTCCCCATATTGCCCGTTAGCGGAATAAGCACACTGATACGAATATTATCTCCTTCTTTATCAGCTCCACCTGCTAACACAAACGCAACGTCATTAATCTCACGGCGATCCCAGCAGCCGGTTAGCACTGCCAGACATATACTAACAGACAACACAAGGCTTAAAGTGCATATCTTCATAACGGTATTGGACAATCCTCCTTGCTAGCATTCAAACATAGCGTAAATTGGAGAACCCTTTTACATATTAGAACAATTTTCACATGGATATAATTCCCTAAACGATCTAAATTATAACAACCGCCGCTTTTGCGTGAATTGCTTACATTTACAAAACAAAAAGCCGCAGTTTATGCGACTTTACTTGTTTCCCATTAGATTAACTAATTGCTTTCCACCAATGCGGAAGAAATAAAGAAATAGCTCTAAAGATTCTCTTCCAGCCAACCGGAAACATTGGAGTTAATATTGATCCAAGCTGCTTCTCCGGAAAGTTTTGCAATATACAACTTATCGTGATTATCTATAGCCATATTGAGATTGTCTCTTATTTTTTTAGACGAAGTAGATGTCTTAACAACCCAAACCGATTCAAGCACGCGCGCCCAATAGGGATACGCCTTTATCCGTTTATACAAATCAGAGTAATCCATTTGTGGCGCTACAAGATCATACGAGACTAGGTAAGTATTCATTTTCTACTCCTTCTTACTACAAGATGTGACAAAATATGAGTCTTTACAACCATCATTTTATAATATTAGAGAGTATTTTTCTAGGACTTTAGTCTTATTTATAAGAAAATATTCAAAGTCAAACGGCTGCGCCTCGGGACATTCAATCTTCCGGGACATTCGCAGCGGAGAGGCAAATGGAATTAGACGAATGCTCCTAAGGCAAATACCCAAGCATCATGTCTCCCCACACATATGATAAAGTATACTTCAGACGTAAGGAGGTGTTGTGAATTATGTCAGGATTTGGCCATGGCAATCAAGTTGGCGGAATTCTTGTACTGTTCATCTTGCTGGTGATTATCGTCTGCGGATGTGGCTTTGTTGGCGGCTGGGGCGGCGGTTGCGGTCCACAAGTTGGCGGTGTAGGCACAGGTAAAGGGTACTACTAATCGTTACAAGCTGCTTGCCTCCATGACAGCTGACTAACGATATTTCTCAAAATACAAAAACAAAAGACCTCCATCGCGGAGGTCTTTTAAGCTTGCTTTAAAAAGGCCGCCAGTCAAGGCTGCCGGCGGCCGTGATTCTTAACTTTGTACATAAGTACAACAAGAAATAAATAAGAACGCATGTTCTATAAACGACAACGATCAGATACTGCACGATTGATCAAATCCGAAATGGACAAAAGTATGATCAACGGAATCAACTTATTTTTGATTGTCCCGTTTCAGTCGAAGGGGACGATACTTTTGGGGAGTTTCTATTATCTAGATATACAGAGAGTGATGCCAAGCCCCTTGTAACATCCTGATCAGTTTCAAGATTTGCTCTCTAATGGACACCTGGCGAAGGGTTTTTCCTCCCTTACCTATAAACTATTAGAAAGGAGGTGATATGAGAATGGATGAACAACGTGAGGGTAGCCATGGAAAATGAACTTTTTGATCTTGTTCAACGGGCACAAAATGGTGATCAAAATGCACTGTATGAAGTTATTACTATGTTTACGCCCGCTATTCGAAGTGCAAGAAGCAGTGGGAGTTGAATCTGCTTCTATATCCATTTCATGAGATAAACGATACATCTATGCAGAAAAAAACAAACAGACCTCTTTAAAAAGAGGTCTGTTCTGAAGCAACTTATGAAGTCTATGGTTCCTCATACTTGGTCCAAGTTTTGTAACCATCAATATTTTCTTCGGAAGTGTTAGAGGCATCAAATGTTTTGAAATAACTTGCGGAATATTTTATAGGAGGTTCTGATTGACTGTAAATAAGAAGATTAATATTGTATATCTCGCTGTTCCAATTTACGGTTTTTGCAATTTCGTTTATATTTTCAATAGTAGTTGAGAATTGCTTAACTTTAGCCAATATTGCATTTACCGATTCTTCGGTAGGAGTATCTTTCATCTTAATGTTTATTGTTAAATCGGGTCTGGTGAATGTGTATTTGATGTTTCTGATTGCTGGCAATTCTTTTTTTAGCTCTTTCGATAAGGAAACCGTTGATGATGTGCTGACTGAATGAGTAACACTACAACCTAAGGTTAATAGCATGATTAGAATAGCAATCATTCCAATTCGTGAATAATTCATTAATTTATTCATTAAACTCCACTTCCTTATAAAACAGTAGTGATTGAATTATTCGCGATGAGCAAATCTAGGTCCCAGCTTTAAAGCTTTAAAATATTTATCATCTACTTTTATTGCAATTACCTGATTGGGGTCTGTTCCTTTTATTTCAAATAAAACACTTCCTGTTGGTATGCTTATGGTATTTGAGTCTCCATTTTTTTTCGGCATTGGGGTTGCTTGTCTTTTAATCTTTCCCATCTCCTTGCCGATTTCTTCGATGGAAACCTCCTCAATCGAATATCCATACACGATATTATTCCAGGCAACGGCACTTGGATAAGATGAGTTTGACTCTTTATTTTGGACACTACAACCTGCCGAGAGGAAAGACAATAACAAAACTAACAATATCATCCTCATACGTTCCCTCCTTCATCGGAATTATTTGGAAAACGCATCCTTTAAAAAGACGCAAAAGTATATTGTTTTGTTGCAGTAAACTGCCTGTTACTTAAGCAGCAAACCGGCAGCAGTTCTCTGAGCTCCGATCGCAAGTGGATATACAGCCGTTTCACTAAGGTGTTCTCACCTTCCCCTAATTCGTGTATACTAATATCCAAATTCGACCAAATTTATGAGTTAATTTAAAGATGACGTTGAGCCTTCTTGATAGCGCTATTTTGCAAGGTACGCAAATACAGAAATGGATTTACTGTAGGGATTTCTGCCGGAAGGGATGTTGGAGAAGTGGTAACGGAGAGGTGGTGTGAGCAGCTATGCAGCTGAAACCGAACAAAAGCATTGTGACCTTCATAATAATCTGCGCACTGCAGCTATCGTTGTCAGTGGTTCAGTTATTCACTAAGGACCATCAACTGGTGCCGGCTTTTATTGGCTTTACGTATTTCCTCTCGAGCCTAGTGTTTCTGGGGATCCTCGTCGTGTTGCTAATCGACCTGCTGACGAAAGCGCGGCGAACGATTCAGGGCCGTATCATCAACAAGGAAGGCAGCATTATTAACGTGCTACGGGATGACGGGAAGCTGAAACGTTTCAGAATAAACGTGCCTGAGGTGCTGGAGGCGCTCCGAGCTGACCATAGAGTCGAGATCGTGAGCACGAATCTGGCCAATATCCCAAGTCGGATCACAGTAATTGAGAAAACAAGTACATAATCAACCAACTGATCCAGCAATCGCAAAGAAAGCGCAAGAGTCGTGATGATGCGACTCTTGCGCTTTCTATCGTTCATGTTACACTTCTCTGGCAGCTAGCTGCAATATCGCTGCAGCAACCGCATTGTCGATAAATAATCGATCCGGTCGTGACTTCAACATTACAGTAATTCCAATCAAGGAGACCACTAAGCTTTGAGCTAGAGCCTTGGCAACTATGTCTTTACTAAGTTCTCCAGTTTGAATCCCCCTCTCAATCGCTTCCTGAAACAAGACAGCCAGATACATTTGATGTTCTCTTGTAATAATCGCAAATTTCTCATTCTTGGGTGCAAGTTCTACCATCGTATTTATGCAGAAGCACCCCGGACTGACTTTCCCTTGGTATGCTTCATCAACCAAATCTGTAAAATACGATTTGAAAGCATCTTTGACAGAAGATTTATTATTAAGCTTCGTCCTAACGTTTGAGGCATGCCATTGCGTGTACTTGCGTAAAGCTTGTTCAAACAGTTGTTCTTTATCGCCAAAAGCTAAATAAAGGCTAGGTCGCTGAATAGCCATTGCCGAAGTCAGATCGTTTAATGATGCTGCCTCATAACCTTTTTCCCAAAACACACGCATCGCGGCAAGAAGGACTTCCTCCCTATCAAACTCCCGAAGTCGAACCATGGCTTTTCCCCCTATATTATACTGATCGGTATGGTATAAATCATATTACTCCGCAATTGAGTTGTCAAATATGCTCTAAGTTTCTCTTGACTTCACGAATATCAAACGATATTTTTATTCCATACACTTTTTGTACCGATAAGTATATTATACTGATAAGTACAATAAACCATGATGCGGAGCGTGAGGAGTATGGAAAAAGTTAAAACCGATGAAAAACATGCTGTTGATGCAATAAAACAACAATCGTATTCCATTAGGCAGCCTGCAGCGATATCACGCGGTTTAGCGTTATTGATTGCGATGGCATGCGGGATGGCTGTTGCAAATGTGTATTATGCACACCCCTTGCTTGATACCATTGCAAACGAATTTGATATTGAGCTTTCTTCCGTGGGGATCGTTATTACGGTCACACAAGGGTTTTATGCTTTAGGCCTCTTGTTGCTTGTCCCTCTTGGAGATTTGATGAACAGACGATGGCTGATCCCAGGGCAAATGTTCCTGTCCGTAATCGCTTTAGTCACCATCGCTCTTGCTCCGGGAATAGGTGTATTGTTCTCAGGCTTGGCGGTTATGGGATTGCTGGCCGTTGTCACGCAAACACTCGTCGCGTATGCCGCGACCTTAGCAGCTCCTTCTGATCGAGGGCGGATTATTGGGCTTGTAACCAGCGGCATCGTAATCGGCATTTTGCTTGCCAGATTTACAGCAGGGGTATTAACCGATCTTGCGGGATGGCGTTCAGTCTATCTTTTCTCCGCAGTATGCTTGCTTGTCCTGTCATTGACGCTTCTTCGGTTTTTACCGCATGAACAACGCAAAGTTTCGCTGACCTATATCCAGCTGCTTCAATCGGTATTTGTATTGTATAGAGAGGAGCGTATACTGCGTGTTCGCTCCTTGTTCGGATTTCTAATTTTTACAGCCTTCAGTGTTTTTTGGACCTCGCTAGTTTTGCCGCTCAGCACGCCTCCGCTATCTCTCTCGCATTCAGTGATAGGTGCTTTTGGTCTCGTTGGGGTTGCCGGTGCACTGGGTGCAGTTAGAGCCGGGCTCTTGGCTGACCGTGGCCTGGGACAACAAACAACAGGAATAGCAATCGTTCTATTAATGGTCTCATGGCTGCCGATCAGTTATACGAAACAATCGCTTGTCGCTCTTATTGCTGGTATAATCCTTCTTGACCTTGCAGTACAAGCCATACACGTTACGAACCAGAGCATAATTATGAGAATCCGTCCTGAAGCTCGAAGCAGGCTTACCGCAGCGTATATGATTTTCTATTCCATGGGAAGCGCCTTTGGTTCAATTGCTTCTACAAATCTATACGCCTATGCCGGTTGGACGGCGGTATGTTGGTTTGGAGCAGGCGTAAGTACAATTACATTGTTGCTGTGGGTATTCACTAATCGTCCGTTTGAACTAGATAGTTAAATTAACGAATCTACTCGCATGTAAGAAACGTACAGCAAATATGCGAATATACGATAAAGAGCATCTATCGCCACATATAAGGAGATAGATGCTCTCGTCTGCTTAAATTGTTCGATAAGAAAGTCAAGAAACCAGGTGTGAAAATAAGGAGCTCCTTTACTCGCCAGCATTAACGAAAAGAAAGAATAATTTAGTTCGAAATATTCGGTTCATACCCTCTCCCGATCTAGTTTTAAAAAAATGAATTAATCTTCCTCGTTAGTCGTATACCTACACTTTTTATAATATTGGAGCAATAGAGCAACACCATTAACTCCTACTATCAAAAACGGAAATAATAGTAAAATTGCAATAATAATTAACCCTGAAACAGGATTAGGATCATCAGCTGGATTTTTTGCAGGAAAAAGTGCAGCAAAGAAATACACATACAGGCAGTAATATGGGAACCACATAATGGATGCAAAAAAGTTTGTTATCCTTAATGGTAAAAAGTGAAGAACTAAGGGAACAAAAATAACAAATATTATAATTAGGCTTACATAACAAGCAATTGAGGTAACCTTATTTATATCGTCTATTTCAATCCCCGTTATTCGATTTATTCTATATACGTTGACTAATAGCTCACTGATAATAAATGGTAATAATGCGAAGATAGCGCTAAGTGCATTTAATCTGATCAAATACCGCATCATCCACGTCTCCTAATCAACCCTCTTCGAAATTAAGCGGGGGGACTGTACTATTTAAGAATTAATTCCGGAGCATATTTTTCAGGATAATTTAGCATCGATGCGACATCGCCATTAAAATACAAGTTTCCATATAGGGGGCTGTTATTATCTACAGTTAGCCTACACCACGTTATCGGTTTTTGACCTACGGATATTCCGTCTTTCATGGGATCATCGCTAACCTTGATTCCAAGATTTTTATAGATCTCTTCCACTGCAGCTTTCCACGTTTTATTATTTTCCAGTAAGTCGTCTTGCCAGGTTACATCGGATTTCTCATTTTTACCGTTATATTTATAAATTCCTGTTCCACGCTCTTTCGCTATCGCTTCTTCAACGAATGCAACATCCTCCGGTTTAAAGTGTGCTGTAATTCCATTTAGGATGTGATAAGAGAAGGTAAAGCTAACCTCAGCAGAGCGGTTATATAGTTTTATTGGATTATTTAAATTAATTTGATCATTATGAGCAAGCCCTGTATTTATTTTTGTAATATCCTTTTCAGAAGTTTTTAAAGCATTCATTACCTCTTCCTCATTCATCCCCCATTTTAAATTCTTGATAGGCGCAGGCGTACCATATTTTGATGACTGACTACAACCGGTAACAAGAAAAACAAGCATCCAAATTAGCATTAAACAAAGACTATATTTACGCATATTACCTCCTATAAGGTGATTTGTTCTAAACTTGATCTCCCTATAAATGACGCACTCAATCCATATTTCGTTCCATACATACATAAATAAAAAGCCGCAGTTTATGCGACTTTCTTTGTATAGCTGTACTTTCCGTCCGACACTGACTTATGCCCCAACGTAATACTGAGCTTGCGCATTCCAGAGTTCAGCGTATTTCCCGTCCCGGTCGGCTACAAGCTCGTCATGGGAGCCGCGTTGAATAATCCGACCCTCGTGAAACACGGCGATGTCATGACAGAATCGGCAAGACGAGAGCCGGTGTGAGACGAAGATTGCCGTTTTACCGCCGATTAATTCATTAAAGCGGGAATAAATCTCGAACTCTGCGATCGGGTCCAGTGCCGCCGTAGGTTCGTCTAATATCACGAACGGCGCATTCTTGTACAATGCCCTTGCCAGAGCCACCTTCTGCGCTTCGCCTCCCGAAATTTCCACGCCGTCGTCAGAGAAATCCTTATGCAGGTAGGTATGAAGCCCTTTCGGCATGTTCCTGACCTTTTCGCCAAGCCCCGCCATGATAAGCGACTCCTCCGCCAATGCTGCGTCATAACTTTCGGATGCGGCAACGTTATGGCCAAGCGAGAACGAATATAGTTTAAAATCTTGAAACACAACGCTGAATACGCCCATATATGCCGAATAGTCGTACTCCCTGATGTCGATGCCGTTTAACGTGACAACGCCCTCCGTAGGTTCATAAAGCCGGCATAGCAGCTTAATCATAGTTGTCTTGCCGCTGCCATTTAACCCCACGACGGCAAGCCGTTCGCCAATATTAAATTTCATGCTAAGGTTCTTGATGGCGTAATTGTCGGACCCGGGATACTTGAACGAGACGTCACAAAACTCAAATTCTAGTCCTTCTTGCGGGATTTGTCTGCTTTTAGCGCTATTTTGCATGTTGTCCGGCAGGTCAAGATACTCGAACACGAGGCTGAGATAAGGGTTGTTTGTTATAAAATTGCCCAAAACAGAGACCAGCTTGGCCAGCGCGCCTACAGCGCCCGTAACCGCACCGATGTACTGCACGACGCTGCCTAAAGGATACATGCCATAAAGCGCCCGCAGACCGATAAAGAGATATACGCAGCCGCCAAGTACGGCATTCATTGCCGCTGCCAATGCGTTGTTTTTTCCGATCAAGTTAAAAATACGGTACCAGTATTCCGCTCCAACCGATTTATTGTAATGGTCCTCTATCGCCGGCGCCTGTTTATAGAGACGTATGTCCTTGGCGGCATTTTTTGCCTGCATATATTCGTTAAAAAAACTCACATAAGTGTTTGCTTTCGGGTTATCCTCAAACACTTTCTTCTGGATTTTCTCCTCCCTCTTCTTCAGCAAATAAGTAAAGGGAATCATTGTCAGGATGAGAAGAATCAGCAAAACGGTAGCATACGGAGAAGTTATAAACGTCTGCTCGTAGGAAGAAGCGGATGTGAACATCCCGATAAACAGGATGACAGATAGTATCAGCTCAAAAAGAGGCTGTAATAGTTCCGGCAGACTGTAGTGCAGACGCAGAATGCCAAGTCCGTTTCCGTTAGACTTCGCTTCAATATCCGCTAACCTCTCATTAATCATCGTGTCTTCCACTTGATCGTAGTTCAGCTGCATATAGCGATTGCCCAGAAAAAAGTAGAAACGCGCCCACAACGTACTGTTTAAGGTCGTGATCCGTCGGTTAACTGCGGCGTTGATAGCCGAACAGGCAAACGCAAGCCCTACTGTAAGTGCGGCATACAGCGTAATGCGCCCGGTGTCACGCTCGCCGGCCAGCTCGTTTATAATCTGGGCAGACAGGAAGAGCACCATTAAGGGCTGAACCGCTTTGATAAAGGATGAGGCGATAGTAAGCGGAATGTAGGTTGGCGTTAAGCGATTTACGATGCCGTATCCGCGGTACAGGTTACGCCAGATGGAGCGCTCCTTCATGATCGGTCACCTCCCCATCCTTATAGTAGTGAGACTGCACGTTAAACATCTCGGCATATTTTCCGCCATGCCTCATGAGCTCGTCGTGCGTGCCGTACTCGGCGATGCCGCCGCCATCAATTAATAGAATCCTGTCGCAGAAACGCGTGCTTGCCAGCCTATGGGAGATGTAAATCGATGTCCGCCCCGCAGTCAGTTCGGCATATCGCTGGTAAATCTCGCTTTCAGCGATCGGGTCGAGAGCAGCCGTAGGTTCATCCAAGATGATAACCGGCGCGTCTTTGTACAGCGCGCGCGCCAGCGCCAGCTTTTGCTTCTCGCCGCCAGAGAGTTCGATAGCGTCGGTATGCACCCGACGGACAAGAAGCGTGGATTCTCCACTCTCAAGTCCTCTTACTTTATCCATAAGGCCGGACATGATGAGGCATTCCTCTACCTTCTCATAGTCTGTCTGATCGGGGGGCTGCTGCGAGATATTGCCGGCAATATCGCAGCAGAAGAGATGAATATCCTGAAATACCGTTGAAAAAAGCGAAAAATATTCGTCTCTGTTATATCGCGTAATGTCGACGCCGCCGAGCGTAATCTCCCCGCATGTTGGCTTATAAAGTCCGCATAAAAGCTTAATAAGCGTCGTCTTTCCCGCTCCGTTCGCCCCGACAATGGCGATGCGCTCTCCCGGCTTGATCTCAAAATCGATGCTTGAAAGGGTGGGTTCTTTTGCTTCCGGATAGGTATATCCAACGTTTCTTAATGTAATTGCGGGAGGAAGAAGATCGCCGGACGGCAGCGCATGGCCGGCGCCAGTATTTGAAAGATCGGGCACGTCCAGATAATCTCGTATATCAGACAGCTCACTTAAGGAACGGATCAGCTCGCTTGAGCTGGTTAATATCCCCGACAACCAGCCCGCAAACGCGCCAATGGCGGCAAATACGAGCACGAAGTTGCCCAATGTCATCTCGCCGTTTAACAGCAAGTAAATAAGAAACGCGTAAGAGGCACCGTCACGAATCAGACTAAGCACCGCATCCGATAACTGGGCCCTCATATCGCCTGTCGCTACCTTTTGCTCTTTTTCGGTTGAGGTACCGAGTACGTTTTGAAAAATACCGCGGATTACGCTGCTAAGGTCATATAGACGTACGTCTTTGCCGCCGGACGGCTCTTTCGATACCTTCTGAAGATACCAGAGTTTTCCTTGAAGCTTTGACCGCTCTTCCCGCGTGTCCCTCTCAACTTTTCGGGCGCGAGAGAGCGCAAGCCAATTGATCCCGGCCGAAATGGCTAGAAAGAGAATAATAAGGGGATGTACCGATACGATAACCGTTCCATATACAAGAAAACCCGCTACGTTCATTAGAAACTGTGATAGGTTTCTTGGTATGTTAGAGGCTGGAGAGTGATTGCTCTGCATGGCACGCCACGCTTTTTCGCCCCGTTTTGCGTATCCGGGGCTTTCCAGCACCTCATAGTCCATATTTAGATGCTTATGCATGATCGTTTGGAGGTGCTTCAATATGCTGATTGTACCTACAGATTCATTAGTGATGAGATCGGCGTAGCTTTTAGCGCTGTTTAGCGCGGCCAGGAGAAGCGCCACGATGCCCACCGATAGTATAAACTCGCTTGGCGTGACTCCGGCAGTAATGTTGTCGATGACAATCTTAGGCATATAGATGCTTACAAATGGCACACCGACGCCAACAAGCACCGAAACGGCACAGCAAATCAACGTAAGCGGCCTCGCCCGCCAATGCAACTGCATGGAGTACATGATGTTTGACCACGCGGAGTACGCAGTTTTTTTCTCTGTTGACACTCTAAAACCTCCTTAAAAGAATTGTTGCCTTATGAGCACCTTATGGGCGCATTGTGACAATTCTTACTTCGTAAGCATCACCTTATGAAATAGGGATGAAGAGTACTGTCGGAATGAGCTTAAGCAGACATCAACCTATCAAGCAGTAGTTGAGATTGGAGATTGTCACCAATTCTGAATAATTCGTGATGGAGTAAAATTCTCCTGCCGTACTTCAACTTGCTGTTTCTGCTTGCAAACATATATCAAATGCAGTTCCTAATTATGGGAAGACTTTCGTTATAACTAATTTATTTTTCGTTCAACAAAAAAAGCAGCCAACGCCGGCTGCTGTCATGTTGTATTAAACTATAGTTCCACGTTAGCGTATTCCCTTTTTATCTAACGGAAGCCGGTGATTTGTCCGTTTTGGCCGATACGGTAAAATAGCTCATCTCGACGGGTGAGACGGGCTTTAGTTTCGGTTCCCCCATTATTTTCTCTGAAGCGTCGTCCTGGTTTTCATCCGAACAGTCCCGGCGGTATCTACCTTCTTCCAGTTTCATGTCGATAAAATCGACGATCTGTTGCAGCGAGGTGATTTGGCTGACGATATTTTCCCGGTGGTCCCTTAATTTCTTCACCAATTCAGGATATTCCGCGGGATCGGCATCGACGGAGACTGTCAAAAACGGCCGCATTTCCTCGAGTGGCATCCCTGTTTTTTTCAGGCAGTATATCAGCAGAATCGTATTGATATCCTCCTGCCGGTACACGCGATGCCCATTATCCTTCCGGTCCGCCCGGGGAAGCAACGCGATCTTCTCGTAATAACGGAGCGTATCCTCGGAAATTCCAGTTTTATCGGCGGTTTGCTTTATCGTAAAAGTTTGCTCTGACTTCATCCCGTTCCCTCCCGGAGATTATTTTGTACATTATACATCTTGGAGCTGAATCCAAGTCAAGTCTTCAATCCTTGGAACAAAAACTTTATTGCCGCGCTTGACTTGGAGCCGACTCGAACTTATAGAATGTGAGCTATCAAGGGAAATATCCCGATATCAGGAGGAGACATGCAATGAACACGAACAAACGCGAAAATATCGTACTGGTTACGGGTGCAAGTGCCGGGATCGGGTTGGAATTAACTCGGAAATTGCTATCGGAGGACTGGCAGGTGGTTGCTTTGAACCGTTCCGACTTTCCGGCGGATGATACGGGAATCCAAAAAGCCATCATGGAAGGATGGCTTCGTGTTTATAAAACGGCAGATCTCACTGATTATGCCAGCTTGAGAAGGACTTTGGAAGAGATCAAAGGTAAAGAGCAGCGGATCGATATTTTGTTTAACAACGCCGGCGGGTCCTTTCCTGAACTAAGCCATTCGAAACAAGGCCGCGAGAAGCATTATGAGCTATTGACGGTCGTTCCGTATATCATTCTTATGGAATTGAAGGAACTTATAAAAAACGGCAGCTTAAAGACGGTGATTAACACCTCATCTTCAGCACTAAACTATGTGAAGGAATTTAATATCGAAATCCTGGAACACCCTAAAACCTTCCGTAAACTGCTTGGACCTTATGCTACTTCAAAGCTAGCGCTTTCGCTGTGGACTCAAGCTATAGCACCGCAGCTTGCCAAGGAAGGCATAAAGATTCGCAGCGTTGACCCGGGCAGCAATAATACGCTAAGAAAAGGGAAAAAATCTGGACTGCCCTTAGTGATTAAATGGCTAATGAAGCTGTTTTTCTCTCCGCCTACCCACGGCGCGAACCAGTTGTATGAGGGGGCTCTTGGAGAACACCGCAATAAGACCGGCGTGTTTTTGCTGAAAGGTCAGACTGCGGAATTAAAATTCAATGATCACTCCCGGAACGTTTTGGAAAGAATTCATGAGATTTACGAACACGAATTTCTTGTTAGGCGCTCCTAAGGTAGAGGTTTATGCATAAAGGTCACAATTTCAGATTCCACTCCGGAATTCCCTTCAGCATCCATATACCCCCAGCTAATTGTAAAGTCGCCATGGCCCCAATCGGCGTAACCGAGCTTTTCATATAGTCGTTTCGCATCCGGATTGTCGCTGCTGCCGACTTCCATGCCAATATGGGTACAACCTTGTACTTTTGCCAACCGCTCTGCTTCGCGTATGATTGCTGTAGCGATTCCTTTGCGTCGGTATTTATCAATGGTCAATCCACCTTCAAGAAAGGCGCTGTTAGTCACATCGATTCGAGAGGATACTGCTTCATCCTGAGGTCCGTTCCATCGAACGAGGAAACCGCCGACTGGAGTACCAAGATGCCACGCAATCAGATATACGCCTTCACCATTGCATTGAACCTCGTACCTTCTATGTTGGGGGCGAGAAAAGTCCCAAGGCGAGAAGGTATTATGCACGAGATCGATTTGCAATGCTTCAGCAGGTTTTACTACAAATTCGAATGGTATTTCTGGATTAAACAACGGGTTGGTTTTGATTTCGTAGATTTTTTGGAGAGTATGGACACACTTCATCTTCTCGTCATCAGCCTCTGCGTGGAGATACTGCTCCACAAGCCTGTATCCGAATGCGAGAAGGATTATTTCGCAGACACAATGATCGGTGATACGGGATACATCCACATATTCCGAAAAGCCTTTGTAATACGCGGGGACGCATCGCTGGTAGTGTTCAACCATGTGATCAATATCCGCTTCATCCGCAATCAGGCTTGCGAGATCCTCGCCCGGGTATCCCCATCCGCTGGTATCCCAATCGATAAGCGTGATATTCCCGTCCGTATAAATCAGGTTCGTTACCCAGAAATCCCGGTGACATAGCACGAGGGGCAATTTTTCGATGCGGGCGAATATCTCGTCTGCTTGCTCGTCGATGCCGATGAGCATTTCCCGCACGTGGTGTGGGAATTCGCATTGCTCCGAGCGTATATAGTCGTAGACGACCGGCCATGACCGATAATGCATATACGTATTTTTCATGAAATCCGCACGACTCAGGTTGGTCAGGCTTTGCAGCACGGCGGGCTGCTCCGTATACAGCTTGCCTTGAAAGCGTCCTAACTCCAGCGCAGCCTGTTCATACATGTCACTGGTCAAGTCTAAACCGGTTACTCCATCGATATATTCCAGCCACAATTGGGTCTGGGTTTCTTCGTCGTTAATTTCGGCGTGATAACATGACGGCCAGCGTAAGGCTTCCGAGAACGTCACTACCAAGTCAGACGTATAGAGATCATATTCCCGACGCCATGAACCCGGATCGCCGTAACGCTCCCATTTATTCTGGATTTTCAATACTATACGGTACGGTAATTTTTCGCTATCGGTAGTTTCGGCGATACCCGTTAACAAGTGCACATTTCCCACAGTTCCGCCTTGGAGCGGAATAGCTTGGCAGTCGGCGGAGATGATATTCGTGTTGAACCGTTGGCTTAAAACATAAATCAGTGTTTCGAGTTCTATATTCATTTTTCCCTCCATTTTCTTCGATTGCTTGCTAAAACACTAGCCCAGAAGATTATATCAAATTTATTTCCAAATTTCGGGAAGAGTTTCGGTTTAACTATTCTGCCCCTCAAATTACTTCATTGACGAATATTATCTACCCTTTCCTTTACTTTAACAAAAAACCGGCAGCGTACGGATTGCCAAGCGACAGCAGAACATTCATCGTCAACCGAAGACCACATAAACAAAGGCCACCGATGGTCATCATCGGTGGCCTTTGCCTTTGTTTCGTTATAGATTAAATTCTACCTTCCAGAAACCTTCGCCCTATTTTGCAGACGTTCTAAAGCGAAGTCAGCAAGCAACGCCAGAATCGCGGCAGGAATAGCTCCCGCGTAAAGACGAGCGGAGTTATTCATATTGATACCCGAATATATTTCTCGCCCCAAACCGTCCCCTCCTACAAGCGGGGCAATGGTCGCCACACCAATTGCAATAACAGCTGCGATCCGTATTCCCGTCAGCATAAACGGCAGGGCGAGCGGCAGTTGAACATGAACCATAATCTGCAGGCGGCTCATGCCGACGCCTTTGCCAGCTTCCATGATTGACTTATCCACTTGAGTGAGCCCGACAAACGTATTCCGAATGACCGGCAGCAGTGAATATAAGAATAAACCAACAACGACTGTTGTCGTCCCTAGGCCAAAGACAACCATCAAGAGCACCAAGAGAGCCAAGCTCGGGAATACTTGAACGATATTCGCCGCCGTTAGAATAATCCTTGCGCTTGCCCGATTTCGCGATGCCAATATACCTAGGGGTATACCAACCGCGAGCGCAAGCAGCAAGCCGATCAGTACCATCATAATATGCTGTCCGGTGAAAACAAGCAGATCAGCCCAATTTTCTCTCACATAACGGAAAAACATTTCCATCTCGACTCACTCCATTATTTCAGCAGTCCAATCTGTTTCAAATACTCCTCCGCTACCTTTTTCTCATTCCGTTTATTCACATCAACCTCGTAGTTTAGATCAATAATCGTCTTGGCATCCAGCTTGCCGATTAGCAGATGAATAATCTCTTGAAGCTCCGGATGCGCCTCTAATACTTCTTTGCGAATAACAGGGGAAGCATCGTAAGGCGGGAAGAAATGCTTATCGTCCTCAAGCGTAACTAATTCATACTCCTTCAAGCGTGCATCTGTGGAGTAGGCAACTACGATGTCCATTTTATTCGTTGCAATTGCACTGTAGACAAGCGCAACCTCCATGGGATACACCTTACCGAAGGTTATGCCGTACACCTTCTGGAAATCCGCATAACCGTCCCCGGCACGCTCAAGCCATGATGTGTCGACACCAAGTCTCATTGACGTTGCCTTGTTTTTCACATCCGATATTTTATGAAGCTGCTCCTGCTCCGCCAAATCCTTGCGAACCGTAAACGCATACGTATTCTCGAAGCCATAAGAATCGAACCATTTGAGCCCATAATGCTTATCGAAGCCCTCTTGCGCCTGCTTCAGAATACTGGCGCGATCATTCGTACGCTCAATTGGGAAGTAATTATCCAGAATAATTCCCGAATAGAGCGACGCCATCTGAATGTCATCCTTCGTTAACGCATCCAGAACAACCGTGCTAGTCGCCAGATCCGGCATCACCTTCACCTTCATATCTGTCCGATCTTCAATGAGAAGCTTGTACATATTAGCAATGATCTTTGGTTCAGAGAAGGTCTGAGTTCCAATGATTATCGTATTTCCTTTTCCGCAGCCTGATAGCAAGGAGCAGAAAGCGATGATCACAACGACGAGCAGTCCGAATCTAACACGTATATGTCTCATTCCCATCCCCCTGCTGTTATACCGTATTGGATGCCGGAGCGCTTCTTGTCTTCGCCGTCACCCATTTCTCTGCGAGTCCCAGCACATAATCTGCTGCAAGCGCCAGAAGAACGGCCAGAATGGCACCGGTCACTATCAGTTCTTTCCGATTAACACCTAGACCGGAGAAGATAAGCTGGCCTAGTCCACCTGCTCCAATTAATGTCGCGAGTGTTGCCCAGCTGATAATGTAGACTGTCGTTACGCGCAGTCCAGACATAATGAATGGGAAAGACAACGGAAGCTGGATGCGGAGCAATCTCTGCAAGCGGCTGTACCCCATCCCGCGAGCCGCTTCCATTACATTGGGATCAACGGCCTTGAAGCCGGAGTATGTGTTGCGCATGATCGGCATAATCGAATAGAGAAACAACGCAAAGATAGCTGGCGTACGCCCGATTCCAAGCAGCGGAATCAATATGGCAAGCAGCGCCAGGCTTGGAATCGTCTGCAGCACATTAGCAACGGTGAATACGATACTGTTCAGCCAGCCGATTCTGCTTCCCGCAAGCCATATGCCCACCGGAATGGCGACAATTGCTCCAAGAATAATGGATACGGCAGAGATATAAATATGATCGCGAAGAGCAATCAGAATATCTTCCTGTCTGCTCGTCAAGAAAGATCCATACTCAGACAGCCACTCCATCATGAGCGCTCTCCCCCTTCTTCCTCAGCTTCTGCCGGCTCAAGCGGAGCCTCCTCCTTCAGCTTCTCTGCTTCCGCAGTAAGCTCCTCCAGACTCATATCATCAGGATTATAGATCTCTGCCATATGCCGTACGACACTTCCCCGCGTAACCAGTCCGACCAGATGCCCATCCCGAACTACGGGTACGTACGGCAAGCCGTGCTCATTCATCAGCGTCAAAGCAAGCGCAACCGATGAACCGGATTCCACAACATGAACGAATGGCTTCATGATGTCGGCCAGACGGCTATCTTCATGTCTATACCCCTTTAGAACGTTGAAAATGGAGACGTAACCGAGCAGCTCTCTTTTTTTACCGACTATGATCAAGGAATCGACCCGATGCCTCTCCATGAATTGAATAGCGGCCGCCATCCCTCGTTCAGGAGAAGCCGTAACCGGGTTGACCGACATGACGTCATCGACACTAAGACCGGGATCAAGCGTATCGTTTGTCAGATGCTTCTTGCCGATAAAGCTTGTCACAAATTCATTGGCCGGATGGCGCAAAATATGCTCAGGCGATCCGGTCTGCACAACCTCCCCGGCTCTCATGAGGACGATCGTATCCGCGATTTTGATCGCTTCGTCCATGTCATGCGTTACGAATACAATGGTCTTCTTCAGCTCCTGCTGAAGGCGAACCAACTCATCCTGCAGCTGTTCCCTGCTAATAGGATCAAGTGCGCTAAAGGGCTCATCCAGGAGAATCACATCAGGTTCAGCTGCAAGGGCTCGAATAACGCCAATCCGCTGCTGCTGTCCACCGCTCAGCTCAGAAGGATATCGATGCCTGTAGACGTCGGGATCTAAATTAACCATGCTGAGAAGCTCATCGACCTTGCCCGCAGTAACCTCTTTATCCCACTTCAGCAGCCTAGGCACTACCGCTACGTTCTTCGCAATATTCATATGCGGGAATAACCCCACATTCTGAATGACATAGCCGATGCTTCTTCGCAGCTCAACGGGATCAATTTTCGATATGTCCTTGTCGCGAATATATATTTTACCGCTCGATGGGTTGTTCAACCGGTTAATATGCTTCATAAGAGTGGATTTGCCGCAGCCGCTGGGACCAATCAACACCGTTAATTCGCCTTCTCTAATTTCCAAATTAATCGTTTTTAATGCTTCAAAGCCGTCATCGTATGTTTTTTTGACGTTCTCGAATCGGATCATCTTTTGTTCAACCTCCGAATTTTCTTAACGTTAGACTCTCCGATTCACGCGCAAATAATTCCAGAAATAGTACATCATGCATAAAAATGAAAATCGATTCGAAGTCGAATACTACTCGGAAGGGTTAACAATGTAACCCTTGGACTAATTTCCATTCACCGTGCCCTTTACTACAACAAAAATGGCAACTGATCATTGGATCAGTTGCCATTTTGTTGTTCTTAACTAACGTTCTTTCGTTAGCTTAACGATTTAATCATGTGGTTTATTTTTCGCTGATCCGATGAGAACTTTAAAGTCCATAGTGATTTGTTTCAGATTCAACTGAAGAATTTTTTCTATTCGCTCTTCAGATGTCCCCCATGATAATGGGGTCATACCCAGCAACGGTTCGATTAATTGTTCACTCAAGTTCACTTGATATCGGACGCTTTCAACATCAATTAAATTGAATTGTTTATTGAAGTGGTTGATTGTAAGTGAATTTGAATAAGTCTGCTTATCAGACCCCAAGTAAAGGATTTCTCTTAATTCTTTTAAATAGTCCTGATCAGGAACGACTTTAATCACCAAACCATGATCACTTAATAATCTCTGAAATTCTGAATAATTGGCTGGTGAAAGGATGTTCAAAATGAATTTGAACTTTTGACTTGAAAAGGGGCAGTTTGCAATATCCGCGACACACCAGATAGAATTTGAATTTCCTGCTGCTGCAAAACTAATTCCCTCTTTTGAAATATCAATTCCTATAGCCAATAGATCCAAAGGTTTTATTCGATTTATTTCGGTTTGTATGTTATTTAAGTGTGACCCCTCTCCACAACCTGCATCTAAAATCCTTACCGGTTCATGGCTTGAATGGTGATTCATTATAATCCGACTTACCGTGCCATATAAGGGATTAAATAAACCATCTTTGCTGATTAATCTTCTGTACTCGAAAATTTTTTTATCATACTTCGTACTAATACCTCGGGATAATAAGTTCACATATCCTTGCTTTGCTATATCAAAACAGTGTTGATTGCTGCATACTAAACTTTGTAAATGGATGACTTTCATTGGTTTTTTACACATTGGACATCTAAATATATCTTGATGCTTTTCAAATACCGCAGCATTAATTAACTTTTTGCTTTTTTGGAACACAAAGAAGCACCCTCTCATTCATAATAGGTGAATGAAAAAAGGTACAGTCAAATAAACCCTAGCCATTTTGTCAAAATTGCCGGGTTATGTGATCTGCACCTTACATTACCTATAACGAATGAATTGAATGATCATTGTCAAACTCTCCTTCATGAAATACATTTAGAACCCTTTTAGTCTAACATGTTTCGCTTGTATGAATAAGACTTGCTCTAAACTGCCCTTTACTTTAACAAAAGCAATCCAGAAAAAATGTACATTATGCGTTAGCCTTAATGAATAAATAAAACGGTCGGCAAGCCCCTTAGGACTACCGACCGTTTATTTAATTACTTTGGTATAGCAGCTACTATTAAATCCTGTTCAGTCTCAGAAATTGATCGGCTATAATTCATTTCCTCTTCGCCGGCTGCTCTAATTTGCTGCACAACCAGGAACTTTAATTGCTCTATAGCTCGTTCTTTACCAATTAATCGTACGACATCAAGTTTCATTGAAGATTGAAACATATGTCTCCTCCACTAAATCATCATTATAGATCTATTATAAAGAACGTGTGATCCCAAATTCAAGACATAGGTGACCAGACTTATTATAAAAAGGGACGAGTTAGCAATAGACGTATATGCATAAAGAAGTGTTATATACATTTAATACCAAACTATAGTAGAATGAGTAAAAACATTTTACTATATTTACAGTTTTTTGAAGTTGAAAAAGAGGAGGTAGGCTTTATAATGCACCTGAAAATTATGCCGCAGCAATGGAAGAAATACGGAATTTCTAGTTTGGTGGCAGTTATTTTTAACGTGTCCCTGTTAATGGGAGGGCTGTCTGCTTATCCGTTGGTGACAAGTGCTGCCAACGCTCAATCTGCAGGAATAGAGATTGAGCTGAAGCAGGGCAGCGATACCGCTTTAGTGAATGGCAAAGAAATAAAGGTTCAAGAAATGTATGAAACAAAAGGCGTCACAATGATACCGGTTAGAGTGCTAATGAACGCGTTCGAGCTGACAATTCAATTTTTCAATAGTGCCCATGAAAAGTCTTTCACATTGAATAGCAAATCGTATCGGGATTACAGTGCTTTAGTAAAACTTGGCGCGCTGGAAGCGCAAGTGGGCGGAAAAGTTGTAAAACTACCTCAGCCGGCGGTAGAGAAGCAAGGCTCATTCATGGTTCCGTTGCGGGTTTTTGCCGAATCACTTGAAGCCGCAGTAAAGTTTGACAGCAAGAATAAGACGATTCGTATTACGAGAGCGGCTGATATTCTGGTCGATGGCAAGCATCGTATAGGCAGCAGTAAGGATAGCTGGTCGATCGCGGCACCGCTTTATAACCCAGGCGAACCAACTCCCGCAAGTTGGTTTGGATTCGAGACCCATCCGGGAGCCTGGAACTGGAGTGGATCGTTAAATGCGAATCCAAACACTAGTTTCAATGTTACGATATGGACGGATGACGGCGGGAAGCCATTGACGGATGACGAAGCGTTGGAGCAACTGAAGAAGCAAATCCATACGTCCTGGTTTACGGTTCAGAAGCGTACGTTGAAGACGAACGACGGCAGTTTCATCGGTTTTGTGGCCGGCCATAATGAACCGTTCTCCGTTACGTACTCTCAATTCTGGATCCTCCGCTTGCCTGAGAAGACATACTATATCGAGATCTTTATTGGTAATGGTTCAGTCGAAAAGCATAAATGGGTAGCGGATCAGCTGCTCCCGACTTTCCGCGCATCTTTCGATGATAAGGACGCCAACAGTAAGGATGTTACTTTGCTCAAGCAACAAGCAACGAATTAAAGAACACCTTCCAGTAAGTCCGCCTGATGCGGTCCGAAATCGGTATTAGGGTAGGCCAGCGACAGCGACACGACTCACCCCGATATCATCCAGCACCCACTGCACGGCTTCTTCTTTTGAGGCTGATTTTTGCATGATTTGAACCAATAATCCTCCATCAGTTGCGATTGGTTGGGAGTCGAGCTAAAGTACAGCGATAGCTTATTGTGAAAGTCTCCTTCAAACTAACTAAACATCGATATTAATTTTACTCCATTTTTATTTAGCATCTTCTTAAATTCATCAAGCGTTTTTATCTCATTAGAAATTCTTGACACCTTAGTTACAATTACTGCATCTAATTTTGGTAGCGTATCATAAATGTCGTTGTAATTGTCCTCAAAAATCTGATACCAATAGGCTATATTAATGTTTTCAGATTGAGAAAAAGAACTAATACTAAGTCTCTGTTCTTCAGTGCTTTCAAAGCTAGAATCTCTTATTATAGCCATAGCTTTCATATTGATAATACTCCTTTTCAAATCTATGTATGTTACTATTATCGGCAATATTTGACGAAACTCCCAATAAAAAAAGCAGCCTATTAATTAGCGCTGCTTAGGTGTCTTTATAGCTGTCGTTCTTCGTTAACGTAACAGTCTGCGAAGACGTTTATACCATATTTACAGATTCAATTATTAAATAAAGGATCATACCGATTCACTTATTTTAAAATGTTCTCGATCCGATCCAACTCTTCTTGAGAAAATGATGCATTCGCGAGTGCGCCGACGGCATCTTCAATCTGTTCCACTTTGCTGGCGCCAATTAACGCAGAAGTGACCCGGCCGCCGCGTAGAACCCAAGCTAATGCCATCTGGGACAGTTTCTGCCCTCTTTCCAAGGCTAATTTGTTCAATTCTTTGACTTTCGCAAGACGCGTCTCGTTGATATCCTCGGGACGTAAGAATACGCTTGGTCCCGCTGCACGGGAGTCAGAAGTAATGCCATTCAAATACCGGTCAGTAAGAATTCCTTTCTCAAGCGGCGAGAATACGATCGATCCGATTCCCTCCTCCTCGAGAACTTCCTGCAGGCCATCCTCTATCCATCTTGACATCATGGAGTAATTCGGCTGATGGATCACACAGGGAGTGCCCAATTGCTTCAAGATGCGAGACGCTTCTCGAGTTTGTTCCGGTCTATAGTTGGAGATACCCACATACAGCGCCTTACCTTGACGGACGATCATATCCAGCGCAGCCATCGTTTCCTCTAGAGGTGTATCCGGGTCAGGACGGTGGTGATAGAAAATATCAACGTAATCAACCCCCATCCGCTTCAAACTTTGATCCAGACTGGATACGAGGCTTTTCTTGGAACCCCATTCCCCGTAAGGTCCAGGCCACATGTAATATCCCGCTTTCGTCGAGATAATCAACTCGTCCCGGTAAGGACTCAAATCATCCTTCAACATACGCCCGAATGACTCTTCTGCCGATCCCGGTGGCGGCCCGTAATTGTTCGCCAGGTCAAAATGCGTGATGCCCAGATCAAATGCCCTTCTAACCATCGCCCTGCCATTCTCATACTTATCAATTCCGCCAAAATTGTGCCAAAGTCCGAGCGAGATCGCAGAGAGCTTCAATCCGCTCTTTCCGCAGCGGTTATATGTCATCGATTCGTATCTTTCTTGTCTTGCCGTATAAAGCATACTTACAACCTCCTCTTAACGTATAGGCTCATTATAGTACGTCTGAATGGGACAGCCTATGTCCGCATGGAAGGTAAATATGGCATAATGTCTGAATTACCCTGCTATTTATACAACTTTGGAGGTACTCCTTTTAGCTTTTTGAACATTTTGGAGAACAGCAGTGCAT